>CAYYUX010000005.1:0-50557 GCA_964474975.1 uncultured Thermodesulfobacteriota bacterium
CATAGGCGCTGTGATGTTTGCCGTGATGAAATTCAAGGGTGCGGGAGCTGATAAGTGGCTCCAGGGCGTCTTGGGCGTAAGGTAAATCCGGTAAGATAATAGCCATGCTCAATCCTCCTCTTTTTTAGATTAAGTTGGTCTTTTTCTCCGAATGCAGAACCTTTGGTCTGAGGGCTCTCGGAGGCCGTGGAGAATAATATAGAGATGTATTGATTCTACTTTAAAATATTCGGTTGTCAAGGCCCTGTAGTCTTGGTGAGGCAATGAAAGCGGAGGGGCTTTGATGGAGGTGTTTTTTTAATGTTTTTTTGAGTCCACGGGCAGGCATTCGCAAGAGCTCGATATATCGGAGCAGATGATATACCAGGGGTTTTCAAGTGCGGGCATATCGGCGCTCGAGCTAACGCGCTTACATAGGGGCCTGCCGTGACTCTGGTCCATGGATATACCCCTGCAAGACTTAATGCTCTGTTTTTTTGAGGCCTTTTTACAGTATGCCCTGCACTGGAGGGCCCATTTTATCTGTACATCAGCCACTTCCGGCGTCTCTGTGGCGCAGACGCCTACGTCCCATATAGCGGTCATGCAGGCCTCGCCGGTGCCGAAGTTCTTGTCGAGCTGTACCCATGGTTCGTGGTATGTCTTTATCGGGGCGCAGGTGTATTGCGTACAGCCCGCGATACTGAGGACGGCGATGATGAACCCCGTTAATATGGCGGTTTTTTGCATAACCTGCCTTGATCATGGAGATGGAGAGGCCGTGAGACGGCTCTTGCATATCCCCCGGCGGTTAGGCCCTCAGGGGAAGATAGTCATCGTATATATAAGTTTATGGTATTTTATCAAAACCACATCCATACTGCAATGATAGGATAATGATAAGCGCAATGGCCTTGATGTAAATTAGATGCAGGGAGACGGGCGCAGGGTCGGGATACGTCTTCCGCTTATTCAGGGGAATCCTTGCCGATGACCTTGAGGATCCCGCCGAGGAGCGTGGCCGGGTCTGGCGGACAGCCCTTGATGTAGGCGTTTACGGGTATGATGCCCGCTACTCCGCCATGGGATGCGTAGCTTGAGCCGTAAATGCCTCCGTTATAGGCGCAGTCCCCGATGGCTACGACAAGTTTCGGGGCGGGCATTGTATTATACGTCCGCTGTAAGGCTATCTCCATGTTTCTCGCTACAGGTCCGGAGACAAGGAGCATATCGGCAAAGCGCGGAGAAGCGGTAAAGTGAATACCCCAGCGCTCGGCGTCGTATAATGAGTTATTCATGGCCTGCGCCTCAAGCTCGCAGGCGTTGCAGGAGCCGGAGTCCACCATCCTTATAGCAAGACTTCCGCGAAATTTTTTCATAATTCTTTCTTCAAGGCGCGGCCCGATGAGCTGTACCGCGCTCTCATCAAGGGGTGGGAGCGGCTCGGTGACTACGCCTGTCCTGAATATCTGATGTAAGAGTCTAAGCACCTTTTTACCTCAAGTCTTTACAGGTCGTTGCCTGAGTATGATTGATTAAAGCTCTTGTTGCAGAGCGGAAAATCAGGGACGAGATTATCCTTTATGGCGCTCTCAAGGGCAATCCAGTTTACTGCCGACGGGTCGCGCGGCAAACACCTGTTTATCTTCCCATCGGGCCCTGACTGCACCCAGTAAATAATCTCCCCGCGCCAGCCCTCTACGACGGCAAAGCCCTTTTTGTCCGCAGAAGGCGTCTTAAAGGGGGTTTTTATCGCCCCTTCGGGCAGTCCCGTGAGGATTGACTCGATTAGCCTCATGGACTCTCTGACCTCTTGTATCCTTACCATGATACGTCCGTGAACATCGCCTGAGACCGCGGTGCAGATATTCGGGCCCAGGGTATCGTAGGGGGGGTACGGGGCTGTGATGCGCGCGTCTGTTGAGATACCGCTCGCACGTGCCACGATACCCACACATCCCAGATTCAGGGCAGTTTTTTTTGAGAGAAAACCTGCCCCGTAGACCCTGTTGCCGAGAGACGGGTTGTCGATATAGATCTTCGCGAGGTCTTCAAACTCCGGGGCCAGTGTCTTTAACTCTTCTCTTATGCGTGATATGCCTGAAGGGTCAATATCTATAGATACCCCTCCCGGCATTATTGTGTCCATCATGAAGCGGTGTTTGAATAAGGTATTATTAAGCCTTAACATCGTCTCTCTAAGCCTTGAAAACTGGTAGTTAAAGAAGGCGAAGGCCGCGTCATTGCAGATTGCCCCTATGTCGCCGAGGTGGTTGGCGATGCGCTCCATCTCGAGCATAAGGGCGCGGATATAATCTGCCCTCGGCGGGGCCGTGATCTCGCACATGGCCTCTACGGCGCGGCAGTATGCCGTGGCGTGAGCAACGGCGCTGTCTCCGGAGACGCGCGCCGCAAGGCGCGCTCCATCTGCCCATGAGAGGGCCTCGAATTTTTTTTCTATGCCTTTGTGAACATAACCGAGGCGTTCTTCGAGGTTCAGAATGTCCTCTCCAAGGGCCTGAAAACGAAAGTGTCCGGGCTCGATGATGCCGGCGTGAACCGGTCCCACGGCTATCTCATAGACACCTTCGCCCTCGGCGCGGACCCATTCGTAAGTTCCCTCAACTCGAGTCATCTTTTCTGTGGCCTTGAATGATTTTCTTAAAGGAAAGGCCTCGGAGGGCCAGTCTTCGTGTTTTATCCATGGCCGCTCGTCGCTAAGCCCCGTAGGGCTAAGCCCCATAAGGCTGGCCATGGTGCGCTCAAACCTCGAGGCGGCAACGAATTGTTTTGATAGGCTGGGAAAGGCGAGCTCTCCCTTCTCAATGTTTGATGTGATGATAATATATTCTTTTGCCCTCGCGTATGAGGCGTGTACGGCATAGCCGCGGCCAAAGGCCGTCTCGTCGCTTGCCCACTGGGCTACGAGCCTCGCTCCTTCTTTTTTAAGCCTCCTGCCCACCTCGGCGTATTCAGAAAGGGGGGCTGTAAAGGCCCCTGTATTATGGGGACGCTGGGACTTATCGGCTTTAACTTCTGTCCATGTCTTGCTTTCCAATATAATGGTTAGGGAACTCATTTAAGTATCTCCACGGCCATATATATCCACTTGGAAAGTAGCGTCGGAATATAGAGACCGAGTATTAGTATTAAGGTGATGTGAAGGACGATTGGGATACCAGCTACCTTTACAGGGGAGAGTCCCTCACGGGGCGGTCCCGATACCATTTGCTGAGCCTTACTCAGTATGGCGGCAAAGGCTACGGCGAGTCCGATAAGGAGAAGGGCGCTTAATATTGGCGCCGTCTTTACGGCAATGGTAAGGATAAGAAACTCGCTGATGAAGATACCGAAGGGCGGCATGCCAACGATGGACATGACGCCGAGGAGCAGGCACCAGCCCGTGAAGGGCGTGTCTCTGATGAGGCCCCGGATGTCCTTTAGCCCCTTTGTCCCATGCCTCTGGACTACGGAGCCCACAGTAAAGAAGATGGCCGATTTTGTAAGGCTGTGCATGAGCATATGGAGGAGCGCGGCGAATGTGGCAAGCTGGCCGCCGAGGCCGAAGGCAAAGGTCGCAACCCCCATATGTTCTATGGAAGAGTAGGCGAATAGACGTTTTATATCCCGTTGCCGAAGTAGCGAGAAGGCCGCTATGAAGAGCGAAAGGAGACCAAAGCCCATCATGATATTACCGGCCATGGCAGTGCCTGTAGCCGCGTCAACAAGTATCTTCATCCGCAACACGGCATAGAGGGCGACGTTAAGGAGTAGCCCCGAAAGAAGGGCCGATATGGGCGTTGGGCTTTCGCTGTGCGCGTCAGGCAACCAGTTGTGCATGGGAGCAAGCCCCACTTTTGTCCCATAGCCCACTATAAAGAAGATAAAGGCCAGACGCATGATATTAGGTTCAAGCTGACCCCGTACCGCGTAGAGGTTTGTCCATGAGAGCGCGCCTTCTCCCTCGCCGAAGATGGACTCGGCGGCAAAGTACAGAAGCACCGTGCCGAATAGGGCAAGGGCTATGCCTACGCCGCATAGTATAAAATACTTCCATGCCGCCTCTATTGAGTTAGGAGTGCGGTAGATGGATATGAGCAGGACGGTAGAGAGTGTTGCAAGCTCTGTGGCTATCCACATAACGCCGAAGTTATTTGTAAGAAGGGCGAGGAGCATGGAGAATATGAACATTTGGAACATGACGTGATAGAAACGCGTGCGCCTCTTGCTTACATGGCCCTGCATTATCTCTGTACGCATGTATTTTCTGCTGAAGATGGCCGTTGTAAGGGAGATAATGGCGGTAATGCAGGCAAGGTATACGTTTAGGGCGTCGCCATGAAAAAAACCATGGGCCTCGGTCATGGCTCCGGTGGTGAGGAAGACGGCGCTAAGGTATATGCCCGCAACGGCGGTAAGGAGGGAGGCGCCGATATTTACTTCGGGGGCGAATGCTCCGTCTCCGACAAGGGCCAGGATAAAGGCCGATATTAGGGGTATGGCTACAAGTATGGTTATCGGCATGGTTTAACCCTTGTTGTCCTCTCGGAGGGACTCCATCTCTTTCAAGTCGAGTGTCTCGAATGTCGAATCTATGTGAAGAAAAAATATTCCGAATATTACGGCGGCTATAAGCACGTCAAGGGCGATGCCAAGCTCCACCACAAGGGGCATGCCCGAGGTGGCGCTTGTGGTCATGAATATTAGCCCGTTATCAAGGGCGAGAAAGCCTATGGTCTGCGTTATGGCCTTTTTTCTCGTAATCATCATCAGGAGGCCCAGCATTACGGTAGCCATGGCAAGGGCGATGGTGGAGCGTGTTACAAGGGTAGAGGCCGAGCTTACTGTGGTGGTCATGTAATAAGAGAATATTACAATAACTATGCCTATAAGCATGGTTATGGGCAGGTTTATGAGGGGTTCC
This sequence comes from uncultured Thermodesulfobacteriota bacterium, assembly GCA_964474975.1. GTDB lineage: Bacteria > Desulfobacterota > GWC2-55-46 > GWC2-55-46 > JADFVP01 > JAJRZX01. The sequence goes on from CAYYUX010000005.1 coordinate 4,904, forward strand.
ACCTCTCGGTGTACCTTGAGTCTGTGGATGAGTCGGTAGAGGAGGTACGGGATAAAGATAACCTTTAGCAATAGGGCGAGGAGCGCCGAGATGTAGAGGTGGTTCTCGCCTGTTATATAGGCCACAAGGGCTGTGCTAAGGGTTAGAAAGAGCCCCTGCAACGCGAAGACATGGACAAGGCCGAGCATGCGCCTCTGAACAAGTAGGCCGAAGGCCGTAAGGAGTATACAGGCGGCGAAGATACTGTTTATCTGAATGGCGAGGCTTGCTGTCACGTCTTTACTCCAGTATGAAAAATGAAATCATGCCAAGGGTGGCGAATAGAAAGGCGCTTCCTATGAACTCCGTCATGCGGAAGAGACGCATTTTTGCCATGACGGTCTCGATAATTACAAGGAAAAATCCCGCGAGGCCGAGCTTTATAAGCAGGACCGCGAGGGCGATGAGAATCCCTGTCAGAGCGCTGTGCTCCGCTATGCCCCAGGGCATGAAAAAGGCGCTTCCCATTGCGATAAAGAGAAAAAGTTTTATCATGGAGGACCACTCGATAAGGGCAAGGTGCGGTCCAGAGTACTCAAGTATCATGGCCTCGTGTATCATCGTCAGCTCAAGGTGAGTGGCCGGGTTATCCACTGGTATCCTCCCGGTCTCGGCAAGGGAGATGAGCGTAAATGAGAGCAGGGCAAAGGCAAGGGATGGGCGAAGTATTATCCCGCCGTGAATGTGCAGTGTATTAAAGACGATGGCCGGTAGAGAGGTGGTGCCGCTTGCCAGCGATACGGTGAATATGGCCATTAGCATGGCGGGCTCGGCAAGCGAGGCTATGGTCATCTCGCGGGACGCTCCCATACCGCCGAAGGCTGTGCCTATGTCCATGCCGGAAAGGGCCGTGAAAAACCTCGCTATGGCGAATAGGGCTACAAGGGCTATGACATCTGCGGTAGCCCCGAGGGGAAGGTCTACAGAGAGCATGGGTACGATGGCGGTGGCAAGTACAGTGACACCGAAGACAAGATATGGCGTGAACCTGAAGATCCACGATGCGTTCTCGGCAAGCACTATCTCTTTTGAGAAGAGCTTTCTAATATCCCTGTATGGTTGAAGTAAACCTGGAGAGATACGACCCTGGAATCTGCACTTCAGGAGCTTTATCCAGCCCGCCAATAATGGGGCGAGGAAGACGGCCAAGAGCATCTGCATTATTTGAGTGATGTACGGGCTCATCAATATATCCTTAGAAAGATCATAAGTACGATAATGGTAAGGAAGGAGTAGAACAGATATACCTGTATTCTTCCGAGTTGAAGCCTGCCGAGGCCCCGTGAGATAGCGAATGACGCGGTAATGAGCGGCTTGTATAAATACCCCCACAATCTGTCTCTGACTCGGAGGTTATAGTGTATGCTGTGAGGAAGCTCTATATGACCGTGAGAGCCGTCTATCCGTGTGCTTTCCCTTATATCAAATAGGTATCCGAATATGCGCCTTATGGGCATGGCAAAGGATGCGGCGTTGTACTGCATGCGGGGAGTAAGTTTTTTAAATCCGCAATCCCATATGGGCGCTCGGCGTACTGCACGGTTTTTGAGATGAAGCAGAGCGTATAAGAGTATAATGATAATGACTATGCCAAACAGGACTATTGGCCCCGAGTATGAGGCGCGGTGAAAGGATATGGGTGCGAGCCACATCCAGCCCAATTTTCCCGCACTTGGCGCTATACGACCATTTACGAGCATGGCCGGCACTGTATCAAGCCAGCCTATGGTGAAGGCGGGCAGAATTCCAAGGCCGAGACAGGCGACGCCGCTCAGTATCATTCCTATACGCATGGGCCAGCCTATCTCATGAATATGTTTCTTATGGTGTCCCCGCCAGTGTCCGAGGAATGTAACTCCGTAGACCTTTACAAAACAGGCCGCCGCCAGGGCCCCTGTAAGGGCCAGCATGGCCGCTCCTATTGGTATGATTAATTTTATCACGGACCCGGGAAGGGCCGGTGAGAGGAGAAAGGCCTGAAAAGTGAGCCACTCCGAGACAAAGCCGTTAAAGGGAGGCAGGGCCGAGATAGAGACGCATGCTACGAGAAAGAGAAAGGCCGTCCATGGCATGCGGTGGATAAGCCCGCCCATCTCCTCCATGTTTCTCTCTCCCGTTGCATGAAGAACGGCGCCTGCGCCCATGAAAAGCAGGCCCTTGAACATGGCGTGGTTGATTGTGTGATATAGCGCCGCCGTAAGGGCCAGCGCCGAGAGTACGGGCAGGTCGAAGGCGGCAAAGATAATAGCCAGCCCTGTGCCGATCAGTATGATGCCGATATTTTCTGAGGAGCTATAGGCAAGAAGCTTCTTGAGGTCGCTCTGCATGAGTGCGTATAGGATGCCCATTACCGCTGATATGAGCCCCAGGATGATAACCACTACGCCCCACCACCAGAGGGCATGGGGCAGAATATCAAAACCTACCCTCATAATACCGTAGATAGCGGTCTTGAGCATTACGCCGCTCATAAGGGCCGAGACGTTGGATGGGGCTACGGGGTGCGCCTCGGGGAGCCATACATGGAGGGGTACGACACCTGCCTTTGCGGCAAAACCAAAAAAAGCCAGAAAGAAGGCGAGGCTCAGCCAGGGGCCTGTAATAGCGGCGCCACGCATGGCGTCAAAGGTATAGGAGCCAATCCCGCCGCCTGCATGACCTGCCATAATGCCGAAAGAGAGCAGTATTGCCATGGCTCCTACGTGGGCAACGACAATATATACAAAAGCGCCCCGCCTGTTGGCCGACTTTTCGTCTTCCGTAATAACGAGAAAGTATGACGATACGGCCATTATCTCCCATGATATTAGAAAGATAAGTGCATCGTCGGATATGACGACAAGGAGCATGCCCGCTATGAAGAGGCAGTAAAAAAGTACAAACCTCGGTATGTTTCTCTTGCCGAGGTATGATTTTACATACTCAATGGAGTATATGGATACAAAGAGGCCAAGCAGTGATATGACGACGAGAAAAAAACCCGCCAGGGGGTCGAGCCTTATATGAAAAGGCAACTCCGGCAGACCAAGGGGAAGGGTGATGGACACTATCGTCCCATGAGCAACTACGGTAAAACCTGCGATGAGGCCAAAGAGCGATGCTATGGCGGAGAGGACGAAGGCAAAGGGTATAAGGATTCTCTGGTGTCTGTTAAAGAGGGGCGCAATTATGGCCGTAAGTATGAGGATGGAGACTGAGGTGAGTATAAGGCATAGTGGAGAGGGCATGCTTACTTCGAGCCCCCCAGAACCTCTTGTTCTTTATTCCTCATAAGCTCAAGCATCATGGGGCGAAGCGGCAGTTCATTTAGTTTACTCAGGAGATCCGCCTCTTTCAAGAGCCTCAGAAGGCGAGCTTGTATCTTAAGATAACGCTCTTCGCTCTGAGGAAATATGAAAAAGAGTGCGTAGACATCCTCTCCGTCAACGGAGTCGAAGGCAACGTGCCTCTCAAGAAAACAGATGGAGATGGAAGAGCGTCTGCTAAGAAACTCGCCGAAGGGCCTCGGATGGGGCATGGCTATGCCGTGGCCGATGGCAGTTGAACAGAGGTTCTCACGGCCCATGATAGCTGTAAAGAGTTGCTCAATGTGTCCTTCTGATTCTTCTCTCTTAATAGAGAAGAGAGAGTTTTTGATAACCTCGCCTTTTGTATCTCCGGCAATGCGGTAATAAATGCCGCCTTTTTGAAGGAGGTTGGATATCGAGATAGTCTCGGATTCTTCTTCCAATGTTGGTGTGGTTAGAGCGGAGGACATGGGCGTGACCCCGGAGTCCTTTACCCAGCTCATAAGCTCGCTCTCGCTGAACCTCCAGAGCCCGCCTATCTTACAGCATGGTATGGAGCGGCTCTTGACCATGCGGTAGATAGTCTTTTCCGATACGCTTAAGAGGTCTGCCGCTTCTTTTACATTAAGTTCCATAGGAATATGTTGCCTCTGAGTTAGGTGGATAGAATAAAGGCCTTGTTGTTAATCGTGTTCGTGGCCTATAATGTCTAATATTGTCTATAATTGTCTATAATAGAGGATATCTGTCCAAAGAGGATTTGTCAATAAAAAATTGCAATTCATGGTCTTGTATGGAAAAAGTAAAATATAGCCGCTAATATCTTTACTTTGTTTTCAGATGCGGTATTTTTAGTGTATACACTGTATAAATCAGCCCTTTACGGCATGTATAAGAGTAATTAAATTGAGAGGTAAATTAAGATGCTCAATCACAAGCTTGTCCTTCCCCAGCACCTTAACCACTATGGTTATCTATTCGGAGGTTATCTTCTTCAATGGGTTGATGAGTACTCCTATATAACGGCAAACCTTGATTTTCCCGGGCGGAGGTTTGTTACCATCGGCCTTGAGAACGTAGTATTCAAGAAGGCCATACGCATGGGATCTGTGCTGAAATTTGACATAAAGCTCACCCGCAGGGGGCGGACCTCTGTAACCTACGAGGTGAAGGTCTTCAGCGATTCCATTAAAGCCCGGTCCATGACCCTTGTTTTTGAGAACCGCATAACCTTTGTAAATGTAGACGAAGAGGGAAACAAAGAGGCCATAGGCGAGGCGGACGACTAAGAGGGCTAAAAAAGTATAGCCTCTCGCCGAGGGTCTTGTTTTTTTCAAGGCTCGCTGAATTAAGTCCTAATGCATGGGACATGTGTCTTTATATGCATTAAGGGAGCGGGCCTCTTTGAATTATAAAGAGGGGATGGATTTTTTAATTCCTGCCGGCGTATTTCCTCTTTTCTCTCTCCCATGCCCCCTGCTTCCTCATTGACAACGCAAACTTAATAATTGTAGAATATGATTGCCTTTTTATCGGAGTCCTGGTGGCTCTGTCTTGAAAGCGGCTTTTTGTATTGAGTTGCTTTTTTCAATAGGGCAGTAAAGGCCGGTTTTTTTCGATAGAATTTTTACTAAAACTTTTTTTGGGGAGTTGATGGTATGCCGCTGAATAAAAAATCTGTTTTGAGATTTTTGTTTGTTTTTTTGATTCTTGGTCTTTTTACTGTAGCCGGTTGCTCGAAGAAGGCCGAAAAATCCACCTCCGCGCATCCTGCCCCGAAGGTTTCCGTGCCAGAGGCGGTCAAACCTGCGAGACCTGAAGCCGGTAAAAAAGTATGGATAAAGAGGTGGCTTTTTGCCCGTCCCATGCAGAAGAAGCGTGCGGGGGTGGCCGCAGTGGCCGTTGGCAGGAGGATATACGCCATCGGCGGCGGCGAGTTCAGCAAAAAGGGGCTGGAGATTTTTAATACTGTTGAGTACGCCGATGTAGGCCCTGATGGCGAGCTTGGCCCGTGGAAGTATTCCGCGCCCCTTACCATGCCGAGGGTCTATCCCGTTGCCGTGATTAGCGGCGATTATATATATGTTATGGGCGGAGAGAGCCTTGACAAGGTCTATACAGGGGCAGAAAAACAAAAGGCCCCGAAACTTCTTAAATCAGTTGAGAGGGCCAAGATAAACGCCGACGGCACCCTTGGAAAGTGGACGCTTGAGAAGGTTAAGATGCATTTCCCGAGGCGCGGCGGCGTGGTGTTCGCCATAAACGGCTGGCTATACGCGGGCGGCGGCTTTGGCGGAGACTTCCTTAATGACGTTGAGCGAGCCCCCATAAAGGCCGATGGAAGCCTTGGAAAATGGGAGGATGAGAGCTTTTTTAATCACGACAGATACATCTCCGGTTTTGCGAGAAAGGGCAGGAGGCTTTACGTCATGGGCGGTCACGTAAACAGCCCCGAGCGCGCAATGGCCTCTGTTGAGACTGCCCTTGCGCGGCCAGACGGCACGCTCACTGAGTGGGCCGAGGCAAGCCCCCTGTATACGAGACGTTTTCTAAATACCTCCCTTGTCAGCGGAGATAACTTATATGCCTTTGCCGGGCATAATACCATAAACCTCACGAGCGTTGAGAAGACCCGGATACTCGATAATGGAAAACTCGGCAAATGGGAGCCCGATACTCCCTTGAATGTGCCGAGACGCGCTGCTTCTTCCGTGGTGGTGGGTAATCGTATATATGTCATAGGCGGGATGATAAAACCCATGGGCGCATCGGACTCCGTGAATATAGTCGAGACGGCGGAGATGGTAAAGGGTAAAAAACTCGGCAATTTTGTCCTTGCCGGCTCAAAAGACCTTGAGGCCTATGAGGCCATTAAGGATAGCGTGCCTGCGGACGCGAGAAATCATATCTCCCACGGCAAGAGTTATTTCAAGAGAAAGGCTTACAAGAGCGTGCTCTTTGATGCGAAAGAGGCACTGAAGGAGTATCCGGCCCTGCCCGAGGCCTACAACCTCATGGCCGACACCTACTATGCCATGGGAAAGAAGAAAGAATCGAAGAAGGCCCTTGAAAAATCCCTGAAGGTAAGAGAAAACTTTTACGCCCTCGTGGGGCTCGCCTATATCGTCTTTGATAAGGGGGAGTTCGGCGAGTCCGCCGAGTTTTACAAGAGGGCCATTGCCTTGAAGCCTGATAACATAACCGCCCACTTTAACCTCGGCAACGCATACCTCAACGGCGGCATCTATGAGCTTGCGGCAAAGGAGTTCAAGTGGGTTATTGCCAGGGCTCCGGAGATTAAAGAGGCAGATACCCTCTTAAGGATGAGCCTCAAGCACGTTGGAGGCGAGGGGCGTAAGGTGAAGTAAGGGGCGTTTCAAAAGGGGGGGCAGGAACAAGCACGTGAGCGGTGATTGGGGTGAAAAGGGGGGATAAGTTTTTTTGCCCCGTGGGGATGAGTAATCAGCTTGCGTTATGTAAGCTTTTTGAGGGGTTAGCGGCGGGCGGCGGGTTTGCTATTCCTGGAATTTTTATCGCCCGGTGCATTCACAGAGCCCTCTCAGGTAGTCCTTGAGGGCGGTTATCTCGTCCTTTGAAAGCGTATGCCCGAAGGGCGGCATCATCCGGGATCTGTTAGTTGCGGCCCCGCCTTCATTGATTACATGAATGATATCTTCATCGCTCATCTGCCCCATCTTTGCCGAGTTTGTGTGGTCTCTTGGCCGTACGGGCTGTGTCTTTGTGTTGTTGGGACCGTCGCCTTTGCCATCAAGGCCATGGCAGGCGGCGCAGTAATAACGGTAGTTGTCCTTTGCCGTGGCCGCATTTGCCTGACTTGCGAAGGTGGAACCTGCGATTATAAGGGCAAGCGTAAGAATTTTTAACTTATAAGTCATTGAAATTCACTTTTTAATATTACTTCTGGGCAGATATGTAGCCCACAAGGGCCTTTAGTTTTACATCGGAAAGCAGTCCCGAGTAATTCGGCATGGGGCTCAAGGGGCTGAATGCCCGGGGGTTTTTTAGGTAGCTGTATACCCATTTGGGGTTCAGCCTCTCAGCTGTGCCTGTAAGGGTAGGCCCTGTTAGCCCGCCTACTAATTTTGCCCCTCTTCTAATGGTGTGACAGCCGTAACAGCCGAATTTTTTTTGAAAGATAAACCTTCCCCGCACCGTGGCCTTTATCTTAATATCCACATCAGCGATATCAGGGGATTTCAGTTTCATAAGGAAACCAGCTACCTCTGTGGCTTCTGCCTCGCTGAGGGCCAAATGTCCGCCGGCGGCCTTCTCGGTAAGAGAGTTATACTTCATGCCGCGAAGCGGTTTCGGGTCTTTCAGCCAGCCCTCAATAAAGCCCTCTTTATATTTACTTCCTGCGTACCAGAGGTTGGGGCCTTTCTCTCTTAGGGCATCGTCAATTGCGGGACGAGTAGCCGGTCTGTTTATGCTGTGGCAGGAGGCGCATTTTGTCGCGAATATTGCCTTGCCGTCATTGGACCCGGCATCTGCACGAGGAACGGTAAATAGAGAAACCGTGAGGAGAAGCACGAGAGACGCAATGCTTAAACACAAGGTGAAGGCGGGATTTCTCATGGTGTTGCCCCTGCGATGGTGCATTTTTTCTTTACGCTCTGACATGATGAGACTGTATAAAAAAACATGGGCTTTTGTCAAGATTTATCATAAAAAGTCTTATCTTCGAGGCAGGCAGAAAAGAGGGGTCATGGCGGGCTTATTGGGATTTTTTTTATCTTCTATCCAAAATTTAATACATACTAAAGTTGATATTCTCTTATGAATTGTTAAGATTCAGACCTTAGTTAATTAGTGGCAAAAAAAAACTCGAAATCTTAAAAATAAGTTAAATTTATGCTGATGATGTGGTAAAATAAAAAAACTGGAGCGTAGGTACAGGGTTCCGTAGTCGAGATGGAGGCCACTCCGGTTTTAATGAAATGGAGATGGATTGTGTTTTGTTGCTGTCTTCTAATATTTAACCTTACAAATACTTGGAATATAAAGGGAAAAATTTAAATTTACTTTTTCCTTGATATTCTACGTTACGTAGAATATCATATAGCTTATGGACAACGCCACATACAAAGGAATGCTAGGTAGTCTTGAACAGGAGATTATGGATGCGCTATGGACTCACGAGGGGATGAGCGGCAGGTCCGTTCATGAGTTTATCAGGCAGACTCGGCCCGTTGCCCTTACTACAGTGCTTACTGTTATGGAGAGGCTCCGCAAGAAGGGACTTCTACAAAAAGCCAAGCACGGCGGCGTATTCATCTATAAGGCCAAAAAAACAAAAGACGAGTTTGCCCGCAGTCTCTCAAACAAGCTCTTTAAAGACGTACTTGATATCTCCACTGGCTCGGCTACGGCATGCTTTGTCGATGCCCTCGCCGAGGTAGACCCCGATGAGCTGAATATGCTTGATATGCTCATAAAAAAGAAGAAAAAAGAGCTGGAACAAAAAGATTGACGGCACCTGAAGGTGGCCGATTAAGGGGGGGGCGATTGGTGGTATGGGCGATTGAGGGGGTGCTTAGAGTAGGGATTAAGGGGTGAATTAAGATTGGATAACGTGGCCGGTAAGGGGCTGTTGTCGGGGGTGGGGCGATGGCGCGGAAGGTTGCGGAGAGTTTTTCATTGTGGCTTTTATCTTGTATCTGCGAATTATGGGGCGGATACAGAGCCACCCTTTTTTTATTCAATGATTCTACGGTTTGTAGAATTCATTTGCATGAGGATGATAAATGTTGAGTTATAAAAGGATTGGTTGCTCGGATATAGGACCTCGTCAGCGTGATTGGATGGGCTTTACGGTTGTTCTTTTCCTTGCCGTCTTTTTCTTTTCAGGGCTTGCCTATAGCAAAGGGATAGAAGGGCGTGAGACTGCGAAGAAACCGGCTCTCGGCGTAGAAAAGATCGATGCCTTTAAGGTCGCGGAGGAAGACAAGCCCTCTAAAAAATATGCACCGGGACTCAAGTTTTTCTTGAAGATAGCACGCGAGCATAATCCCGCCCTTAAAGCGGCATATCGTCATTGGAAGATGACAGAGTATCGTCCGGCGCAGGCGCGTAGCCTTGATGATCCAACCTTGAAATACACTGAGCCTGCAAAAGAGATTGAGACCCGTCTCGGCCCCGTGGACCGCAGTTTTTCTCTTAATCAAAAACTGCCATTTCCCGGCAAGCTCCGCCTTAAGGGTACAATAGCCGAGAAGGCCGCGCATATTGCAAAGACGCGGTACGAGAAGATATTACGGGACCTTACGGCAGAGGTAAAGAAGACCTACTACGACCTTTATTTTGTCGATAAGGCCATTGAACTGCAAAAAGAGAACGAGACGGTTCTTGAGTATTTTGCCGAGGTCAGCAGGCGTAATTACGGCCTTGATGTCTCGGAACTCGATGAACTCGTAAGGGCGCAAAAGTCATCGGCCAGGGCCGCCTTCAGCCTTTTGAAGGCAGAGGATATGAGAAAAACCGTTCTGGCCCGCTTCAATACCCTTCTTGATAGAGCGCCGGGAACTGAAGTGGGACTTCTTAAAGAACCCGCTTTTGTAGACCTAAACCTTACCGTGGAAAAGATGTACGAGCTTGCCGCTAAATATAACGAAGACGTCAGGCTCGCCGGGCTCAAGGTTCAAAAAAGCGAGCTTGAAAAAAGGCTCGCAGGCTTTACCTATCTGCCGAACTTCAGCGTGGGGCTGAATTACTCGCAGATAGGCCTGCCGCCATCAAATGTGAGAAATGGCGGCGACGACGCCGTATCTTTCTCGCTGGGGCTCAGCATACCCATCTGGTTTAAGAAGAACAGGGCCCATGTGGCGGAAAAGAACGAGCTCTTATACGAGTCGCGTTTCGAGAAAAGGGCGGCACTTCAGACGGTAAAGGGACTTGTCGATAAGGTCTACTATAATATGAGCACATCGCGGAGCATTACGCTTTTATATAAAAAACGTTTTATACCCGAGGCAAAGGAATCCATGGAGTTCGCCGAGGCCCGTTACAAGACAGGCAAGGAGTCCCTTGGCCGGCTACTTGAGACAGAATCCATGTGGATAGACTTCAGGCTTTTGTATTACCGTGCCTTTACCGATTATCTAAAGAGCATAGCCGAGCTTGAGAGGCTTACGGCTAATGAATTTATAAAGTGAGAGGTTTTCTGAGATGAAAAAGGGTTTTCTTATAATAGCCCTCCTTATTATAGGGGGGCTCATCGGAGCGGGTGGGTTTTATATGAGCTCGCAAAATATGGGAAGAAAGGCATCAATAGGTGGCAGTGGCGGAGGTAGGAAAGATACACGCAAGGTCCTCTACTACAAGGCCCCCATGGACCCGTCTTTTGTCTCCGAGAAACCGGGGAAATCTCCCATGGGCATGGACCTTATCCCTGTCTACGAGGGTGAGGATGATACAGCAGAGCCCGGCACGGTGAAGATAGACCCCGTTACCATGCAGAATATAGGCGTAAGGACTGCCGTTGTGCGGCGTCAAGAACTCGTCAAGACTACAAGGACCGTGGGCAGGGTTACTTACGACGAAAAAAAGGTCTATCACATTCATACCAAGATAGACGGATGGGTAGAGAAACTTTACTTTGACTTTACGGGCCAGAAGGTGAAAAAGGGCGACATGCTCCTTGAGTTCTATAGCCCCAAACTCATCTCCGCCGAGGAAGAATTTTTGCTCTCCAGAAAAATGGCAGAGAAGATGCGTGAGGTCAGAAGAACCTCACTCGTGGACTTGAGTAGAAGACGCCTTGAACTCTGGGATGTGCCAGAGCATCAGATACGGGAGATTGAGGAGACGGGAGTCGTTAAGAGGACACTGCACATTCAGTCTCCTGTCACAGGGATTATCATTGATAAACCCGTTGTAAAGGGCATGTATGTAAAGCCCGGGCAAAAGCTCTACACCATAGCCGATATCTCAGGCGTATGGGTCTATGCCGATATATACGAGTACGAACTGCCGTGGATAAAGCTCGGGCAGGGCGCTGATATGACCCTCGCATCTTATCCCGGCGAGGTCTTTCACGGCCATGTCTCTTTTGTCTATCCCTTTGTCGAACCCAAGACGCGCACTATCCGCGTAAGGATAGAGTTCGATAACCCGGGCTTTAAACTGAAGCCTGATATGTACGCAGATGTCATGCTTAAGTCTGTTATCGGACGGCACGTTGTTTCCGTGCCAAAGGAGGCCGTACTCTTATCCGGTAAGCGCAGTATTGTCATACTCTCTGTGGGTGGTGGTAAATTCAGGCCCCGCGACGTTGTACTCGGAGCAGAGACGGAAGATTACTATGAGGTGCGAAGCGGGCTTGAAGCAGGCGACAGGGTTGTGACCTCGGCGCAGTTCCTCATTGATTCCGAGAGTAACCTCAAAGAGGCCGTCTCGAAGATGCTTGGGGCCAGGAAGGCCAAGGGCAAAAAGAAAAAGGGTTTCATGAAAGGCATGAACATGAAGGGCATGAAGAAGAAACCCTCCATGAAAGGCATGAAGATGAACAAGCCCATGAAAGGCATGAAGATGCAGGGTATGAAGAAACCCGCCCCCATGAAGGGCATGAAGATGGACGTCTCCATGAAAGGCATGAAGATGCAGGGCATGAAAATGGACAAAATGAATTAGGCGGTCTTCGGGCCTTGATACTGCGAATGATAACCCGGTTAGCCGGGTTGGGAAGATATATAAATGCTGAAAAAGATAATAGAATTTTCCGTCAATAACAGGTTCCTTGTAATCCTCGGCACGCTCTTTGTCATAGCCTTCGGGGCCTACACCATGAGCCGTACGCCTTTGGACGCCATCCCTGACCTCTCCGATGTGCAGGTCATTATCTATACGCCATTTCAGGGGCAGGCCCCGCAGGTAGTGGAAGAGCAGGTGACTTATCCCCTTACGACGGCCATGCTCTCGGTGCCTAACGCCAAGGTGGTGCGGGGGTACTCCTTTTTTGGTTTCTCTATTGTCTACGTCATTTTCGAGGACGGAACGGATATGTACTGGGCAAGGAGCCGTGTCCTTGAGTACCTTAACTTTGTCTCCGGGAGGCTTCCCAACGGCGTCCATCCCTCTCTTGGCCCTGATGCCACGGGTGTGGGCTGGGTCTACGAGTATGCCCTTGTTGACAGGACAGGCAAACACGACCTTGCAGAGCTTCGGAGCATTCAGGACTGGTATATGAGGTACGAGCTGCAGACCGTGCCAGGTGTTTCCGAGGTGGCGAGTATCGGAGGGTATGTAAAGCAGTATCAGGTAGACGTGGACCCCAATAAGCTTACGGCCTACAATATCCCCCTTTCAAAGGTGAAGCACGCCATTAAGAGGAGCAATAACGACGTTGGCGGCGCCCTCCTTGAGATGTCCGAGAGGGAGTTTATGGTGCGCGGCCTCGGTTATATAAAGTCTATAAAAGACATTAATGAGATAGCCATAGGCGTGGACTCGCGAGGCACGCCCATTACTGTGCGCGACGTGGCCAATGTGCATCTCGGGCCGGCGCTACGCCGGGGTGCCGCCGACCTTGACGGCGAGGGCGAGGTTGCAGGCGGCGTTGTTATCATGCGCTACGGCGGCAATGCCCTTGATGTTATAAATAATGTAAAGAAAAAAATAGAGACCCTCAAGAAGGGGCTTCCGGAAGGCGTTGAGGTTGTGCCTGTATACGACCGCGCAGGGCTAATTGAGCGAGCCGTGGAGACGCTTAAGGGCAAGCTCGTGGAAGAGAGCATTGTCGTGGCCCTTATCTGCGTCATATTTCTTCTCCATGTGCGAAGCGCCCTTGTGGCCATATTTACCCTGCCCGTGGGCATACTCATGGCCTTTATCGTCATGTATTATCAGGGGATAAACGCCAACATCATGAGCCTCGGAGGTATCGCCATAGCCATCGGCGCCATGATAGACGGCGCCATAGTGATGATAGAGAACGCCCATAAACACATTGAGGAGGCGCCCCCGGACAAGGATCACTGGCAGATTATCATGGACTCGGCAAAGGAGGTAGGCCCTGCCCTATTTTTCTCGCTCCTTATCATTACCTTCTCTTTTGTGCCTGTATTTACCCTTGAGGCGCAGGAGGGCAGGCTCTTCGGCCCCCTGGCCTTTACAAAGACATATTCCATGGCCGCCTCGGCCATACTGGCCGTTACCATTGTGCCTATACTCATGGGGTATTTTATAAGGGGCAAAATCATACCGGAGCATAAGAACCCTGTTAACAGGATCCTGCTCTATATATATAAGCCAGTGGTGAGTTTTGTCCTGAAGTACAAGAAGAGTTTTATGCTCATCGCCCTCGTGGCCCTTGCGGTGACCGTCATACCCCTGAACAGGCTCGGCGGAGAGTTCATGCCGCCCCTTAACGAGGGCGACATACTCTATATGCCTACAACGCTTCCCGGTATCTCCATAACAAAGGCCAAGGAGCTTCTCCAGCAGACGGATAGAATCCTGAAGACCTTTCCAGAGGTGAAGAGGGTATTCGGCAAGGTGGGCAGGGCGGATACGGCTACAGACGCGGCGCCTCTGTCCATGATGGAGACGACTATTTCTCTGAAACCAGAGGAGCAGTGGCGGCCCGGCATGACCATTACCAAGCTCATGGACGAGATGAACAGCGCCATCAAGATACCGGGCGTTACAAACGCATGGACCTTCCCAATAAAGACGCGCGTTGATATGCTCTCAACGGGCATAAAGACACCGGTGGGGCTGAAGGTAGCCGGAGACGACCTTAATGTCCTTGAAAAGCTTGGTAAAGAGATAGAGACCGTCTTGCGCGATGTGCCCGGCACGCTCTCTGTATACTCCGAGCGCGTTGTGGGAGGGAATTATCTGGATTTTAATATCGATAGAAGAAGGGCGGCGAGGTATGGACTTACCGTAGGGGATGTGCAGGATGTGATTCAGTCGGCCATCGGAGGCATGAACATCACCACAACCGTTGAGGGTCTTGAACGATACCCCGTTAACCTCCGCTACGGCAGGGAGCTTCGCAGCGACATCCCTTCGTTAAAGCGCGTGCTTATATCCACGCCCACGGGCGCCCATATACCGTTGGCGCAGGTGGCCGATATAGAGATAAAAAAGGGTCCGCCGGCCATAAAGAGCGAGAACGCGAGGCTTAACGCATGGATATACGTGGACTTGAAGGGTATTGACGTAGGCACTTATGTTCAGAGGGCGCAGAAGGTGGTCGCGGCTTCCGTTAAGATGCCTCCCGGTTATACCCTTACATGGAGCGGTCAGTACGAGTACATGCAAAGGGCCAAGGCGAGGCTCAAGGTAGTCGTGCCCCTGACGCTTGTCATCATCTTCCTGCTCCTCTATCTTAACTTCAAGAAGATAGGCGAGAGCGTCATAGTCATGCTCTCATTGCCCTTTGCCCTTGTCGGCGGCGTATGGACCCTGTATCTATTGGGTTACAATATGAGCGTTGCCGTGGGCGTGGGTTTTATAGCCCTTGCCGGTGTATCATCGGAGATAGGCGTAATCATGATTATATATCTTAATATGGCCTGCAGGGAGAGATACCTCAAGGGGACATTCAACTCCAGAGCCGACCTTAACATGGCTGTTATAGAGGGGGCATCAAGGCGCATAAGGCCAATTATGATGACCGTATTCGCCATCATCGGAGGCTTACTGCCTATTATGTGGGGCGCGGGCACGGGCTCTGCCGTGATGAAGAGAATAGCCGCTCCCATGGTTGGAGGCATGATATCGGCAACGGTGCTGACGCTCCTTGTGATACCGGCCATATATACCTTATGGCGCGAGAGGGAGTTTAAAAAAGACGGGGGCAGAAAATGAGACAGATAAAGGCCTATATAAGAAGAGACAAGATAGAGGATGTCATTGATGCCGTAATGGCCACTGGTGTGACAGGTTTTACTCTCACTGATGTTTGCGGCATGGGGGGCGCGGCTACGGAGAAAAAAAAGTGGTCCATAGAGTACTGCAAGAAGTACTCGTCTGTTACAAAACTTGAAATTGTCTGTCATGATAAAGATGAAGCCTCCCTTGTGGAGATTATCAGGTCAAAGGCATATACGGGTCACAGGGGCGATGGTATGATCTTTACGGCTCCAATATCGGGGGCCGTAAGGATAAGGACGGGCGAGAGAGGAGATGATGCCTTGAAGTCCGTCGGAGAAGTTACAGAGCAATAATATCTTAAGTCAGGGAGGTCGGTAATATGATTGATATAAAAATAGAATCACGAAAGATAAGTCTTAAAATAAAGATGGCTCTAACGAGTATTTTTATGGCCATTTTACTTATAGGTCTCTCAGGTCCGGCCATGGCCGCGGGTACGTCAGATGGATATAAGGTTGACCCGGGCATAGTATGTATGGTAACCGATAAAGTAATGGGCAAGGCGCAGATACCTGTAGTGGTTGAAGGAAAGACGTACTACGGGTGTTGCAGAAATTGTGTCGGCAAGCTCAAGGGGAATCCCGCCATACGTCACGCAAAAGACCCTGTATCAGGCAAAATTGTCGATAAATCAAGGGCCTTTATTGTTGAGGGTGCGCAAGGCGAGGCTATTTATTTCGAGTCCGCCCTTACGGCGGATAAATTTATTGATTCCTTGAAGAGATGAGGAATTAATCTTAAGGAGGCCATTTCATGTTAGTAGCGTTATTCTCCTTCCTGCCCGGCATCGGGGCCATGGACAACATTCATCCGCTCTTTGTACATTATCCCATTGCCCTCTTTACAGCCTTTTTTGTGGCAGAGTTTTTTGGCGTGGTTCTGAAGAATGAAGATTTTCGGTGTGCGGCCTCATTTTGTCTCTATCTCGGCACCATCGCCGCCGTCTTTACCGTGGCCGCAGGGTATTACGCGGCGGCCACGGTGGAGCACTCTGAAAAGGTGCACGCCATTATGGAAAACCATGAGGGCTTTGGAGTCACCGTCCTCATAATAGCCTCTGTTCTCTCTGCATGGAGACTTTATGTGCGGAGAAAGTTTTCTCCCAAGTTACAGCTTGCCCATCTCGCGTTGGCATTTATCCTCGCCGTGGTTATTGCCCTCGGGGCGGACCTTGGCGGTCTGATGGTTTATAAATACGGCGTAGGAGGGCAGGCAGTAAAGATTGAGAGGGCGCTACACCTGAAGGCCGGGGATAGCCATGATGCCGATGCCTCGGCTGATGAACATGGTGAGACAGGTCACCATCATCATCATCACCACCACAGCGGGGAGTAACGCCGGGCGCCTCTCTGCTGACCTTAACGAGCCGGGTTTATAGAGGGAGAGGTATGGCACAGGACCCTGTATGCGGGATGACCGTCGAGAAGAGTAAGGCCGCCGGAACCTTCACGTACAAGAATAAAAAATATTACTTCTGCAACGTAAATTGCAAGAAGAAGTTTACTGCCAACCCCGGGGAGTTCCTCCCCGGAGTCAAGAAAAAGACTGCAAAAAAAACAGAGTCCAGGCTCAAGTCAAAAATCAAATCTAAATCCGTACCAAAGTCTAAGGCCTCAGCAAGGTCTTCGAAGCCCAAGACCTCTGCAAAATCACTGACCCTTGGACTTACGGGAATGAGTTGCGCCTCCTGCGCCGCGAAGATCGAAAAGGGGCTAAAGGCAGTTCCGGGCGTAGTGAAGGCCTCTGTTAACTTTGCCGCCGAGAAGGCGGCCATCGAGTATGACGCCGCCCGTGTAGGCGAGACCGATATCCGTAGTGCTGTCACGGCCCTTGGATACGGCGTTCTATCCTCAAAGCTTACCATTCACATAGGCGGCATGAGCTGTGCCTCATGCGCCGCGAAGATAGAAAAGGGGCTTAAAGATGTACCGGGCGTCCTTAAGGCCTCTGTGAATTTTGCCGCCGAAGAAGCGGCTGTCGAGTTTATCCCTTCGCCGGGAGGCGCTGAGAGGCTTAAGAAGGCCGTCACGGCCCTCGGGTATAAGGTCCTTGAGGCTGAGTCTGGCGAAGACCTCCTTCAGCAAAAAGAGCGGGCAAGCCGGGAGGAATACAGAGACTTACAGAAAAAAATATTTGTCGGAGCCTGCCTCTCCATATCCATCCTCATCATGACCCATCCCGGCATTACGGGACTTAATCGTATCTTTGGTTTTAGCAGAGAGACATGGTTTGTCCTGCAGTTTCTCTTTGCCCTGCCCGTCCAGTTCTGGTGCGGACTTCGTTTTTACACCGGGGCCATCGCCTCGGCGCGCCACAGGACCACGGACATGAACACCCTTATCACCGTGGGTACCTCATCGGCCTTCTTATACAGCATGGCGGCCACGTTTATACCCTCTTTATTTACATCGAGCGGCTTTACCCCCGAGGTCTATTACGATACTTCAGCTATCATTATCGTCCTTATCCTCACGGGCCGTCTACTTGAGGCGCGGGCCAAGGGCAGGACAGGGGCGGCCATAAAAAAACTCATGGGCATGCAGGCAAGGACCGCGCGTGTCGAGAGAGACGGCGCGGAACTGGAAATCCCCGTTGAAGAGGTCATCCCCGGGGATATCGTACTTGTAAGGCCCGGCGAAAAGATACCCGTTGACGGCACGGTAGTGGAGGGACACTCGTCCATAGACGAGTCCATGATAAGCGGCGAGAGCATGCCCGTAACTAAAAAAGAAGGCGATACGGTCATAGGGGCCACGATGAACGGCACGGGGGCCTTTCGCTTCAAGGCAGAGAAGGTAGGCTCTGAGACGGCCCTTGCCCAGATAATTCGTATGGTAGAAGAGGCGCAGGGTTCCAAACCCCCCATAGCGAGGCTCGCCGATTTAATAGCCTCATACTTTGTCCCCGCGGTCATCGGTATAGCCGTCATTACGTTTATAGTCTGGTACGCCTTCGGCCCGGCACCGTCTCTTACTTATGCCATGCTGAATTTTGTCGCCGTCCTTATTATCGCCTGTCCATGCGCCCTGGGGCTTGCCACCCCTACGTCCATCATGGTGGGCACGGGCCGCGGAGCCGAGAACGGCATACTCATAAAGGGCGGAGAGGCCCTTGAAACAGCCCACGGTCTGACGGCCATTGTCCTTGATAAGACAGGAACCCTTACAGAAGGCAGACCCTCGGTGACGGACCTTGTAACTGCCGGAGGCTTTACGGAAAAGGATTTATTGTTTTATGCCGCCTCTTCGGAAAAGGCCTCTGAGCATCCCCTTGGAGAGGCCATTGTCAGGGAGGCCGAGGGCAGAAAGATAAAGCTCTCCAGACCCGACAAATTCGAGGCCGTTCCCGGCAAGGGTATAAGGACAATTATAAGAGGTAAAGAGGTGCTTCTTGGCAATAAACGCCTCATGGATGATACTTCCATAGATATCTCTTCCCTTGAGGCAAGGGAGCGGGAGCTTGCCGAAGAGGGTAAGACCCCCATGTATCTGGCCATTGATTCTAAAGCGGCAGGCATTGTAAGCGTTGCCGATAAACTTAAGAAAAATTCCAAAGAGGCCGTTGCGGCGCTACGCGAGATGGGCCTTGATGTGGTGATGATAACAGGTGACAACAGCCGTACGGCCCGTGCCATAGGCGCCGAGATTGGGCTCACGAGCGTTTTGGCCGAGGTTCTGCCCGAGGACAAGGCCCGCGAGGTAAAAAAACTTCAGGCCGCAGGGAAAAAGGTCGCCATGGTGGGAGACGGCATAAACGACGCGCCGGCGCTGGCGCAGGCCGATATTGGCATAGCCATAGGCACGGGTACGGACGTTGCCATGGAGGCCTCTGATATAACCCTCATAGGCGGAGACCTCCGCTCCATTGTCACGGCCATAGCCCTCAGCAGGGCTACTATCCGCAACATAAGGCAGAATCTTTTCTGGGCCTTTTTCTATAATACCATACTCATACCACTTGCCGCGGGCGCTCTATACCCGTCCTTCGGCATACTCTTAAGCCCCGTCTTCGCCGCCGCGGCCATGGGATTTTCTTCTGTGACGGTCTTATCAAACGCCTTGCGTCTCCGGTGGTTCAAACCGCCGATTAAACTATGATGTGGTATAATATAATCGGATAAAGATGGAGGTTATTATGGATAACATGAGAGAGCATCGCATAAGGTATTCTTCCTATGGAGAGAAGTTAAAGGACCCTGCAGGGGCTATTAAACGCCTTGATGGTGTCGTTGAAGTTGAGATAGACGAGGCGGCAAAAGAGGTCTTTGTGAAGTATAATCTGCTAAAATGCACAGAGGCGGATATAGAGGAAAAGTTGAAGTCAGAGGGCTTTGCCCTTGATAACGCTATCGGGCAGAGGCTCAAGAGGGGATGGCTTCACTTTACGGAAGATAATGAGCAGGAGGCTATGCGCGCCGAGCCCAAACCCTGCTGTACCATCGAGGAGAAGAAAAAAAGATCTCCCCTTAATGAGGAGTGAAAAAAGGGCATGGCAGGTGAGTAGCGTTAAGCTCTGTCACGGGCTTTGTGATTTGCGCCCCCTAATGTGTTATGAGTATGTTTCGTGGCTCTATTATCTCTTGGCTTCCTAAGTTTTATAAGTGTTTTTACCTTTGCCTTGCCTCTGCGGAGGCTCGGCTCCAGACGCCCTTAAAGTGTTGACTCAAAATGGCCGTAGTAGTACAATTGGCCATATGTGCGAAATGTAATGATAATTGCTTCAAGAGCGTATGAAACCTGTGTTATTTTATAACAATCATACAGACAAGGGGGGGTATGGACGCCATCTTAGGAGATTTGGACAACCTCGATTGCAGTCATGCCGTTGAGATAGCCCCGGGTGTATGGTGGGTGGGCCAAGAGCTTAAAGGAGATGCCTTTCAGTGCCACGTATACCTTATCGAGCATGGCGACCAATCCGTGCTTATCGACCCCGGCTCTGTAATTACCTTTCAAGACACCTTGCGTAAGGTCGAGGAAATAACCCCTTTTTCCAACATACGCTATTTTATCTGCCACCATCAAGACCCCGATGTAACAGGCGCCCTCGGCATGATAGAAAATCTCATCACGCGCGATGATGCCTGCATTGTAACTCACTGGCGCGCCGAAGTTCTTCTTAAACATTACAATCTGAAGATACCGATGTGGCGTATTGACAGCCACGGTTGGTCCCTTGATCTTGGAGGCAGGGTATTGAAGTTCATCTTTACGCCCTATCTTCATTTCCCGGGTGCGTTCTGTACCTTTGATGAGCAGAGCCAAGTACTCTTTTCCAGTGATTTATTCGGCGGTTTCGGCGGAGAGTTCGAGCTTGTTGCCAGAGACGAGTCATGTTTTGGCCCCATCAAGACCTTCCATGAACACTACATGCCCAGCAGGGAGATCCTGCGTCATTCTCTTCAGGGTTTAGAGAAGGAACCCATTGCCATGATTGCCCCGCAACACGGCTCTATTATCCCCGGCCCTCTTGTTAAACCCATAATTGGCAAGCTCAAGAACCTCGAATGCGGTTTATATCTTATGGCGCGTTCCAATACGGACATCCGTAGGCTTATTCAGCTCAATCATATGCTCAAGAATTTCATGAAGTCCATGGTTATTTACAGGGACTTCGGTGATATGGTGCAGAATCTTCTTGGCTTCGCAAAAGAAGTACTCCCCGTAGAAGCTATCGAATTTTACGTCCATAACGAAGAAAATAAGCTGATTACCCATTTTTGCGCCGAGAACCGTTACCACGGAGAGGGTGTGCCATGTCCGGAGTTCTTATCTAACCTTCTCGAGTCCGATAGTTATAAGGAGGGCAGAAACAACGAGCGTCAGTATAAACATATCATGGTAAAGAGGGGCAAGGATGAAAAAGAGACATTATTACTGCCCCTTAGGGCTCAGGGCGGAGGCATGGACGGCGGCGCTGTCCTACTGATTCTTTCCGCCCCAATGAAGATTAGCGATGAGTTGAACGAGATACTTGATGAGATGCTTATTCCCCTGTCCGTTGCCATAGAGCGTGAGAACATATACCGCATGCTCGAGGGTGAGAGGAATGTCATATACAACCGTTCAATAAGGGATACCCTTACAGGGCTCTATAACAGGCAATACATGGACGATGCCGTCAACCGTCTTATTGAGAGTCATAACAGGAATTACACAGACGGACTTGCCCTTATAATAGTGGATGTTGATAAGTTCAAGGATGTAAACGATACCTACGGCCATGGCGTCGGCGATGATGTGCTTAAGACCATTGCCGATACGCTCCGCGAGAAGCTCCGCATGGTCGATATCCCTGTGCGTTACGGCGGTGATGAGTTTTGTTTTTTTATATTATCCCGTACACTTAACGAATCAATACTTGTGGCCGATAGGATGAGAGATACGGTACATGGGCTGGATTTTCATAAAGGAGAGCAGTGTTTCAAGGTAAGCATCAGCGTGGGAGTAGCGCTTCATAGGCAACATGAGAGCCTTGATGATTTAATCAGACGCGCCGACAGGGGACTTTACGAGGTAAAAAGAAGCGGACGTGACAGCGTAGGCTCGGCAACTGAGATGAATACTTGAGAAGACGTGTTTTATCTCCTGCCTCGCTGACATTATATTGCCGGGGTATAATAATATGCCCTATTTTTTTTTCAACTAAGAGATGCAATACCCCGTTCTTATCCATGCCTCAAGTGCGGAGTCTGAGACGGGTAAGCATACGCGCGGCTTAATTCATCCTCGATGGTCCCTTCCCGCTTCAGGGGAAGGGGTATTTTTTTTCCGGGATAGCCCGATGTAAGCGAGGCTATCGCAGAGGCAGAGTGATGAATTTAATTCTTATATTACCTATAGAGGAGTTTCAGCCATGCTTCATCGTATAAAGACATTTTTTGATAAAAAAATGGGGGGCTCAGGCGGTGGCGGGGTGACCTCACGGAAGGCTACAGGGGAGTCGCTGAGGATGGCCACGGCCGCACTCCTTATTGAGGCAGTAAAGGCCGATGACAGTATCTCCGAAGAAGAACTCAAGGCCCTTAGAGAGGGGCTTGGAGAGAGGTTCGACATAGATGCCGGCGAGACTGAGATGCTCATAAGGCTTGCCGAGGAAGAGACGGCTGAGGCAGTCTCGCTATACGGGTTTACAAGCCTAATTAACAAGGGCTTTAAATATGACGAAAAAAAAGGCGTAATCGAACTGCTCTGGAAGGTTGTCTATGCCGACAGCGTCCTTGAAAAACACGAAGAACACCTTGTACGCAGAGTAGCGGATCTCCTGCAGGTCTCACATAAGGATTTTATCGATGCTAAACTTCGCGTAAAAGGCGAAACGCTTGAGAGAGGAGAAGGACGATGACAAAGGCGGCGAGCCCGGGATATTCCTTTACACTTAGGCTGAGATCTGTAAATAATCCGGGCATGGTCGGGCTTATCACCTCTACCATAGGACATATGGGAGGCGATATCGGGGCCATAGATATTACAAACGCGGAAAAAAAGAGCATAACGCGCGACTACACTATAAATGCCCGCGGCGTTGAGCACAGCAGAATCATCGTCGACAAGATAAGAAAGATAACGGGCGTTGAGGTCCTTAATGTATCGGACAGGACCTTTCTCATTCACCTTGGCGGTAAAATCGTCATTGAGAACAGAGTGCCCCTTCAGACACGCGACGACCTCTCCATGGCCTACACGCCCGGGGTGGCCCGGGTCTGCGAGGAGATAGCGCGCGATAAGTCCAAGGTCTACAACCTTACCATCAAGCAGAACACCGTGGCCATTGTCACAGACGGCTCAGCCGTGCTTGGTCTCGGTGATATAGGCCCCGAGGCATCTCTGCCTGTCATGGAAGGCAAATGCATGCTCTTTAGAAAATTCGCCAACCTTAATGCCTTTCCCATAGCCCTTGCCACAAAGGACGTAGACGAGATAGTCGAGACTGTGGAGCGCATCGCGCCCATATTCGGTGGTATAAACCTTGAGGATATTTCTTCTCCCCGTTGTTTTGAGATAGAGGAAAAGCTTGCCGAGCGTCTTGATATACCTGTTTTTCATGATGACCAGCATGGCACGGCCGTCGTGGTCGTGGCCGCCGTTACAAACGCCCTGAAGGTCATTGGCAAGGATATTGCAGAGATAAAGATAGTCATCTGCGGCCTCGGCGCCGCCGGTATCTCCTGCGCCAAATTGCTTCATGCCTCAGGTGCAGGTTTCATAGTGGGTGTGGATTCAACGGGCATTGTATACGAGGGTAGAGAAAAAGGCATGAACGGCGTAAAGCGCGTGCTTGCGGGTATAACAAACCAGGGATACGAGAAAGGCGGGCTCGGAGAGGCCATGGATGGGGCGGATATATTTATCGGCGTCTCGGGGGCGAATATCGTCAGCGTTGATATGCTTAAGACAATGAACCCCGATGCCGTGCTCATGGCCCTTGCCAATCCAACGCCTGAGATAGACCCCCATCTTGCCGACCCCCATGTGCGTATAATGGCCACGGGCCGCTCGGATTTTCCCAATCAGGTCAATAATGTCCTCTGTTTTCCAGGTTTTTTCAAGGGCCTCCTCGCCTGCCGCGCAAGCGAGGTCAATATGGAAATGAAACTCGCCGCCGCCCATGCAATTGCTTCTGTTGTAGGTCGCGATGAGCTTAGTGAGGACTATATAATCCCCGGTGTATTTGATGAGAGGGTAGCGCCGAAGGTAGCAGAGGCCGTCATCCGTGCCGCTATTAAGAGCGGAACGGCGCGAAGGGCGCCGAGGAAGATGCCGCTGACCTTGGAGTGAGCCGGGCCACAGAAAGCATGAAAGGCCGCGCCATTAAGGGCGTCTTCTTCGAAAAGAACCTACTGGTACATCCATGTCCAGAGTATTACCTTTATATCTTCAAGTCTTTTTCTATCAGCGAGGTGTTCGCTTACCTCCAGTTTGTTCCAACCTAATATGAACTCGTTGGAGCGGTCCGTAAAGTGACCGGCCCCGTCGTGATTTGTCCTGAAGGAGTTTTGGCCCTCAAAGCCAGCGGGAGTTATCCTGCCTGTATCCCTCTCAATTATCCATACATCGTAGAGGGTGTCTGGGCGTAGGGCATAGACGTTTATGTGGAGGAGCCTCTCCGTGGGGATAAACCCCACGGGCTCTATGAATATCTCGCCGTAAGGCGCGGCCTTGGCATCGGATTTGTAGAGTTTTATCTCTCTATAATCCGCCATGGCAGGGACGCTGTGAAGCATAATAAAAAGAGAGAGTGTCAATATGGGGAGAAAGGTTTTTTTTATTAACATATCGGTCCTCCTGTTGAAATATGGCGCAAAGTTGCTATAGTTACTCATATAAGATAGGGGCTTCGCAATGTTCCCCTGCGTTCAGGTTTTTTCCACGGCGCGCATAATCTTCAATAAATTTCATAAATCTAAAATAGCGAGGTTGCCATGCAGATAGGTTTCGTAGGTCTCGGCAAGATGGGGCTCAATATGGTGAGGAGGCTCCTCACAGCTGATGAACACGAGCTTGTAGTCTTTAATAAAGAGAAAGCGCCTGTTGCCGAGGCCGTTAAATACGGCGCCCTGAGGTCAAGGTCGTTAAAGGACATGGCCGGAAAACTCAGAGGCCCGAGGACTATATGGCTCATGATACCCGCCGGCAAGCCCGTTGATGATACCATTACTAAGCTCACGCCGCTTCTTGAAAAGGGTGATTGTATTATAGACGGAGGCAACTCCAATTACAAGGATTCGGTGCGAAGGGCCAAGGCCCTTCGCGCTCATGGCATAGATTTTCTTGACGCCGGGACGAGCGGCGGCGTATGGGGGCTTACAGAGGGATACTGCCTCATGGTGGGGGGCAAGGCAAAGGCCTTCAAGGCCCGCGAGTCTATTTTCAGGACCCTTGCCCCTGAGGACGGCTATGAGTATATGGGAGGCCCGGGGGCCGGTCATTATGTAAAGATGGTCCATAACGGCATAGAGTATGGTCTCATGCAGGCCTATGCAGAGGGGTTCTCCCTCCTTGAGTCATCGGATTACAATCTCGACCTTGAAAAAATATCTGCAGTATGGAACCACGGCTCTGTCATAAGGTCATGGCTCCTTGAACTTGCGGAGAGGGAATTTAAGATGGACGGCGCCCTTAGCGGAATAAAACCCTATGTAGCGGATTCGGGCGAGGGGAGGTGGACCGTTATAGACGGGCTGGAAAAAAATATCTCCATACCCGTCATTACCCTCTCGCTCTTATACCGTCTTCGTTCAAGGGAGGAAAATCCTTTTGCCGCGAGGCTTCTCGCGGCGCTCCGTGACCAGTTCGGAGGACACGGTTTTAAAAAGTAGTTTTTATCGCGGCGTAGTCCTTAGAAGAGAGGTAACTCAGCGCCGCATGATACAAAAAAAAACAGAGAGGACCTATGTCAGATAGAACGCCATCTCCAACTACTATGGTGATATTCGGCGCTACTGGAGACCTTACAAGAAGAAAACTTCTTCCAGCTTTGTACCGGCTTCAGATCCTTGGCCTAATGCCGGAGCGTTTGAATATAGTAGGTTTCGCCACAAGAAAGTTCACTCACGATGAGTTCAGGGAATTTTGTATCGAGGCTATAAAAGAGTTTTCGCCCCATGAGCCCAAAGAGGCCGAGCTTACGGCTCTGCTAAAAAATACTCGTTTTGTCTCCGCTTTATTTGAAGACAAGAGTGGCTATGAAAAACTCTCAGCGGTCCTCGATGAGCTTGATACGAAGCATAGCCCCTCGGCGTCAAGGATTTTTTACATGGCTACGCCGCCGAGTTTCTTTGAGGTGATTATTGAGAGGCTCGACTCTGCCGGGCTTTCACAGGGCGACGGCACGGCCCTTGAGCGGCCAAAGGTAATTATAGAAAAACCTTTTGGCAGGGATCTTGAGAGCGCGGTTAAGCTTAATGAGCTCATCGCCAGGTATTTTGACGAGGAGCAGGTATACAGGATAGACCATTACCTTGGCAAGGAGACGGTGCAGAATATCCTCTTTTTCAGGTTTGCCAACGGCATATATGAGCCTATATGGAACAGGCGTTTTATTGACCACGTTCAGATTACCGCCGCCGAGACGGGCGGCGTGGGCAAGAGGGGCAAGTACTTTGAAGAGTCGGGGACAATGAGGGATATGGTGCAGAACCACCTTATGCAACTCCTTACCCTTGTGGCCATGGAGCCGCCGGCCTCCATGAAATCAGGCAAGATAAGAAGAGAGAAGATAGAGCTTATTCAGGCCCTGCGGCCTATTACAATCGATGAGGTCTCCACTGATACGGTAAGGGGCCAATACGGCCCCGCAGTCGTAGGAGACGAAGCCCTCGCGGGGTACAGGGAGGAAGATGGCATACCCGGGGACTCAACCACGGAGACCTTCGTTGCACTAAAGGTCTTTGTGGACAACTGGAGATGGGCCGATGTGCCATTTTATCTCAGGACGGGCAAGAGGCTCAAAAAAAATGTTACCGAGATAGCCATACACTTCAAACGTGTGCCCATATGCCTCTTTACGCAGTCTCTTACGGGATGCCCCGCTAATAACACGCTTATACTCAAGATACATCCCGACGAGGGCATCGCCTTTCAGTTCAATGTGAAGCGCCCGGGTTCGTCTCGTCATATGGAGCAGGTTACCATGAATTTTTCATATAAAGACAGCTTTCAGGCAGAGTTGCCCCTTGCCTACGAGAGGCTTATCCTTGACTGCATGCTATCGGACTCTACGCTCTTTCCTCATAAGGCGGGCATAGAGGCCTCGTGGGCCTTTATTACAGAGATATTGAATCTATGGAAAAAGACAGAACCCCCTGTCTTTCCCAATTACGAGTCCGGTTCATGGGGGCCCGAGGCCGCCGACGAGCTTCTTACGAGAGACAGGCGTTTCTGGCGTAATACTTAATCGGAGGGTCTTGTGTCAAAAAACAAACCCGAGATAATCGTCTGTGACGGAAGCCTTGAGCTGTACAGCAAGGCGGCGGCGGCCTTTATGTCGCTGGCAAAGGCCTGTCATGAAAAAAAAGGCGGTTTTAACGTGGCCCTATCCGGGGGCTCTACACCACTGCCCCTTTACGGTCTCCTTGCCTCAGAGCCTTTTCGCGAGATGATAGACTGGGATAGCGTCTCTTTTTTCTGGTCCGATGAACGAGGCGTTCCGCCCGAAGATGAGGACAGCAACTACGGCACGGCCGAGGCCATACTTCTTGAAAAAATTGGAGCGGAAGAAAGTAGGATTCACAGGATTGAGGGCGAGCTTGGCGCAGACGCGGCTACGGCCTATGAGCTTGAGCTCAAGAGGGCCTTTGGCCTTACGGCAGGTGAGTTTCCCGTTTTTGACCTCATGCTCCTCGGCATTGGGGCTGACGGGCATACGGCTTCTCTATTCCCCCATTCAGCGGCCCTTGATGAAGAAGAAAAACTCGTAACCGCCGAGTATGTGGAAAGGCTCGATTCAACTCGTATTACGCTTACGCTACCTCTTATACAAAAGTCGGCTAATATTATTTTTCTCGTAAGGGGGGCCGAAAAGGCCGCCGTGGTAAAGGCCGTTCTCGAAGGCCCCAATGATGCCCGCGCGCTTCCGGCGACGCTGGCCAATGGAGCCGATGGCAGGGTCAGGTGGTTTCTCGATAGAGATGCCGCGTCGCTACTCACCGGCGGGTCTTACAAGTTTATCTAATGCCCCCAAAGCTCCATGCTCAAGGCTATCTGCCCGGCCTTTTTCATAAAACCGCAGGGAACCCATCTTGGCTGTCCATCACGCATACTTAATGCTTGTAATAAATACCCGTAGATATTATCTTATAGAAAGCCGTTCTCAGTCTTTTTTTCTCTTGTAAACAGATTTTCATGGAGTATTGATGGAAGAGTATATTAAAAACCTTGGCGAACTCAGGGAATTTATTATCCCCGCCGCCATAACCATTGCAGTTATCATCGTCATGCTCGTCTTGAGGAGTGCGGCCTTCAAGCTTCTGCGCAGGGGCGCCGCGCGAACAAGGTCCAATATTGACGATGTAATGCTAAAGGCCGTAAAGACGCCGTCCATTTACTGGTCCGTGGCTATCGGACTTTACGTCGGCGTGGCCGTATCAACCCTTCCTCTTAGGTATGTAAACTACATCACAAAGGGCATCTACGTCCTTATCATAATTTCCATCACCCTTGTGGCGGCCAATCTTTCAGGGAGGATATTCGAGAGCTATATCAGCAGAAGCAAGGTTCCCATGCCCACGACTGGGCTTACCTACGCCATAATAAAGGGCGTTATCCTCGTAGTTGGTTTTCTCATCGTACTATCTCTCCTCGGCATTTCCATCACCCCTCTCTTAACGGCCCTCGGAGTCGGAGGTCTTGCCGTTGCCCTTGCCCTGCAGGATTCACTTACCAACTTCTTTGCCGGCCTTCATGTGCTTCTTGAGAGGAGTGTCAGGGTGGGGGATTTTATAAAACTCGAGTCCGGCGAGCAGGGTTATGTAAAAGATATAACATGGCGGACAACGCGTATCCGCATGCTCGGCAACAACGAGGTCATCATACCCAACAGCAAACTCAGCCAATCCATCGTGACAAATTATTATCTGCCTGAAAAGGCGATGAGCCTCCTCATTAACGTAGGCGTAAGCTACGACTCGGACCCCGAGCATGTGGAGCGTGTCCTTACGGAGGTGGCTATGAGCGCCCTCGGAAAGATACCCGGCCTTGTTGGGGCCCCCGAGGCAGGCGATCCCTTTGTCCGTTTTATCCCCGGTTTTGGCGAGAGTTCTCTGGACTTTACTCTTATATGCAAGGTGCGGGAGTTTGTGGACCAGTACCTTGTTCAGCACGAGCTTCGAAAGCGTATCTTCGCCCGTTTTCGCGCCGAGGGGATTGAGATACCATATCCCCAGAGGACGGTATATGTAAGGGAGGATAAAGAATGGAACCGGCAATAAAAAACGCATTTGAGTTTCGCCAGTGTATTGGTCTTACCAAATCAACGGGACAGAGGGCGCGCACGCTCCGCGAACTGAGGGACCTTATCGCCTCGGTAAGCGAGGAATCTATCTTTCACCACACCTTTGAGTATTTCCTGAAGGGACATAACCTTGAGTATACCAATGACTTCGGGTATTGGGCCGGAGAGTTCCTCGAGGAGAGAGCCCTCTCGGAGTATCTCTCCAATATAGATATATTCGCTTTTGATAATATAAATGAACTCCGGGCCGAGATACTCGGGCAGATAGAGACCTATCTCGAAAGCTTTCCCGAGCCCCGGGAGGCCATGCCAGGTGATGAGTTTTACTTCAACGAGACAGTCAGTTTTGTATTTCCAATAGGCATAAGGGCAAGGAACCTCGCCGAGTTTCTCATGGCCATAAGGCACGTTGACACGGGGTGCATCTATTACCATTTTTATCTCGCCCGAAAGAGGCTCAATCAGGACTCCGGTGATTTTTCCATGTGGATTAAAGACACGCTGAAAAAAGAAGAGCTCGCCGCGAAGATTGCCTCCATCGACCCCTTTATGCTTAATATCGAACATATAAGGTATGAGATTATAGAGTATGTTGAGGAAGCAGTGCATAAAGATATGGAGATTATGGCCCGATGATAGATCTATACACAGGCATAGCCCCGCAGGGAGACCTTATACTCTTAAAAAAATTAGGCAATATCTTCAGGGACAGGAAGTTTCTTCATATCAACTCCACCCGTGCCGGAGGCGGTGTGGCGGAGATACTCGTAAGGATGGTGCCATTTTTAAAAGACCTCGGCATAGATGTCCGCTGGGAGGTCATAGAGGGCGACGGCGACTTTTTTGATATGACTAAAAAAGTCCATAACGCGCTTCAGGGCAACATAGAGATAGTCACCGACGCCATGTGGCAACACCATTATGATATTAACAAAAAAAACGCATCTACCCTTGACCTTGAGGCCGACGCCGTCATCATACACGACCCTCAGCCCGTGCCCCTTGTGGAGTACAGAAAAGGCGGCACCTGGATATGGAGGTGTCATATCGACATATCCAACCCCATGCAGGAGGTCTACAAGAAGGTGGAGAGATACTGCAAGCTCTATGACGCATCCATATTTTCAGTATCCAAGTTCGCCAAGCCCATGGATATGGACGAGTTCATAATCCCTCCATCCATCGACCCTCTCGCCGATAAAAACAAAGACCTCACGGCAGAGGAGATATCCGAGACCATGGAAAAGTTCAGCCTGCCGACGGACCGCAACATCATACTTCAGGTCTCGCGCTTCGACCGCTTCAAAGACCCTGTCGGAGTCATAGAGGCCTACCGGAACGTAAAAAAATATAACGATTGTATTCTCGTCCTTGCAGGAAGTCCCGCCACTGACGACCCCGAGGCCGATATTGTCCTCGAAGAGGTGAAGGCCGCGGCAAACGGCGACCCTGACATACATATCCTCATGCTCCCGCCTTTCAGCAACAAAGACATAAACGCCTTACAGCGGGCGGCCACAGTAGTCCTTCAGAAGTCCCTAAAAGAAGGCTTCGGCCTTACTGTGAGCGAGGCCATGTGGAAGAGCAAACCCGTAGTGGCCGGGGCAGTTGGGGGAATACCACTTCAGATAGACCACGGAGTCACCGGTTTTCTTGTCCATTCCGTCAATGGCGCGGCCTTCAGGATAAGGCAGATATTCAATAACCCGGAGATGGCCACCCGTATGGGCGAAGAGGCGAGGGAATACGTTAGAAATAACTTCTTAATTACCAGGCATATAAGAGACTACCTCGGTGTCTGGTACTCATCTGAGAATAACGGTAAGCACATCCTGGAGCTATGAGCGTAAATAGACTAAAGGCCCTTGTAGAAGAAAATTTTGCCGAGCGGTCACTCATCGTGGTCTCAAGCAGAGAGCCCTATGTGCATAAGCGCAGTGCTTCGGGCATCAAGGTAGAGAGGCCCGCCGGAGGGCTTACCTCGGCCATGGATGATGTTCTCAGGGCTGTAGGAGGCACCTGGGTTGCCTGGGGAAGCGGCAACGCCGACAGGGCGGTAGTTGTGGACGACTGCGTATCAGTGCCGCCGGACCATCCATCCTATAGGCTTAAACGCGTCTGGCTGACTGCCGGAGAGGTAAATAATTATTACAACGGTTACTCAAATCACATGCTTTGGCCGCTCTGTCATCTCTCCCTTGACAGGGTTTTTTTTATGAAAAAATTCTGGAGGGATTACGTAAAGGTAAACAAAAAATTCGCCGACGCCGTAATAAGCGAGGCCCGCGCGGACTCCATAGTCTGGCTCCATGATTATCATCTCTGCCTCGCCCCTGCCATGATAAAGGCGGCGCTCCCCGATATACCCCTCATGCACTTCTGGCACATTCCCTGGCCCAACTGGTTTTCTTTCAGGGTATGTCCGCAGGCAAAGGACCTCATCGAGGGACTTCTTGGTAATGATCTTCTTGGTTTTCAGATACCATTATTTACAAAAAATTTCATGGACTGCGTGGGCGAATGCCTTGACGCAGAGGTGGATTATGAAAACAATAGGGTAACTTACAATGGCCATGTTACAAAACTCAAGTCTTTTCCCATCAGCATTGATTATGAGAGGTTCAACAGCGAGGCCGTCTCAAAGAGAACAGTAAACACCATTAAAAAAATCCGTAGCCGTATCAAGATTGAGGGCTACCTCGGCATAGGCGTTGACAGGCTTGAGTACACAAAGGGCCTCCTAAAGAGGCTTCAGGCCATAAATCTTTTTTTCGAGAAGTACTGGCGCTTCAGGGGGAAGTTTACCTTTGTGCAGATAGCCGTTCCCACACGCATGAGTCAGCCATACATAACTTACAAAGAAGCCGTTGAGGCCCTTGTAAATAAGATAAACAGGCGTTTCTCCAAGGATGGCTGGCGTCCCGTCGTATACCTTGATAAAAAGGCCGAGGTCAGGGATCTCTCCGTCTATTACCGCCTTGCCGATGTGGCCGTGGTGAGCTCCCTTTATGACGGCATGAACCTTGTGGCAAAGGAGTTTATAGCCTCGCAGGTAGACGAGAAGGGGGTTCTTATCCTCAGTCAGTTCGCAGGGGCCGCCGAGGAGCTTGACGGCGCCATGCTTGTTAATCCCTATGACGTTGAGGACTTTGCCGACAAGATAAAGGAGGCCCTGCTCTTATCGGCAAAAGAAAAAAAAGCGCGCATGTCCGTGCTTAGAAAACAGGTGCGAGACCACGATATATACCGCTGGATATTCGATATAATACGCGAGATTCTGCGCCTTTCATCTTCCATGGACGAGAGTTTGCGCTATGCCTTTGATAATGCCGATGATTTAATGGATAGACTTTCGGCCCTATCCACGGGACCGCCCCTTGTCTTTCTGGATTTTGACGGCACCTTGACCCCCATTGTCTCTTCTCCTGAGATGGCGGCGCTCTCCGAAGAGATGCGCGCCCTTCTCATGAGGCTCAAGGATAAGACGGATATCGCCGTAATAAGCGGGCGGAGCCTCAGTGATATTAGAGAGCGCGTGGGCATACCTGATATCATCTACGCCGGTAATCACGGTGCTGAGATATGGGATGGCACAGGTGTCGTAGTCACGCAGAACGAGACCTCTGACAGAGGGCTTATCGAGGCCATTCTTGGGAGTCTGGCCGAGGGGTTTGCTCATATTAACGGCGTACGCATCGAGGATAAAGGCGTTACGGCGTCCATACATTACAGGCAGGTGAGGACAGGCGACCTTGCCGATTTCTTTGATGTCTTTTTTAATGCCGTAAAGGGACACGAAGGTTCCCTGAGGATAA
Organism: uncultured Thermodesulfobacteriota bacterium; assembly: GCA_964474975.1. GTDB lineage: Bacteria > Desulfobacterota > GWC2-55-46 > GWC2-55-46 > JADFVP01 > JAJRZX01. The sequence goes on from CAYYUX010000005.1 coordinate 37,896, forward strand.
CTTCAGGCAAAAAGGTCCTGGAGATTCGGCCACGTGATATCTGGAATAAGGGCGATGCCGTAAAGTGGATCTCCGAGACCATAAAGCCGGGAAGGGCCGTCCTCTACGCAGGCGACGATACTACAGACGAAGACGCCTACGAGGTCTTGAAAGGTCAAGGCATCTCTCTTTCCATAGGTACGAGCGCGGTGGCGGACTATTACCTTAAAGACCAGTCGGAGATGAAGGGTTTTCTGGAACTCCTCCTTACTTTCTTTTAGAAAAAAGAAAGTAAGACAACGAAAACCAATAGGGGCTTGACTTAATAGCAATAAAAAACACTCTTCGCCCCCCGGCCTCAAAATTAAAAAAAAAGAAAGTGAGATAAAGAAGTCCAACATGGGATAATCTCTGTTGCCATTATCGCCCCATCATTTCCCCTCCTTTCAATCTCAACCGCCCACATAACACCTTGTCTCTAGATTTTCCGGGTGGTCGAAAACTGCCCCGGCCTCTCCCGCCTCGCATACCTTGCCGTCACAGATAAATACAACGTCATCGGCCACCTCGCGCGCCTGCTCCAGTCTGTGAGTAACAAGAACTATGGTCATGGTCTTGCCAAGCCTTCTCACGAGGGCCTCTATGACAGTGGCCGAGTGGTGGTCAAGCGCCGATGTCGGCTCGTCAAGGAGGAGCACCTCGGGGCCCACGGCCAGGGCGCGGGCAATGGCGAGACGCTGTGCCTGCCCCACGGACAGCTCAAGGGCAGGTTCTTTTAATCTCTCCGATACCTCGTCCCATAACCCCACGGCCTTAAGGGATGCGTTCACTATATCCTTAAACCCCTCTCTTCTTTTTTCCTTTATGTGCCTGATGCCGAAGGAGACGTTATTCTCTATGGAGGCGGGGAAGAGGCAGGGTTTTTGAAAGACCATGCCGACCTTTTGACGTAGGACCTCTGCGCGAAGCCCCTTTGAATAGATATTTTTATCCTTGAAAAGAATCTCTCCTCTCTGCCGAAAGCCCGGAGTAAGGTCGTTCATGCGGTTAAGCGAGCGCAGAAGTGTGCTCTTTCCCGCTCCCGAGGGGCCTATTATACAGGTGATACGTCCCTTTTTTATGGAGAGGTCTGTCTCTTCAAGGACTTTTTTATCTCCGAAAAAGAGTGATGTCTTTTTAAGAGTAAACATCTCGCTCATATTTCGGCCTCTCTTCGAACTCGAGACCTTAAGAGCATGGCCATGAGGCTGAGGGTCATGACAAGGGCCACGAGCACGAGGGCTGAGCCCCATGCGTTAGCTCGCGCGATGGGGTTTGTCGCCTCGCCTGCAAGGACGAGTATATGGGTCTGAAGTGTTGCCACGGGCTCTCTTAACCCATGGGGCAGTCCTGCCCCTGAAAAGGCCGTTGCCGTGAACATTATTGCCGCTGTCTCTCCGCCTGCCCGCGCGAGCCCTAAAAAGAGCCCCGTAAAGATGCCTGGCAGGGTTCGCGGCAGGAGTACGCGCCTTATCAACGACCATCTGCCAAGGCCGAGGGCAAGCCCTGTCTCTCTGTATTTGTGTGGTATGGCAGATAAGGCCTCTTGTATGGATACGGTTAGCGTCGGCAGTATCATTACGGCAAGTATGAAGGAGCCCGTTGCCCAGGAGACGCCGAGACCGAGAATGCCTCCGATGAAGATATAACCGAAAAGACCGAATATGATGGTGGGCACTCCGTTAAGGGCGTAGATAAAGAGGTCAGCCTTTTTCCTGAGCGATGGCCGTAGGTATTCATGGCGGTATAGCGCCGAGCCGAGGGCGATGGGCAGGCTTATGATACCCGCCGTTATCATGAGCAGGATGGTGCCGAGTATCTGGTAAATGATGCCGCCGCCTGCGCCGAAGTCCCTTGATGGTTGTGTTAAAAAAGAGATGCTTATGGCCCCGAGGCCGCGTGAGATGATAAGCGCGAGGAAGATAAAGAGAATGGCGATGGCGGTCAAGGCGCATAAAAGGCAGAGGGAGATAAAGAGAATATCAAGCGCCCTTGCCCTGCTCATGCCCCGAGTCCTCCGGTCTTTATGCGCCCTCTTTTACCCTCGCCGATAATAATATTCCCTGCGAAGGTAAGGACCATGACAAAGAGAAAAAGCAGGAGGGCAAGCCCCGCGAGGGCGCTCCACTGAAGCCCCATGCCAAGGGCCTCGGCGCCTTCCCTGCCGAGTTTGGATGTAATGGTCTGCCCCGAGGTAAGGATATTGTAGATAGGGGTTGGCAGTCGGTCAAGGCTTCCTATGACGAGCATTACGGATATGGTCTCTCCCATGGCGCGGCTCATGGCGAGGGCCGCGGCCCCGACGATGCCTCTTGCCGCCCCGGGAAGGACTACGCGTATTATTGTCTCACTGCGCGTAAGCCCCAGGGCCCGTGCCTGCCTCCTCCTCTCTCCGGGTACGCTTCTCATGGCGTCATCGGAGAGCGTCATTATGGTGGGTAGTACCATTATGCCGAGAAGCAGACCTGCCGTGAGTATGGTGTTGCCGTCTATGAGACCGAAGATATTTTTTGTAAGCGTCGTTAGGATGATTATGCCGAGCAGGCCGTAGACAACGCCCGGTATGGCCGCGAGCATCTCCATGAGGGTCTTTAAGATAAGGCGCGGCCTGCCCGTAAGGACCTCAGAGGTTACGACGGCGCTCCCAAGGGCAAGGGGCAGGGCGAAGAGCATGGCGATGATGGTTACAACGGCGGTCCCGTATATCATGGGGAGGGCGCCGTAGACGTCCCCTGCAACGAACCAATCCCGTCCCGTGATAAAGCCCGTGCCCTCGCGAGAGAGGACAGGGAGGCTGTCTATTACAAGAAATAATAGGATTAAACCTGAGAGTCCGATGGTGATGTAGAATGAGACCCTGAAGATAAGGCCCGTTATATGGTCTCTACTGAAGAGGGACATACCCTGACTCCACGATTATCTTTCGCCCCTCTGGGCCTTTGATGTACTCAAGGAATGCCTTTACCGCCCCCTTGGGCGGGCCTGTGGTTACAAATGTAAGGCTCCGCGAGATGGGGTATGAGCCGTTTTTTATGTTCTCGATAGTAGGCTCGATGACCTTATCGCCCTCCGTTATCCCTACGCCCCTTACGTCTTTATTTATCCATGCGATGGAGAGCATGCCTATGGCCGAGTCGCTAAGCGTCACCTTGGTCTGCTCCTCGTTATTGGAGCCCGAGACAAGGTCCGCGCCTCTGGCAATGGGAGTTTTTTCTCCGAAGACATACTCCATGAAGACGTGGCGCGTGCCCCTGTGGGCCTCTTTGTCTATTACGAATATCTCACGGTCAGGGCCGCCGACTTCTCTCCAGTTTTTAATTTTCCCGGAGTAAATCGCCCGTATCTGCGCCTTTGAGAGCTTTGTCACTCCCTCGTCAAAGACCTCTCCCGATACGACGCAGGCCACGGCGTCGCGGGCAAAGCTCATGACCGTGAAGTTTACATTTTTGAAGAATTTCCGCTCTTTATCGGTAATCTCACGGGAAACCATCCCTATATCCACCGTGCCCCTGCCGATGGACTTTACCCCTACACCAGAGCCTCCGGGGTTCACCGTTATTCTAACTCCGGGGTGCGCGGCCATATACTTTTCAGCCGCCTTTGAGGCTACGGGCAGGACAGTCGTAGAGCCGGCGATTCTGATACTCACAGCGCCCGCCGAGGAGGGTATCGAAAATATAGCGAGTAGGAATATTAAAAAAAATCCTGATAATGAGGCCGTAAAATCTTTAATTCCCATCTTCCGCTCCTCTTAGGTATATATGTATACACATAACTCCATACCTATTGATAAAAAAAAGCCATTACCGCTTATTCTTTGTTAAAGGTCATGGTACAGCATCCGAGGTCTATGGTATTTGTCTCCCTCTCAAGCATGGCCTCGTACACGCCCCTGTGGAGGCTGTAGCAGACCATCTTGCCGTCGCGGCGGGAATCTACGAGGCGGGCCTTTTTAAGTACGCTCAGGTGGTGCGCGATATGCGGCTGAGTTGAGCCTAATTCACGGGCGAGCTCAGTGCCGCATTTTTCTCCACTGAAGAGCGCCTTGAGTATAAGGAGCCTTGTGGAGTCTGACATGGCCTTCAGAGCGAGGGCGCATTCATCTGTTGTAAGTATTGGTTTGTCTGCCGATGGAGGTCTCATACCCTCGAATCTACACTCCCCTTGGGCTTATGTCAAGACCCTGCGAATCTCCTGCAGGAGAGGGCGCCATAAAATAGCGCTCTTTGTCACCGACTTGCCGTAAAGGTGTTTTTATATTTAAGCCTGCCTTGAGCGGCGAGCCACTCAAGGGGTTTGCCGTCTACCTCTGCGTAGGGGTACATGAAGTATCCCACGTAGTTTGCCTTCTGACGCGGGTTGAGGACATAGTTTCTCCCCTTGACGAGGGCCACTCTGTACTCGTCCACGGCGCCGAAGTAATACTCGCGGTATGGTTTGGCCTCTTTAAGGCTAAGGCCCTTTACGAGCATAATCTTTCTTACGTCCGCCGGGTCAAGTGGGACCCATCCGTACCCCGGGTCGTAGAACTCCGCCCAGCAGTGATAGCCTCCCGTAATGTCCTGAACATCTTTTTTGCCGAGCCTCAGCCCGAAGACCTCCCTTGCGGGAACCCCGGATGCACGGGCCACGGCCACGAATACGGAACTGATGTCTGCGCATTTGCCGCTCCTCTTGGCAAGGGTAACCTCCACGTCGCCAAGGCCGCATCCGCGCACCATGGGGTCTCTTTTGAGGTTCGCCACTACCCAGTCGTACACGGCGCGCGCCTTCTTGTCTATACCTCTCTTACCCGCAGTAACTTTAAGGGCTATTTCTTTAATCTTGCCGTCCACGGGGACAAACTCCGTGCCTTTTAAATAGCGCCTTACCTCGACGGGTATATCTTCGCTTTTACCGGCGGGGAAATTCTTTTTTATCCGTTCCTCGGCCTTCGCCATGTAAGAGACTTTGATGCGTGGTTTTTTAAGGGGGTTCTTCCACTCGGCGTAGAGTATGAGGTTGCCGTTCTCACTGTGCCTGTATACGGCGCTCCTGGTGAAGTTGCCTGTTATGGTGATGTCTTCAATGTCCTGATAGCGGTCTGATACGGGGTATGGCAGCCATAGCCTTGTCTCATGACTGCCGACGGCCTTGTCTATGGTTATGTCCAGCACTACCTCACCCTTTCTTTCTCGTGAGAAGGCCTTATCGGCAGTAAAGGGAAGGATAAAAAGCGCGAGCATAACTGCGGTAAATATTTTTTTCTTCAGCATTAGTTCTTCTCCAGCGGGCTATCTTCTCCTGCATTAAGCATTAAGATAACCTGTTTTTTGAGCAATGTACTTACAGGTATAATAGATATTATTTTATCGTCCATGTCAAGGACAGGCTTGCTTGTCCTGATCTCATATAATGCCTGTTGCGCCGGAGTCGAAGCCGAGCATGGCAGGAGTTGTCTGCACATTAAGTGTTTCCATAGACGGTTATCACGGTGACGGGTTCTTTAGGCGCTTTGTGATGTTTTTACATGATAAACCTTTTCAGGCGATGCGCCGAGTTGTTATGTCGCTACTTTGACAATGATTTAGCGTTATATTTTTTCTCTTAAAAAACAGATTGTTATAGCATATGGTTGAGTATTGACTTACTTTTTTCTTGATTGTCCCATAATGACTTTGCTACAATCTATCACAATTAAAAAGCTTGTCGGAATAGGGGATATATGGGCATCAGGCCGGAAGCGTCTGCCGGACATCTTATCTGCCATTTATAATAAAATTTTTTTCATGCTTGCCCCCACGGGCTGAGAGGGTGCTGTAGCGCCCTGTTATGAGTAGGTTTGATCAGGCTCTTTTGTCCCTTCGGGTCTGCTGATAAGTTAGTTATAACCTGGTGTGGAGAATAGGCACTGCCGAGTCATATTGCCCTCTCCTGCCGCAAAAAAAAGAAGTCCATTAGGCCTCAATGGGCTATATCGCAAAAAGAATTAGAAAAAGGGATTATGATGAATGATGAAGTGAGGTCAAGAGAGGAACTGATAGTAGAGGTGCAGAGGCTACGCGCCCGGTTATCGAAGATGGAGGAAACAGCCTTTCAAGATACTGGAACGAAGAGGGCCGTTGATGCCGATGCAGATCGTTACGAAGCCCTGTTCCATGACTCGCCTGTTCCCTTATGGGAAGAGGATTTTACGGAACTTAATCAATATATAGAAGGGCTCAAAGCAAGAGGGGTTCGCGACTTCAGGGAATATTTTAAAGAAAATCCTACGGAATTACGAGAATGCCTCGGAAAGGTTAAGGTCCTTAATGTAAACCAGGCGGCCATTGAACTCCACGAAGCCAATAATAAAACCGTGTTGTTAGAAAATCTGGAAAAAATATTCACAGAAAAGTCCTATGAGGTCTTTACGGAGGAGATAGCCGCCATAGCCGATGGACAATCCTATTTCATGGCAGAGGCCGAGGTTCGGACCATTGCCGGAGAGTCTCGTGATATCTCATTACGGCTTCGTATAAGAAAAGATAAAACCGGTTGCCATAGGGCTCTGCTCGCCACAATGGATATGACTGGACTCAAGCGTGCTGAGCAGGACCTTCTGGAAACACGTGGCAGGCTTGAAGAGGCGCAAAAAGTAGCAAAGCTGGGTTATTATGTCCTTGATATAAAGAAGGGAATATGGAGCAATTGTCCTCAGTTAGATCATATCTTCGGGATTGATGAGAACTATAGGCGAGACATCGCGGGTTGGCTTGATATTGTCCATTGTGATTATAGGGAGAGGATGGACAAGTATTTCCATGATGAAGTATTAGGCCGCAGACATGAGTTTGACAGGGAATATAAGATAGTAAATATAAGGACCGGTGAGGAGCGTTGGGTCCACGGATTAGGGACTCTAAAGTTTGACGCTCTCGGCAGGCCTCTCGAGATGTTCGGCACCATACAGGACATTACCGCGCGAAAGAGACTGGAGGAAGAGACGGGCCGTGATATTGAGACGAGCAGGAACCTCTTAAGGCTCTCTGAGGCTATCTTCAGTATCTCTGATATCAATGAACTTATGAGGAGCGTCGTTAATATCACCCGCGAAATAATCAATGTCGACGTTGTAATGTCATACCTCTGGGATAGCGATAGAAAGGCCTTCAGGCCCTCTGCCGTGGCCGGGCTTAATGGCCCGATGAAGACTCTCTTCAAGTCGAAGCCTCTATCCCCCGGAAACGAATTAGTGAGGGAGGTCATGGATACGAGCCGTGTCATGGCCTCTGCCGGTAAATGCGGTCACGGCGCGTCAGCTTTCTATAATAAAGGCATCTGCGATTGGTTCGATGGCGCCGGTTCAATAGCCCTTCTCCCCCTTGTAGGCAAGAGGGAGTATCGGGGGATTATGATATGTATATGCCAGAGAGAGCCGCGGTGCCGCGATTATTGCTTCTCGGTTAAGAAGAAAGAGCTCATGCAGACCGTGGCGAATCAGGTCTCCGTGGCCCTTGAGGACGCGTTGCATCACAAAGAGTCTATTAACCGAGCCATGGAACTCGCCCGTAAGGTAGAGACCATAGAGACCATAAGCAATATCTCAAAGGCCATTCTTTCCACCCTTGATGTCGGTTCTATAATGGAGCTGACGGCGAGGATGGTCTCAAGGCTTGTGCCATGCGACTGGCTGAGGATAATCGAGGTTGACAATGTCGGAAAAGAGTTCAGTTTTACAGATGGTTTTGAGGAGGGCGGAGCCCTGCATAGCGTTGTTATTCCCTTCGACTCCACGAGCTTGACTACTGTCCTGCGAACCAAAAGACCGGAGTATATCTCGAACCTCACAAAAGTTGCCTCTCCCAGGCGTATCGAGAGAGTGCTTGTAAAGGAGGGTTACCTCTCTGTCCTGCGTATCCCCATAATAGCGAAGGGTGAGGTCTGCGGCGTGCTTGGTCTAATGGCGAGGCGTGTATCTGCCTTCGGCCCCTCTGACCTTGCCACCCTTGAAGACATCTCAAGCCATGTGGGGGTGGCCCTTGACAACGCGAGGCTCGTAAGGGACCTTGAGGAGCTTTCTCTCGGAACTCTCGGCGCCCTCGCGAGGTCCATAGATGCCAAGAGCCCCTGGACACATGGCCATTCAGAGAGGGTAACTTATATCGCCCTTTGCATAGGCAAGGAGATAGGGCTTGGTAAGATGGAGCTTGCAGATCTTCGGGTGGCCGGTCTTCTTCACGATATAGGCAAGATAGGCACCTACGAGGCCATACTCGATAAAGAGAGCGAACTGACAGAGAATGAGATGGCGGAGATACGTAAGCATCCCGGCAAGGGCGTCGAGATACTCTCGCCCATAAAACAACTCCGACATCTTCTTCCGGCCATCAGAGGGCATCACGAGTCCTTTGACGGCGGTGGCTATCCCGATGGATTAGAGGGCGAAGAGATACCGCTTTATGCCCGCATCCTTGCCGTGGCCGATACCGTAGACGCCATGAGCGCCGACAGACCCTACAGAAAGGGCCAGCCCAGAGAAAAGATTATGGAGGAGCTGAAGAAATATTCGGGACTGCAATTTGACGGAAGTATTGTCGATGCCTATCTTCGGTCAATCGCGTAGCATTGCATGTCTCTATTTGCTGATAAGGACGTATGTAATATTAACTGAATAAACAATTTTTTTCCTCCTGTAAGAGGTCTCAGCCAGGCGCTGAGGCCTCTTTTTTTGTCTTCAAAAGCCTTGCCTGCAACGGCATGGCATCCAAACACCGACGCTCCGTGCATTGGCAACGCCTTAAGTCCGGCCCTTCACACTGATGGTTTTATTTTTTTCGTCTAAGTCTGCCCTTCATGCCGCCGGTTGCCGAAGTGTTTAAATTCGCCGAAGGTCATGTGTTTTTTTACATGCCGAGTTGAAAAGATAGCCTTTGTTAGCTTAATAAATAGCCTGCATGACTAAAATATTAAATAAAAAGTTCTAATGTTAACTTAATTTTGGTTGACATATGCTGAAGCATATGCTATAAAATGTGACAAGGGTTACTTTTTTAAGTGTAAAATCGAAGTAGTAATTTTATCAATTCACAATAAAAATATCGTTAAGTTGAAGCAATTCAAATACTTACAGGAGGGCCAATATAGCGGCCCTATTCTGCGGTAGTAGTACTGCCCTGTAAGGTGTCTTAACATGGCAATAACATCGAAAATCTAATAATTATTGTCATTTTAAATAAATTTGAACCATTGTGAGGTAACAAAACACAGTATTTAATACTTGCCGCAGGAGGATAAGAGGTGGAGATAAAGATGAAGGCCGAGACCACAAATATGGAGATGAGACTGCCATGGCTGTTCGCTTTGTTGGCGGCAATGATTGCCTTATTCGCCGTGGGCAGCGCAAACGCTACGTGCTATCAGACGCAGGCCGACGCCACGGCCGCCGGGGCTACAACGGTCCGTATATACGGTTCTATATATACGGGCGGGATGGATGCATTGGGCAATCCACTGCCCGTGCCCGGGGCCGGGGCCATTACAAACGCCACGGTCATGGTGCAGAACATGCACCATGGCGGACCTTTTGAGTGCTACGCCGCTGTAAGTGGCAATACATACGAGGCCTTTGTACCTGTTGATAAAGAGTATGTCGTCATGTTCAGTGCGCCCGGCCATGATGTAACGAGCCGCGAGTTTTCCGTTCCCGCAGGCGCCACCTCGGATATGCTTCAAGATGCCTTCATTCCCCCTAGGGACCTTGTTACAGGGGAATTACCAAGGGGCAACGCCCTTGTTTATGCCCTTCACGATAATTACGTAAATACAGAAGATGACTTTCCTGTTGACCCGGCCTTTCCGGGCGTTCATTTTTATGTGTTTGACGAGGACGGCAACTACGAGCAGGACGGCATAGCGGGAACGCAGACCGCCGCCGACATGCCACCTCTCTTCGGACCTGATATACAGGGTCTTTATTTCTTCAAAGGCCTGAAAACAGGCGAGCATCATGTCATGGCCCTCCCGCCGGGAGTATCGCCTGCTACAGACCCCGCAACAGGCAACCCTGTAATGAATTGCCATGTAGACCCGGTTTCAAGCGGCTGGTTCTGGATGACCACCGAAGAAGGGACCCAGTGCTGGGAGATAATCCTTCGTCCCAACGACCCCGGGACCATACTTGGCGCATATCTCGCATGGTATGCCTTTGTGCCTAACCTCGGTCAGCTTGCGGCCCCGGCGCCAGTAGCCGCGCCTGCAACATTGTCTTCGTCTTCCGGAAGCGGTTCCGCGGCTGTTGGACCTGCGCCCGCGCCTCCTGTTCCCGCTACTTCTACTATAAGCGGCACCTTCTGGGACGCCGACGGCACGGACCCCGCCGAGATAATAGATTCTGTCGAGGTTCCCAATATATGTTACTACGAGCACCAGGGAACCATCTTCGTTGACTTTAACACAGGGTACCATCCGGACTACGGTCAGATAGGTACGACAGTTCCGGGCTCTGCCCCTAACCCCGGCGCCAATGAGGACTGCGTATGGCCCAATATCAATATGGATAGAGGCTATGCCATACTCTGGCAGTTGGAGGGTGTCATTACTCCGCATCCCATAGCCACTGCTATCGCAGACCCCATACTTGGTACATATCAGTTTAATAATGTACCTCCGGGGAATTATGAAATCTTAGCAGTAGACTGGCCCGATGACTATATCTGGGTGCAGGCACAGGTAAATGTTCAGCCCGGAATTGACGTGCCGGGAGTGGACTTTTTCGTACCCCGCTTCTACGCGAGGCTTAACGGCCATGTGGTGAACGATACCACCGGCGCTACTCTTGACGGGGTCAAGGTTAATCTTCGTACCGCCGACGGCGGAGTCTGGAAGACCGAGACCACCGCGCCAGGTACGAGCGGTACAGGCGGAGAGCCTATCCGGCCCGGCTACTTCAACTTCGACGAGCTCGCAGAGATCGAGGTAACAGCCTATCTTGATGTGGACTATCACACACTGCCCAATAACCTCAGGGGAGTCATCGACACCCAGACCCTCTGCTTCGATGACACCGGCACCACCCCGCCCACGCATATATGCAAGAACTATGACCTCAGCACAAGGGACATAGGGTGGTTTACGGCCAACTACAGGACCAATCTCCATGTCGAGGAAATCCCGGCGGGAGAGGGCTATATCATTGGTTCCGTATTTAATGACCACCTGACCTATGATGCCGGTACAGGAACATGGACCTCCAACGGCATCCTTGATGAGAAGGAAGACAGACTTTTGTCCAAGGTAACCGTCAACCTCCTTGATTCCACGGGAGCCATTGTGGCCACCACTAAAACAGGCTACTTCACAGAAGACCGCGCCGTGGCGCAGGGCCATATACGGCCTTATACTCCAAAGGGTTTCATAGGTCCCCTTGGTGAGCCGGCATATAACCCCGGCGACCTTGAGGTGGACGAATGGGGCGGTATCTTCAAGGGAGAGAGGTTCGGCCAGTACGAGTTCAGGGGCGTTACCCCCGGTAACTACACCGTACAGGTGGTTGTACCCGCGGGGTTCTCACCCTCTCCGGCGGCTACTGATATGCAGAACATAACGGTAGTGGGCGGCCAGAGAAATAACGTGGACTTTGGCGTTAATACTCTCATACCACTTGCCGGCGAGGTAGAGGGCGGCGTATTTGATGACGTCTTCATAGATAATAACCACCAGAGCATACTATGGTTGGAGAAGCAGGGTCTGCCGCACGCCCCTGTGGGCATCTACGACCACTTTGGCTACAGGCTTGGTTGGGGCAAGATGGGACATCCCCTCTGTTATCTGCCACAGCCTCCGGCTAATGTAGGCGGCAGGGTATGCCCGCTGACGGAGCCCCTTGGGCAAAAACCCGAGATTGAGAGGCGCTCGGCGCCGGGCGTCCACATATTCCTCGCGAACGATCCCGCGCTTCCGGGTTATTCCACCGATTATGTGCCTCTTGCCGTAAACTACGGCTTCGGTCAGGGTCAGTTCAAGTTCGAGGCCGATTGGTCGCTTCTACCCTCATCCTTTGTACAGTTGCCCGGACCGGGCGGCGGCGGAGTAGCAACGCCACTTCCGGCCTTACCGGCAAATGCTCCTGTAATAGCCAATGGTGCGCCTCAGGCCATGCTCAATACGCCTGCCGATGGAGCGGCCTTTAAAAACGCCGTATACAACGTAAAGGGCGGCCTCGATGTGACGCTTACAGGCGGCAAGAAGCTCAGCAAGAAAAAAATGCTTTATAAAAAGTGGAAACAGGGGAAATTAAGCAAAAAAGAGAGAAGGATGTACTGGAATTTGCGAAAGGGTACCTTGGGACTGCAATGTCTGAAGAATGGCAAAAAAGCCAAGAATAACACCGTCACCGGTAGCGGGCTTGTTACAATACCCTATGTTCTCAATGGTACTAACTTCGGGAACGCGCAGGGCCATTCCACGGTCTCGCTCAGCGGTCAGCAGTTAAGGGTGAGTTCATGGAGCGATACACAGATAACGGTTCAGATACCCGCAACAGCAATACCGGGTCCCATGATAGTAGCCACTACAGACGGCATATCCAACTCCATTCATGTAGGCGCGCAGGTGACCGCGCCCTCTGCACCGTGGCAGGCCTACCTCGCGGCGCGCACCATATATGTTGACGCCGCCGCCATGGC
>CAYYUX010000006.1:0-50070 GCA_964474975.1 uncultured Thermodesulfobacteriota bacterium
TTACGGAATTCGCCGAAAAATTTCCACGAGAGATAGGCTTGCCCTTTCATTGCCTCATGCGGGCAAATCTGCTCACGGAACCCATACTCCTTAAGCTTAAAAAAGCCGGTCTTGCCTCTATCAGCATGTCCATTGAGAGCGGCAACGACAGGGTGCGCAACGAAATCCTCAAACGCAATATGAGCAAGGAGACCCTCCTCGACGCCTTCGCCCTCTGTAAAAAGCACGGCATACCCACATTCTCAAACACCATCTTCGCCATACCAAGCTCAACGCTTGCCGATGATATCGAGTCCCTCGACCTTAACATCGCCTGCGGCGTAACCTTCGGAGAATTCCCGCTGTTTTTTCCATACCCCAAGACAGAGCTTGCCGAGTACGCCATACATCACGACTACTTTGACGGCGATTTTGACAAATTGCACATGAGCTACCAGAGCACCTCGCCCCTTGAGTGCTTCAGCGAAAAAGAAAAACTCCTTCAGCGAAATCTCTCTCTGCTCTCGACACTCTGCCTCTTCATGCCGGGAACGCGAAACCTCGTCGTAAACCACCTGATAAAACTACCCCTCACGGGGCCATACTTTGTAATATATTTTTTCATAAAGGCATTCCTCGTAAAGACAAAGATATACCCCATGAAGTTCTCCTTCAAGGAGACCCTTCACGGCATATACGAGAGCTTTGTCCTCGAACGCTTCAAACACACCGACGAAATCCTCAAAAAGGGGACATAGGGGCGTTGTCAGAGGCATAGCAGGAGTGGCATGGTGTTGAGGGGTACAAGCCGGGGAAGCGCCGTCTGGTAGAGATTGCCGGGGAGATAGGGATGCCGGGGTAGCAGTGAAGAAGAGTGTATTGTCCTGTCGGGCATAGCCTGCGTCATAATGGGGGAATTTTTACCTGCTACAAGATTCTGCCCCTTAAGAGAGCTTAAAAAATTGACTTTACGTGACCACACAATAATCGGCGGCGCTGTTTCTATTATCCTCTACCCCTTCATAGGGCTTGAGGCCGTCTGTTTTTTCGGGGCCTCCGTGCTCATTGATATTGACCACTACATTGACTTTATATATCATAACGGCATGAAAGATTTCAGCCCCGCGAGGATGTTCCGCTATCACAAAATCCTCTCGCAATGGCTAAGGGATCCTGAATTTTTAAACATGGAGATATTTCATACCGTAGAATTTCTTACGCTCATTCTGGCCCTGGCCTTTATGCTTAACTCCCCTGCTCTGACGGCGATATTTTTCGGCCTCATACTTCACATCGGCCTTGACGTTGTATTTCTTCTACGTCACAAAGTCTTGAATAAGCGCATACACTCCATAACTGGTTATTTTATAAAAAAGAAGGCATTTGCCGAGATAGGACTTGACCCGGCAAGGCTATATAAAAAAGCCGCAGAGCTTACAACAACAGAGGCCGGTTTAAAGGTATTCAAGAACCCCCTTAATCATCAGAGCAGAAATTAAGAGAGTTTCCATGTCCAAAGAAAAGGTACTCATAATAAAACTCGGACTTTCCGAGACCCTTGTTGGCGAGATATCAAGAAAGACAAGCCTCGGCGATGTCCTTCGGAGTACGGTTCTTCTGCCGCTATTTAAAAATGCCCGAGTTACCTGGCTTGTGGAGGAAAAGGCCTTTGCCCTTTTAAATGGCAACAAACTCATTGACCGTATCCTTCCCTACGACCTTACAACGGTGCTTCAGCTCAAAGGCGAGCGCTTTGATACCATTATAAACCTTGAGAAAGTCGGCGGTATATGCGCCTTCTCCGATTCCCTTACGGCGTGGCGGAGATTCGGCTTCCGGTTCGACCCTGATTCCGGCAATGCAAAGGCATACGCACGCGCTCAGCGCGCCCTTGAGATATGCTCAAGCCCGAAAGACAAGATAGCGCACCATGCCTACTGGGAGGAAGTCCTCTTCGACATGGTGGGTGAAAAATGGACGGGCGAGATACCCACCCTTGGATACAGGCCAAGGTCAAAGGTGAAATTTGATATTGGCTTTAATCACAACGTAGGCGATAAATGGCCCTTGAAGGCCTGGCCCGCCGAGTACTGGAAGGAGCTTGAGGCCCTTATCGGAGATAGATACACCATCACGTGGCAGGAGGGGCTGAGCTCCCTTGAAAAATATATCGAATGGATAAACTCCATGAGGGTAATAGTTACAAATGACAGCCTCGGGCTTCACATCGCCCACGCCCTCGGCAAAAAAATAGTTGCCCTCTTCGGCCCCACAAAATCCAGTGAGATTTACATAAAAGACGGCGTAAAACTACTGCCCCAAGGGGACTTTGATTGCATGCCATGCCTCAGCACAAAATGCGTGAAAGAAAAACCCTGCATGTATAAGATAACCCCTGATATGGTATATAAATCCATTAAAAAAATACTTTAGGAGCGTGTCTTGGAGAGACTGAAACCAATAAAAATACCTGACCATTACAACTACGTGGCGGCCTTCCTTACGCTCTCGTGTAACCTTACCTGCAGTTACTGCATAAATAGATTCGGTCAGGTCGGCTCGGCAAAGGGCCTGCTATCAGGAGAAGATTGGGTCAGGGCCATTAACCGCATTGAGTCCCGGCCCGACCTGCCCCTTACGCTACAGGGCGGAGAGCCGAGCCTTCATAAAGATTTTTACTTTATAATAAATAACATCAGGCCCGACCTTAACATAGACCTACTTACAAATCTTCAATTCGATGTAGATGAGTTCATGAGCAAGGTTAGCCCCGAGCGCATAAAACGCGAGGCGCCATACGCCTCCATACGCGTAAGCTATCACCCGCAGGTCATGGAGCTGAAACCCCTCGCCGAGAAGGTTCTTACCCTTCAAAAGGCCGGTTACAGCATCGGGCTATGGGGCGTCATGCACCCCTCGCAGAGTGCAATTATACTAAAAGCTCAGGAGTACTGCAAAGGGCTCGGCATAGATTTTCGGCAGAAGGAATTTCTCGGCGAATACGAGGGCCGTATGTACGGCACTTACAGATACCCCGGGGCCTGCGATATGGAATTCGAGAAGGACGTCTTATGCAAGACCACGGAGCTTATCATGGGCCCCGACGGCTCTGTCTTCCGCTGTCACAGCGACCTCTACGAGGGTAGACCCGCCGTTGGCAATGTAACGGACCCGGCATACGAGCTTGAGGATATCTTCCGGCCCTGCGACGTATTCGGACACTGCAACCCCTGCGACATAAAGGTCAAGACAAACAGGTTTCAGGTCTTCGGCCATACCTCCGTTGAAATAGAGGGGACAGAAGAGATAAAACCTGAAGGAAATTCTTGAAGATGAGATTGTTTCCTTTAAATACTACATACATTGATAAATAAGCGGTTTTAATTCGCTATATAAAAAGGGAGGAGCTCAAAGCCCCTCCCTTTTTAATATTATCAAAGAAAAAAAAAGAAGGGGCCGAAGGCCCCTTCTTTTTTTATTACAGGCGGGATATTAAAGATTAGGGTTTTGCTACAAAGGTAATCTGGCCGTCATAAGGAATTTTGGCTACATTGTCCTTGCCCTGAGTATTCAGCGTTTTTGAATGGAGTTTCACGTTGCCGCTGGTAAGCGTCATGTCGGCACTGTCGAAGGCTACGTTAAGTGACGGCTGATAACCTGCCGCGGAAAGCTGTGCCGACGATGAAATTGTTGCAGATGGGTAATCAGTAAGGTATGCCTGAGCCGCGGTGTAGGCGTTCTTGGCGTCAGAGTCAATCTCCGTCTTGTATGCCCTGAGGCGATACTTGGTGAACTGCGGAATAGCGATGGCGGCCAATATGGCGATGATGGCGACGACTATGAGGAGCTCGACAAGCGTGAAACCACCTCTATTCTCTCTGAACTTTGCGACTGCTGTGTTGATGGACATTTGTTCCTCCTTTTGGTGTGTGTTACTAATTAGATAATTTTTTTTTAAACCTCAATCAGTTGGCATATTGTATTGCAATTGGCATGCCAAGATACAAATCCTTTTAAATCAATAAGTTACAAGGGGTGGTAGAAATAGGGGATAGGCGGTGTGACAATTTTTGTCAGTACTTATGAACTTTTTAGTCGTTTTTCAATATGGCCCTGAGCGCAGAGACCTTCTTACTCTCAGTACCGTCCTTGAACCTTGAGAGAAGATTCTCAAGGACTTTTTTGTACCTCTTGTCATTAGCCATAGCGCGGCTGTAATATAAGGCGCCTTCGCCAAACCTGCCGGCCTCGAAGAGAGTATTGCCAAGGTAATATTGAACCTCGCCGCGAGCTTTTTTATCAGAGGCAAGAAACTCCGCCCTCTTGAACATTTCTTCGGCCAGACCGAGCTTGCCCTGCCTGAAGTAGGACCTGCCAAGGGATTTAAGACCTAAAACCTTGGCCTTATCATCGGCAAGGCGAACGTATTTCGATAGAAATATTGCCGAGTTTTTATAATCCTTTGTATCAAAGTATATTAGCCCGAGGCCGAGATAGGCTGGCTTGAAGTCTTTCTTTAAATTGATGGAGGTTCTAAATGCGGTAATGGCTTCATCATACCTCTTGAGCTTGCCGAGAGCCACACCAAGGTCGTAAAATATGGGGCTGTACTTTTTTATCCTAACAGCCGCCTCAAGCTCGCTTACTGCCCTCTCCTTGTGCCCTTTCTCCTCAAGATGACTCTCCAGGAGCCCCAAAAGCCTGTGCGGATAGGCAAAATCATTACCCTCTTCTCCATCTCCTATGGAACGAATTACATCAACCAGACCCTTTTTCATACGAAGCCGTTCTTTTTTCCCTTCCGGCAGAACGTATTTCTTTGCTCCCGAACATGGAGAGAAAGAGAGACCGTGTTTTTTTATTATATCCTCGTAACCGCTCTCACTTCTCAGATAAAGAACCGAGATGTCATCAAAGACAACGGGGGTCCACCCCTTTGATTTATATAAGACCTTACAGTTTGGCCTGTCCAGCTTTACAAGTGCCATGGTAATACCGTATTCCTCAACAAGCCTCTCCCAATCCTTACCGTTCTGTGTATGCCGTGATTTCCAGAAAAAATTCGGTGAGTAGACAGTAGGCGTCCTTCCGTCTATAAAGACCTTAAGCTCAGGATAATTAAAAATGAGGTATCCGCCGAAGAGATAGGAGTTGTATATATTGCCCTTAAGTTTATTATCCCTCATAAACTTTAGGGTTCCTACGGGGTACTCATCGACAAGAACTCCGATACCGAGCTTGCTCCTGAAGTTCACGTCCCTTATGATAAGTCCTATAAAAACACTTACAATCAGGGCGAGTCCGAGAGCAGAGCGTCTCAGTGTCTTTGAATCACCTCTCTTGCCCTCAAGATAACCCGCGATATTGAATGCGATAATAGGCGCGGCGAAGAAAGCAAACTGCCCTACCCATCTTACATGGCTTATCCCCATATAAGCGGCCCCGCCAAAAAGCATAAGATCCCGCGTCTTCAGACGGCGCCAGTTAAGGCCGAGAGAGAGAAGGCTGATATAAAAAAGGAACCTGAATGCAAAATAGCTGAGTGGGACAGGGTAAAGATAAAAAAAGAGCTGTTTCCATGGAAGCCTGGACCACTCGGATATATGTCGAAGGGCATCGGCATTGACTCCGCCCTGATGGATAAAGGGAAATATGGCGAGTTTAAGACCATAGGGGTTTAGGAGAGTGACAAAGGGCAGTATAAGGGCAAGGATAAGAAGCCTTTTTTTTGAGGATACAACCCCCTTAAAGCCCTTGAAGCCCTCTCTTATAAAGGCGTCAAGAAATTCGCCCGAGGCATAGGCCCAGACGATAAAGACTCCGAGTATGGCGCTTGAGTGAATATTAACCCAAAAAATCTGAAGCGGTAAAATAATAAAAACAAACCAGGGGGCGTCCCTTCTATCATTGCTATTGAGAAGGAGAAGATAAAGGGATATAAAAAGAAAACCGAACAAATGAGGCCTTATGAAGAGGCGCTGAAAGGAGCATGCCAGGGTAAGAAGGAAAAGCAGGGCCATTAGCCAGAGCCGCCGGGACGTAAGGAGCCTGAGATTAAAATAAACTGCGCCAAAGGTGACTATGGTAAGGAGAAGCTGAAGGATATAAAGCCCTGTCCAGCCGCCGAGACGGGAATAAAAGAGATGGGCGATGAGCTGAAAGCCCCAGGTAAAGTCCACCCATGGTTTACCGGAAAAAGTGTAGCTAAAGGGGTCTGTTACAGGCACACGCCAGTGTCCTGCTATCCATTGTCCGCTACGAAGCGCCCAGAAGATATCAGAATCATAGTGCTGTATCTGTGTAGTTGTGAGAAGCAGAAAAAAGGCCGCCCAGGCGATAAGGGCTATGGCGAGAATGGCCTCGGCACGTTCAGTCTTCGTGTATCTCATATTTACTGAGTTTATACCTCATGGAGCGAAATGATAACCCGAGCAACTCGGCGGCCCTTGTCTTGACGCCTCCGGCCTGCTTCATGGCCTTGGCTATTATGTCTTTCTCAATGTCCTCAACAGTCTTTTCAAGGTCAATGCCCTTATCGGTAACATCAAACTCATAATCGGAGTTCATTGCCCCTCTCTTGCAGGAAGAAGGCTCAGGGAGGCTCTCTGTGGTAATCATATCACTCCCCTCAAGGGCAACGGCCCTTTCCATGATATTTTCAAGCTCACGGATATTGCCGGGATAATCCATGGATAGAAGATTATTCATGGCGTCTTTTGAGATGCCCTTAATATCCTTATTGTGTCTCTCTGCGTATTTACGAAGAAAAAAATCTGCGAGAAGCGGTATATCAACGCGCCTCTCTCCAAGGGAGGGCAATTCGATATGAACGACATTAAGCCTGTAGTAAAGGTCTTCCCTGAACCTTCCGGCTTGAATCTCAGCTTCAACGGCCTTATTAGAGGCGGCTATAATACGCAGATCCACAGAGAGGTCTTCTTTTCCTCCAAGCCTCCGGAAGGTGCGTTCCTGTAAAAAGCGCAGGAGCTTTACCTGTAGCTGAAGAGGCATCTCCGTAATTTCATCAAGAAAGAGCGTGCCTCCGTCGGCCCGCTCCACAAGCCCTTCTTTATCTGAGACAGCGCCTGTAAAGGCACCCGTCATGTGGCCGAAAAGCTCGCTCTCCATGAGGTTGGCAGGTATGGCCCCGCAGTTTATGGCAACAAAGGGACAATCCCCGGCCTCACCCTGCCCCTCAAAATGCACGGCCCTGGCCACAAGCTCCTTGCCCGTTCCGGAGTCGCCTGTGATAAGAACGCTGGCCTTTGTAGAAGCCACTCCCTTTATAACCCTGAAGATATCCTCCATAAGAGGACTCTGGCTGATTATGCTCTTTATACCGTGCTTGGAGCTTATTTTATCTTTTAAGATACGGTTCTCAACCTCGAGAGAATGATACTTCAGGGCCTTGGCGACATTAAGTTTTATCTCTTCTATATTAAATGGTTTTGTGAAGTAATCATAGGCACCGGCCTTCATGGCTTCTATGGCCGTCTCAACAGAGGCATAGGCCGTTATCATTATGACAGGCGCGTCTTCGTCAATGACCTTCAGCTCTTTCAATAGCCCTACGCCGTCCATGCCGGGCATACGCAGATCCGTAATAACAAGATCAAAAGGATTGGAACGGCAGTAATCAAGGGCCCTCGCGGCATCGGGGAAACTCATGACAGAATAGCCGCTACGGCGAAGCAGTATCTCAAGAAAGGCCCGCATGTCCTTCTCATCGTCTACTACGATTATTCGCCTGCCCTGCTTTTCCTTTTCATCAGACATCACTTACACGGCCCCTCCCCTGTAGAGTAGAGTATTATGTTTTTATAATATTCTCAAGAATATTTTAGGGGATGCGGCGTCATGCTAAGCCGTGACGGGAAGTGTAATAGTAAACTCCGAGCCTTTTCCAAGGGTGCTTGAGACCGTAATGGCTCCGCCGTGACTCTGTATGATACTGTAGGCCATGGCAAGTCCGAGGCCTGTACCCTCGGGCCTCGTTGTATAGAAAGGGTCGAATATCCTCGATATCTCCGTCTCATCCATGCCCTTGCCGCAGTCCGCGACCTTTATACTGACAAAAGGTGTGGACACAGAGCCTTGCACCTCTTCTCCGCTCAAAACGGACTTTTCTGTAATAGAAGACGTAACCCTTATTTCGCCTCCCCTATCTGACATGGCATGGGCGGAATTTAAGAAGATATTCCAGAAGACCTGGCTGAGCTGTCTTACGTCGCCTGCAACTGGAATATTTTTATCAATACCTTCCCTAATCGTTATTCCATTTGCCTCGCAGGAATTGGTGAAGAGACGTATGTTGTCTTTTAGGATTTCGGCAAGATTTATTAACTTACGCTCCTGACGCGCCGGACGGGCAAAGAGGAGAAAATCCGTAATTAGCTCGTTTAGTCTCTTTGCTTCTCTCAGGACTATCTCCATGAGAGAGCGGTCTTCTCCGGTGAGGCGAAGCTGTTCGCTGAGCATCTGTATGGAGCCGCTCATGGATGCAAGGGGGTTTCTCACCTCGTGGGCTATGCCCACGGATATCTCGCCAAGGGCCTTCATCTTTTCGGCCCTGCGGAGCTGTTCTTCCATTGAGTGAAGTTTTGTAAGATCCTGAAAAATGATAATATGTGCGTCTTCTGCGCCACTGCCGCGCGAAAACCTGAAGCCAATAAAGACATCGGAACCGGCCTTGGTCTTAACCATCTTCTCAAGCCTCGATGTGTCTATGGAGAAGTCCTTCTCAAAGGAAAATATATGTGGGAATACTTCATTTAAATCCTTGTAATACACATCCCTCAGCGCATAACCCGTGATTATCTCCGCGGCGCGGTTAAAAGAGGTAATCCTCAGATTATCGTCAACAGTCATTATTCCGCTCGTTATGTTCTCAAGTATATACTCGTTGACTCTCGATAATTTGTCAAAATCAATGGTCTGTTTTGCAAGGCGTTTTTCCGCTCCTTCCGTACGGCCCGCAAGATAACCCGTAAGCATTGCCACGGTAAAATAGGCCAGGATGTTCGTGGCAATGGTCGTGATGGCCTCAAACCAGTGATGATTAAAATAGCTGGGGAATATCTTGTACCGCGAAGGCAGGAGTGCGTAGAAATCAAGGTCTATAAGCAGGCCGTAGGATATACTCGCAAGAGACGCCGCGTAATAGCCGCCCCTTTTTGAGAGCATTATGGAGGCGCCTATAATACTGAGAAAATAGAGTACCTGAAGATAGCTCTCAATGCCGCCGGTAACGTATACTATAATAGTAATTACGGCGATATCCGCGCTAACCTGCAGGTATATGAATAGGCGGAGGTTCTTAATCCATTTAAGGACTATGGCATATATGAGAGTAAGAACGCCAATGATGAGGACAATGGCGTAAAGGGGGTAAGGATTAAGGTTGGAAAAGGAATATTGCCTGACCTGAAACCAGGTGGTAATACCGAGAAAGACTATGGCAAGAACGGCCCTCAGGAACATCAGCACAAGCGCTTTGTTCTTGAGGGCCTCTTTTTTTTCTTCCATTTTCATGGTCAACGCAGTGTCATATCAGCCGCCGCTCGTAACACCGGCTATCTGGAATATGGGCAGATAAAGCGCTATGACGAGGCCGCCGACGGCTACTCCGAGAAATGCCATGAGCAGAGGTTCTATGAGCGAGGTCATGGCATCTACGGCCACATCGACTTCCTGCTCGTAAAAATCGGCTATCTTGTTAAGCATGGCGTCAAGAGAACCCGTGGTCTCGCCTACGGCAATCATCTGCGTCACCATGCCGGGAAAGACATTGCTCTCAATAAGAGGATCGGCAAGGGTCTTACCCTGACTGAGGCTGGTCCTTGAGCCCATAATGGCTTGTTCAACTACTGAATTACCTGCTGTTTTTGAGACTATTTCAAGGGCCTCAAGTATGGGAACTCCGCTTGAGAGCATAGTTCCAAGTGTGCGTGTAAAACGCGCGGTAGCGGTTTTTCTCAGCAGAATTCCGAATACAGGCGCCCTCAAGATCATTCTGTCTATGATAAACTTGCCTTTCTCTGTCTTACGGGCCCTGTTAATAAATACAGCGATACCGACAAAAGAGCCGATGATAATATACCAGTAGCCCTTGATAAAGTTGCTGAGGCCAACAACCACCTGCGTCGGCGCAGGAAGGGCCTGTCCAAAATCTGCGAACATATTGTCAAAGATGGGGACGACAAAGACGAGAAGCCCTGTTACGACAAGGGAGGCGATTACGATAACAGCCGCGGGATAGGTAAGTGCGCCCTTTATCTTACTCCTTAATTGCTCATTTTTTTCAAGGAACATGGCGAGCCTGTTAAGGATGACATCGAGTATGCCGCCAACCTCACCGGCATTGACAAGGTTGACAAAGAGGGAATCAAAGACCTTGGGATGCTTTCCAAGGGCATCGGCAAAGGTGGAGCCGCCCTCTACGGAATTCTTTACTTCAAGTAAAATCTTCTTGAACTCGGCGTTGTCATGTTGCGAGGA
Organism: uncultured Thermodesulfobacteriota bacterium; assembly: GCA_964474975.1. Lineage (GTDB taxonomy): Bacteria > Desulfobacterota > GWC2-55-46 > GWC2-55-46 > JADFVP01 > JAJRZX01. Next base: position 10,477 of record CAYYUX010000006.1, read on the forward strand.
AAGTATCTCAAGACACTGTACAAGGGGAAGGCCGGCGTCTATCATGGTGGCGAACTGCCTTGAGAATATGGCAAGGTCTTTGGCCTTGATGCCCTTTGTAAGACCGGGGATTGAAATATCGTTCATAGTGGCAATAAGGCCCTTTTTCGGAGTAACCGAGACAGGGATAATATTGCGCCGCCTTAAAGAGGCCGTGGCCTGAGCGAGATTTCCGGCCTGAAGCTCACCTTTTTTAAATATACCGCCTGAGGTCTTTCCCTTATAAACAAATGTAGCCATTTTCAAATCCCCCTTAGCATGGAACTACCAAGGCCCATGGCCCCGGAGGTCTGCATCATCTGACGCAGTTCATCGGGTACCTGACTCCTGCCTATGGCCTCTTCAAGACTTATAAGCCTTTTCTGATATAAATTCAGCAGGGACTGATTAAGTGTCTGCATACCGAACTTGCTTTGGCCTACCTGCATCTGCGAATATATCTGATGTATTTTATCCTCTCTTATGAGGTTTCTTATGGCGGAGTTGGGGAGCATTATCTCCATGGCGAGTACCCTGCCCTTTCCATCCGGTCTCGGGATTAAGAGCTGAGAGAGTACGCCCTCAAGGACAAAAGAGAGCTGTGTCCTTACCTGCTGCTGTTTTGCGGCGGGAAAAACGTCAATAATCCTGTTTATAGTCTGAATACAGGAGTTTGTGTGCAAGGTGGCAAGGCATAGATGCCCTGTCTCTGCTATACGGAGGGCCGCGTCAATAGTCTCCGTGTCTCTTAACTCGCCGAGAAGAACTACATCAGGGTCCTGGCGCAGGACATACTTCAAGGCACTGCTGTATGACTGAGTATCATAGCCGACCTCGCGCTGATTTACAAGTGCGCGCTGTGAGCTGTGAAGGTATTCAATGGGATCTTCTATGGTGACAATATGCTCATATCTCTCTCTGTTGATACTGTCAACCATGGAGGCGAGCGTAGTCGATTTACCGCTTCCCGTCGGTCCTGTCACAAGGACAAGGCCTCGAGGTCTCTTGCATAACTCGGCGACCTCAGAGGACAGACCCAACTCTTTAAAAGACATGATTCTGTAAGGAATACTCCTGAATACGCCGGCTACTGTGCCGCGCTGGACAAAGAGGTTGGCCCTGAAACGGCTTAGGCCCTTGATGCCAAATGAAAAATCAAGCTCGTTGTTTTCCTCGAACTGAAGGCGCTGGTGGTCTGTGATGATGGAATAGCATAATTGCTTTGTATCTACGCTATTAAGGATGGGACCGTCTATGGAGTCAAGCTTGCCCAATACCCTCATCCTCGGCGGGGAACCAGAGGTAATGTGGAGGTCAGAACCGTTTTTTTCGATTAATTCGTGGAGCAACTTCTGGATGGAATAAGAACCGGCTTCTCCAGCAGGCATATCGAGCTCCTTTTATCTATGTAATGAGAAAAACCAAGTATATGGCTGTCTACAATTGAATTATAGTCACTCTCTATAGCAGATGTCATGACTTTAGTCACATACTTGAGTTTTTTTCTTTCTCCATCCCTCCTTATTTACGGTTAAATAGCGAGTCAACTTTAATCCGCCATGGTAACGCGAAGAACCTCCTCAAGGGTAGTAACGCCCTCGGCGGCCTTTGTCATGCCGCTCATCCTCAGTGTTTTCATGCCCTCATCTATGGCGGCGCGCTTTATTTCTGATGAGGAAGCGCCGTTTAGAACAAGCTCTTTCAGGGTTTCGGTAAAGGGCATTACCTCGTATAGGGCGATACGTCCCTTGAAACCGGTCCCATTGCAAGTAGAACAGCCCTTGCCCTTGAAAAAAGTCTTTTCTTTCATCTCCGATTCATTTACATCAAGCTCCTTCAAAACACTCTCTGGAACGTCTATCTTTTCTGAACACTCAGTACATATCTTTCTGGCGAGCCTCTGGGCAAGTATGAGGTTTGTAGCCGAGGCGACAAGAAAGGGTTCAATTCCCATATTGAGGAGTCTGTTAACAGTTGAAGGCGCGTCGTTGGTATGAAGGGTGGAGAGCACAAGGTGGCCTGTAAGGGCGGCCTTAATGGCTATCTCGGCAGTCTCATAATCCCGTATCTCTCCGACCATGATTATATCAGGGTCCTGACGGAGAAAACTACGAAGAGAAGCGGCGAAATTAAGGCCTATCTCTTCGTGCATCTGAACTTGATTGATGCCGACAAGGTTGAATTCAACAGGGTCTTCCGCCGTGGATATATTATCGGATATTTTATTAAGGTCTGATAGAGCGGAGTAGAGGGTTGTCGTCTTTCCACTGCCAGTAGGGCCAGTAACGAGGACCATTCCCCATGGCTGATGTATGGCGCCGAGAAAACTATCAAGGGCGCCCTGCTCAAAACCGAGTTTTGTCATATCAAGCTGAAGGTTGCTCTTGTCAAGGAGCCTCATGACTACCTTCTCGCCGAAAAGGGTGGGCAGTACCGATACACGATAATCCATCTCACGGTTCTTTCCCATCTTCAGCTTTATCCTGCCGTCCTGGGGGAGCCTGCGCTCGGCGATATTAAGCTGGCTCATAATCTTTATCCTTGAGGCGATGGCGTTCTTTAGTTTAATGGGAGGTTTCATCACCTCGTGCAATACGCCGTCTATCCTGTATCGCACACGGAAGACCTTTTCATAGGGTTCGATATGGATGTCGCTGGCGCCCTTTTTGATGGCGTCTGTGAGGATAAAATTGACAAGCCTTACAACAGGGGCCTCTTCTGTGGACTTCTTAAGGTCAGATACATCAATGTCTTCTTCTTCCTTGACGACATCAATATCTTCCTCCTCAAAATCTATGAGAACCCCTTCAAGGCCGTAATCCGAGCTACCGTAATACTCGTCAATGGCATTCTTAATGGCCTCGTCAGAGGCCACAAGGGGCTCGACATTATAACCTGTAAGGAATTTTATATCATCGATGGCAAAGATGTTTGAGGGATCGGACATGGCTATAACCAGTGTGGAGCCTGTCCTGCTGATGGGTATTATATGATATTTTCTCGATACCTCTTCTGGTATGAGCTGAATTACATCAGCGTCAATCTCACGGCTTGAAAGGTCTACTACGGGGATGCCGTACTGCGTGCTGAGAAACTGCGAAAGTTCCTGCTCTGTCACAAAACCAAGGGCTGTGAGATTATAACCGAGACGACCTCCACCCTCTTTCTGGGCTTCAATGGCCTTTGAGAGCTGTTCCTCGGAAATAAGTTTTTCTCTGAGTAGGAGTTCGCCGAGCCTGTCTGTCATCATAAGCATATTGAAATATTGTGACGAGAAATTTGGGACGTGAGATGGAATATCACCCTAAGTTTATAGTAAAGGGAAAAGACTGTCAAGGTAAATACCTGACATAAAAGGCCCTGTACGGCGATAGAAGGGGGAAGCGGATATAGGCAAACAGGCGCTGATATGAGGCAAGCCCGCCGAGGCCCTCTTAGCTTACCTCGCCATCATTCCCGAGATCGCCGGGCAAGGTATTTTTTGAAGTTATCAGCATTATCTTCAGACCTTGTCCCCTACGCCTTCCATGGCGTTATTTATTTTTTTATCGTGGACTTCTGTGACGGCCGGGATAAAGAACCTGAAGGAGGCGCCGCCGCCGCTGATGTTTTGCGCACTTATAAAACCATTATGTGCCGTAATTATGCTCTTTGATATGGAAAGGCCAAGCCCCATGTTAAGCCCGCCGCCCTTATCTTTTGTGGAAAAGAAAGGGTCGAATATCCTCTCAAGCACTTCGCACGGGATACCCGGGCCTGTATCCCTTATCTCAACGGCTACTCCGCCACGGCCATCCTCTTCAGATGAAGAGGTGGCAAGACAAATACTGCCGTAACCTCCAAGTGCGTCACGGGCGTTCTTCATTATATTAAAGATTACTTCCATGAGTTGCCCTTTGGAGCCGGTAACCACGGGAAGGGTCTTGGCCAGCTCAAGCCTTATCTCAATGGATGCGGCATTAATCTCGGAAATAAAAAGAGAAAGAGTCGACCTCAGCAAGTCGTTCATCTCAATCGTCTCACGCTCACCCCTGAATGGACGCGCGTAGCTCAGCATATCAATAATTATATATTTTGAACGAAGAGCGGCGTCTCTGAGCTTTTCAAGGAGATGGTAGCTACGGTCATCTTTATCCATACGGCTCATGAGGACCTCAGCGATTGTGAGTATCCCGGCAAGAGGGCTGTTAAGCTCGTGGGCAATGCCGGCGCCCATCTCACCGAGAGAGATAAGCTTTGCAGACTCTATCATCTTTTGTGCAGATATCTTAAGCCTCTCCCTGGCCTCCTCAAGGCTCTCAGTCCTCTCCTTCAGACGCGCTTTAAGTACTTTTATCTCAGACCTTAGCTCGGCTTCAATATTTTTTTCATTCATATCATCTGTCCCCGAAGAATGCTTTAAGAGAGGACGCCGCAAAAAATAAATTGATAGGTCAGTAACTCTTCTATTGGGGAAACCTTACGCAAAAGCCAACTGTACAAAATGCGGCGCAGGTTCAATGCTACTCTAAATGTGCTTCGAAGGAGGATTAACGAGGGTGAGCAAAACGGTGTTATTTTAACGGCTTATTATTATAAGTCAACGCTTTTTCATACCATGACCCGAGCGCCCCTGAGTCTTTCAGCGGTTCTCGATATTGTGAGAGGAAAAAAACTTGAGAAAATAATCGACGCCTGACCACATGGTGAGGATAAAGGCGGGGATAAGCGCGAGGATGCCTATGGCGTGGAAATCAATACCGTAAAAACGATAATGGGCAAGGAGAGCGGCAACGCATATTATCTGAAAGACGGTCTTTATCTTTCCGAGCTTTCCTGCCGCTATGACGATACCCATGTCCGAAGCCACGGCGCGAAGCCCCGTAACGGCAATTTCACGCGAAACGATAAGGGCCACCACCCATGCCGGAACCCTGCCCGAGGGTATGAGCATTATAAATGAAGACAAGATGATGAGTTTATCGGCAAGAGGGTCGAGAAACTTTCCAATGGAAGTGACAAGCCCTTTTTTTCGTGCCACATAGCCGTCTAACCAATCCGTTACACAGATAAGAAGAAAGAAGATGGCGGCTATGAGGCTCAGGACTCTTCCGGGATAAATGAGCAGAAGTATGATGACGGGAACGGCCGCCACCCTTGCGAGGGAAAGCATGTTTGGGAGATTCAAGGCATCGCTTCCGCCCCGGGGACGCATCCCGCGAAGCGTATCTCTGAGCTTTTGCCTTATCTTTTCAGGGTAATTTTTTATCATTGTTTATATAAGGGCCTGTATCAAAAAAAAAAAAAAATCGTCATGGATAATCCATTAGTGAATTTCGAGGCATTCACTCTGAGTTATAATCGTGATAATACTGCAGGACCTTTGTAACATAATCCCTTGTCTCCGTAAAGGGCGGCACAGTGCCGTATTTCAAAACCGCGTTTTCTCCGGCGTTATATGCGGCTATGGCAAGCCTTGTATCAGAGAAAGTTTTTAAGAGGCGGCTGAGGTACCGTACGCCGCCATCGATATTCTTCGCCGGGTCGGTCCTGTCCGTCACCCCCATCTCAATGGCCGTCTCTGGCATAAGTTGCATCAGCCCCCTTGCCCCTGCCTCTGATTGTGCCGAAGATTTAAAGTTGGACTCAGCCTTTATAAGGGCCTTTACGAGGTTGGGGTCAACACCGTATTTTACGGATTTGGCCTTTATTATTTTATCAAAGGATTCCGCTTGACCGGCAGGAGGCTTTGCGTCCCTTGTCTCTCTCATGATTCTCACATAGCGGGCACTCTTTGGCATATTTGAGATGTGCATCTTGCCCGAGCTGTCTGTGAAGGCGTAAAAATCGGCCATGCAACGGGAAGCAACGGCAAAAACAAAGATAAAAGACAATAAAATAAAGACTGAAGTTTTTTTCATAATAAACACCGCACGTGCACCAGTACTTAATTTTAAAACATAGCAGTTAAAAGAAAAAAAATCAACCCCCCCCCTCCCACTACTGCACCGGGCCGCGGAAGAGAGGGTGGAGAGTAAATATAAATTAAAAATTGACAGCAATACTCGTTTTTCTTATGATTACTTCTGAACCAACTATCGCTTATCCCGCCAAAAAACGCATACCCGGAGTTCATGCATGGAGATAGTCTCTGATTTTCTTGTTGTCGGTAGCGGCATTTCCGGGCTCACCCTTGCCCTGAAAGCCTCAGAGGCCGGGAACGTAAGCCTTGTTACAAAACGCAATATTGAGGAGTCGGCCACAAATTATGCCCAGGGCGGCATAGCCGGCGTCGTAGACCCTGAAGACACCTTTGCCTCTCACGTAAGGGACACCCTCACGGCCGGCGCGGGGCTATGTCACGAAGACGTCGTAAGGGTGATAGTCGAGGAAGGTCCGGCACTTATAGAAGAGTTGCGGACCCTTGGCGTAAAGTTTTCCGATAACCCTTACGGCGAGCTTGACCTTGGAAAAGAAGGCGGTCACTCAAGGCGGAGAATCATACACGCCGGGGATATTACGGGGAACGAAATCGAGAAAGCCCTTGTGAACGCCGTAAGGCAAAAACAAAACATATCCGTGTATACAGAGCATATTGCCGTAAATCTTATAAAAGACGAAGCTCAAGACGAAGATAAGGGCGGTCTTATCCGCGGTGCCTATGTGCTTGATATAAAAAACGCCGTTGTCCACACCTTCATCGCGCGGGCAACGGTGCTTGCCGCAGGCGGCGCAGGAAAAGTATACCTCTATACAAGCAACCCCGATGTCGCCACAGGCGACGGCATAGCCATGGCCGCAAGGGCCGGGGCAGTAATAGCCAATATGGAATTCGTGCAATTTCACCCCACCTGCCTTTACCATCAGCAGGCAAAGAATTTTCTCATCTCAGAGGCCGTTCGCGGCGAAGGGGCAGTCTTGAGGCTCAGCGACGGCACGCCATTTATGAGAGATATCCACCCCATGGCAGACCTCGCGCCAAGGGATATTGTCGCGAGGGCCATTGACTTTGAGCTTAAAAAAAGCGGCGACCCCTGCGTCTACCTTGATATAACGGCCAAACCCGCTGATTTTATAAAAAAACGATTCCCAAACATCTACAACAGGTGCCTGTCCTTTGGTATTGATATGACAAAGGAGGCCATACCCGTTGTACCGGCGGCTCACTACACCTGCGGCGGCATATTGACGGACCTTCACGGAAGGACAAATATAAGGGGGCTCTACGCCATAGGAGAGAACGCCTGCACCGGTCTTCACGGTGCCAACCGCCTTGCATCGAACTCCCTTCTTGAGGGCCTTGTCCTTGCCCACAGATGCTCAAAGGAGATTATCCGCCTTATAGCAGAAGATAATACTGCTAACCTTGCGCCTGTGCCTCCATGGCATCCGGGCTCAGCCGGACCGGGCGATGAGGCCGTTCTTATAACGCAGAACTGGGATGAGATACGGCGTTTCATGTGGAACTACGTGGGAATAGTACGCTCCAACAAGCGCCTTGAGAGGGCGCTTCGTAGGATAGACCTTATGGAAAAAGAGATAGACGAATATTACTGGAATTTTACCATTACGAGCGACCTTATTGAACTCCGTAACATAGCTACCGTGGCATGGCTTATCATAAAATCCGCTATTTTACGAAAAGAATCACGGGGCCTGCACTATAATATAGACTACCCTGACCGCGACGACGAGGCCTTTGGTGGAGATACGAAGATATGCCTGTAAGTTTTGGGCAAGGTAAAAAGATAAACAATAAGGCGTACTCGGCCTTCAGTCTATGATGTCTCTGCTCCGCTTTCATTATCGGAGGATTCACCCTCTGAGCGTACAGTATCAAGGGTGATGGTAATCACCGTACCCACGTCCGGCTCACTGCTTACGCTTATCTCCCCGTTGTGGTCAGAGACGATCCTGTGCGCCATGGTAAGACCAAGCCCCGCGCCTTCGATGCGTGAGGTCTGAAAGGGATGGAATATCTTCTTCTGCTCGTCAGGGTCTATGCCGTGACCGTTGTCCTTTATCTGCACAACGACCCTGCCGTCCTCAAGCCTCGTACTTAACTCAATGACGCCCCTATCTCCCATGGCCTCAACGGAGTTCTCTATGATGTTGCACAAGGCCGTCTTCAAATTAATATAATCCATATTTACAACTGGCGAGGGCTTTAAGCAGGAAATTTTTATCTCTATATCGCGTCCCTCAATGAGAAAGGCCATATCACTGACGGCGTCCTCTACAACACGGTTTATCTCAATGGCCTTAAGCTTGGAAACAAGGATACGTTTATAATCATCGACACGTACTATCATCTTTTCAAGCCTCTCGACACACTTGATGATAGCCTCGGCATATCCCCTGCTCTTCTCATCAATATCACGGTCATGAAGGCGTCTCGCCATGCCTCCGATTACCATTAGCGGATTCCTGATTTCATGGGCTATGCCGTCTACCATGCCTCCAAGTGCGGCCATCTTCTCTGTATCCCTTATACGCTTCTGAAGTGCGCGCACCCGTAGTAGCGACCTTACCCTTGCCGAGACCTCACGGAGGCTGAAGGGTTTTGTTATGTAGTCCTCGGCGCCAACGTCAAAACCCTGGACCTTGTTCTCCACCTCGCCGAGGCCCGTAAGCATTATGACAGGTATATAACGGGTACTCTCGTCGTCCTTGAGCGCCTTCAGCACCTCATAGCCATTCATGCGAGGCATCATTACGTCCATGAGTATGACATCGGGCATAAAGGTGCGCACACGTTCAAGGGCATCCATGCCGTTGTTGGCGCTTGCAACTTCATAGCCCTCACGTTTCATCTTTATGGTAAGAAGGACTACATTTTTATCGTCATCGTCTACTATAAGTATCTTTGCCTTCACAGCCGTCTTCTTCTCATCTCATCTCATATCTGCCTTAATGGCATCTCTCATGTTACGGTAGTATGACTCGCTACTCTTATCGCCTATAGCGGTATAAAGTTCAACAAGTTTATCAATATCAATAATGGCCCCTTTAATATAATTGCTCTTCCGGTAGAGCAAAAATGATTTTTTCAAGTGTATTATGGCCTCGTTGTAGCGTCCAAGGTCCATGAGGACCACTGCAGAGCCCCAGAGGTCAAGGGCCATATTTTTCTCATCTCCCAGTCTTACGTCAACTGCGTATGCCATATCAAAGTATGTGATTGCCGAGATAGAATCGCCTTTTTTGGATAGTATCCCGGCCTTTACCCTGTAGGTCCCGGATACCCCGGCAGAGGGCGCCCCGCCCTCACGGCTAACCTCGTTGAGGGCCTTTTCTATCATTGCCCCGGCCTCATCAAACCTCCCTGCGCGAAGATAAATACGCGCCGCAAGGTTATACAGCTCAAGCGTCGCACCCTTGCCTGCCCTTGTAAGACTAAGGGCGTCATTGATGTTCTTAATGGCAAGGCTGTATCTATCCGCCTCGAGATAACTCCTTGCGAGGGCGGTATATGCACTGGCAAGGCCTTTGTCATCCCTTGAGGAAAAGGCCAGTTTCACGGCCTTCATGAGGGTCTTCCGGGCAAGGTCCTGCCGTCCAAGTCCCGCATAGGCCCGACCCATTCCTATAAGGTCTCTTACCTGCCGGCCCTGCTCATTCAACTGCCTGTCAATTACAAGGGCGTCCCTGAAGCTCAAGAGGGCCTCACGGTAATCACCTTCACCATAGGCGAGGTCTCCCCTCTCCCTTATAAGCATGGCCCTGTCATGGAGAAAGGTATCCTCTTCAGGCAGATTTTTTACAGGAGCACAGCCGTAAAAGGAATATATCACGAGGAAAAACAAAAAAAAGTAGCCCGCCCCGGCAAAGTAGCATGGCGCCGGACCGGGGATATTGTGGTGTTTCATCAAAGTTCATCGGGGGTTAGATGCTGTGTTCTTAGGGTTTGACACCTTGAAAGAGGACCTCAAAAAAATTATCTGCCGCACTCGCGCCAAGTCAGGCCCGTTCTGCTGAATATAATGAATTTTAAAGGTACATTTTAGATAAATTAACACAAAAAAACCATGGGTAACAGAAAAAACCCCACCGGGATGATAAAAAATACATTATCGCCCTTTCCACGGCAAGGTCTTTGTTGACTAAAAATCGGCTTTTAATGTTACAAAGGGACCTCTCATAGTAAAACTGCCTGTATCGCCGTCTTTATCCACATGGAACTTGAGGTATCTGTAACCGGCTGAGAGGTCTACAAAAGGAAGCGGCTTAAAACCAATATTGGCCTCGCCGTCAACAACATAAGCAAGGGTGCCGAGACTCATACCTGTTAACTCTGCATTGATATGGGCCAGGAATGGTACGGCTAATTGGCCGCCGACTCCTATGGCCGGTATTGGTATCTGCAAGCGTGTTGACTCGTCAAGACCAAGGGCCGCATCTGTCAGTCTTATCCTGCCATCGAGATATTTTACCTCGGCTATTACACCAAGACGGTTTTTGAGCTTATTTATGATATCATAGCGGTAACTGATGCGGTGATAATCAATCTTTATATCCGTGGCCACAACCGTTGATGCCAAAAATACCTGTCCGGCAAAGTTTACACTCTTCATAATCGCGCCGTCTCCGCTCCATGAAAGAGGGATGTAAGAATAACGCAGGCTGTGATTGCCCAACTCAAGGGTAATCCTGCCTTCTACAAAGCTTTCATGGTCATCGAGGCCGAAATCATTCACAAGGTCGAGTTTTGTTCCAATGACAGAGCCGCTGTTTGCCTGAACATTCGCGTCGAGATTTGTAAGCCAGTATCTCGCTTCAACATCAACGAGGGCATAAGCATTCACGCTCATAAGAACTATGAATAAAAAGACTGTTGTTGATGTAAAAAGTCTTCTCATGTCAGCCTCCCGTTCATTCCTTAAAAATCCGTAAACCAAGTCTTTATCACAGCCTGATTATACAAAATGCAAGGCGGGATGTGAGTGACCATGGTCACTTGAAGGGCGGGCCATGAAAAAACTGAAATTATAATTATGAAGAGGCTATTCTTGTCACGGAAAAGGGAAAAACACCGCACTTACGTGGGGTTAGGGCATATCAAACATGTCTTTCACGGCAAAGACAGCACTAAAGGCATCGGTGCCGTCAAGGGCCTCGTAAGGGCCGAACCTGTCTCCGGAGAGGAAGGACATCAGATTATACTTCGTCACCTCTCTTACGGCGCCCTGCCACGGCTTGCCGGGAGGCACATCAGAGTATGATCTTTCTTTATAGGAATACCCCTTGTAGAGGACTGTATGCGCCGATACTCTCTTGAGGATAGCGGCCATTATGACGGCAAAATCCTTTCTCGAGACTACCTTGCTGGGGCTGAACAGGTAGGTGGAGGACTTTTGGGAAAATGCGGGCTCCAGCCCCTTTATATCTAAACTTATAACCTTTAATATCTTATCGCGAAAAGGGCTCTTCATGATGTCAGAGGGAACGGGAAGTGCCTTGTTTTCGATCCCCATACCTGTATCGCGAACTCCAAGGAGTTTATCAACCTTCAGCTCTCCTATGAGTATTGCCGCCAGATCTTCCCTTCTCACTTTTTTACGAAAGACAAGAACCACTACATCGGCGCCTGCCTGCGCCTTTCCTATATGGCTCAGTATAAGGCCGCTCCTCTTAAAGGCCACCTTCGAGAGTCTTCCCCACTTGTCGAGGGGTTCTGCCTTTGAGAGGGCCTTGAACTCGGCCATGGCGTCCTCGATGCGGCCAGCGTCAAAGAAGGCCTTGCCCATGAAAAAGGCGGCGGCGTCGCTACTTTCGTAATAGGGAAGTTTACGTGCATCTACCCTTGCCTTCATAGCGAGTTTATACTCGTTCTCCAGGGAAACAAACCAGCCCGGTGATTTATATATGGTATATGCCCGCACAGCGGCTACATGACGACGGAATCTGTCTTCATTGGAAGCGGCGTATTGATCTGCTTTCTTAAGTGCGATTATCGATGCCGTTATAGTCCTGCCATCGGGGTTGAGACCTGCGGCGGCTATCTCGGCGTAGGCAATGGCAAGTCCGCTGTAAGCAGGTGAAAAGCCCTTGTTGCATGCGAGTATGCTCTTAAAGGCGCCTGTGGCGAGCATTGATTTATTTTCTTCAAGATAGTTCATGCCGTAAAGATAGGCAGACCCTATCCTCTCATCGGACAAGAGGCACTTAGAAGAAGGCCCCCCGCACCCCGCAAGGCTTGCGGCGATAAGCATGGCAAGTCCGAGAAAAACACCGGACCCTCTCATCAGCCGTTTTATATTCCAGCCTCTCAGGCACGTATATTTCAACCGGCGGCTCCGGATGAGGTTCTAATAACATCTCCGGCCTTGAAGCCGCCGCCGCTCTTTATAACGGCCCTTGAGATATTCTCGTCCTGATGGGAGCTTAATACGGCCTCGCCTATCTTTGCCTCAGCGCGGCCAATGACCCTGCCGGTATCCGGGTCTACAAGCTTTCGGCCGCGCCTGTAAACGGAAAACACAGTGCCTGTCTTCAATCTGCTCTTTGTCCCGGCCCTTATGTAGAGGGTATTGCCCTCTACGGAGAGGACGCGGCCCCTGAAGGGCAGTGAGTTGAGCTTTGCGGCCATCCTGGTCATGGCCTTTGTAAGGGCGTCGCGTAGCGCACCGTCGCGAAGACTCATATCAAAGGTTGACTTTGAACCGAGGCCGAGAAAACCGCCCGTCTTTTTTCTGTACTCGCCCATGCCTGAATCGGCTACTATGCTCTTGCCCGTCTCTACGTCCACGAGGGCATAATCTACCTGCACCCTCGAGATGACAGTCTTTGATTGGGTGAGCAGTATATTTGTACTCTCCTCTACAGCAGAGTAGGAGGTTACTGCACCGGAGATCCTGAAGTCCACGGAATCATAACCGGCAAGAACGTTTTTCTTACCCCTTTTAAGCACACCTGAATCCTGAAAGGCCGAGAGGCTCCCCTGCTCTCTGAGGTCTTCCTCTGTAAGGACAATAGGCTCAAGGCCGGCATGCTTTACAATGGTGCGCAGTATCTCCGTAGCCGCCTTAGCAACTCCAAGGGCCTTGCCGGGGGTTTTATCCCTGAAGGCGATAATGGCTACGTTATACGAAGGCCCCCTGTACTTAAGACCCTCGGCTTCAAGCCTGCCCGACTCTCCGGTCCTGCTTACGTCCTCCTTTACGGAGCCTTTTATGGTGGGACCGCAGCCGGAAAATAAAACAACAGAAAACATAACCATCAGAAGAGGGGCATAATAACCCCTTAACACCTTAGACGATATCCTTATCATAGACCTGTCTCCTTATTTAAAGGGGGTTTCTCATACAAATACGGCCCTCATCCGCTCGCAGGGCTCATAGAACCCGGCCCTGCCGGAAGGCTCCGCAGAATTTTTCGCAAAAGGGCATTTGTCTCGAGCTTCAGATGAGCCCTGAACACGCTCGTAAGCACCTCTTCGCCAAAGGATAGCACAGCCGCCTGCTCCAGTTTTTTAAGATATATTACACGTATTATATGCCAGTCCCTGAGGCCCGGTATATCATGAAGTCCCTCTATTATAGAAGGTATTTCGGTGCCTGAACCGATTTCCTTGAGTAAGGTAACGGCTACTCCCGACCTTCCCGCGACATAAAAACTCTTCACTCCGCCGCCGTTGGCCCATATGACAGAGCCCTTTCTGCCATCAATGAGCTTGAAGCCCGCCCTTACCTCCTTAACATTATATACCCCGGTGGTGATATCGTCAAAATTAAGAAGATATCCGTAGACAAGGCCGTCCACGCCAAGGGCCTTTGCCACGGCCTGCGCATTTGTATACTCAAGCTGACCGCCAAGGGTGATGCCCATTTTTTCCCTCAGCAAACGGTCTGAGTCTTCCAAAGGCATGACGCTGTAATGCCTGTAGACAAACTCCTTGTATACCTGTTTTCTCACCATCTCGGCCCCGCCGACGTCGTTGGTGATGTTGTATATGGGAAGTATGGCAATGGTACGTACAGGCGAAAAGGGGTTCGGCGCGATGTAATAAGGCCCATGCGTTGCGCCGCATCCGGAGAGCAGGAAGAGGGAGATGAGTATTAAGAATGAAAGACGGTAAGTAGTACGAATCATGACTCAAAAACCGGTTTCTTTAAAAAAAGAGAACTTCTGGAATAGACGTCTGCTGGCAGAGCCGCAGTATAAAATCAGGGCTTCGCCTCGAAGGCATCTGCTGTCCACTCAAGGGCCATACATGGCAAACCATTTATCTCTATCATATAACAAAAAAAGAAGATTCATAGAAAAAAAGGATAATCTTCATCGTGATAACGCTTATGCCGATATAAAAAAGGCCCCACGAAGAGGGGCCTTTTTTATGAGAACATCTCGGGACTTATTTATTCAGCTGGCTTCATGGCCTCAATGAGGATTTTTGCCACCTCGGGCCTTGAAAACTCGGGAGGCGGGCATGTTCCTGCTCTAAGCATTTCTCTTACCTTTGTGCCTGAGAGGGTAATATGCTCCGATGAGTCATGAGGGCAGGTCTTGTAGGAGGCCATGCCGCCGCAGGACTTGCAGTGGAATGTGTAGTCAAAGAACATCGGCGCAATGCCAATGGCCTCTGGCTCGAACTGATCGAAGATAAGATGGGCGTCAAAGGTGCCGTAATATCCGCCCACACCGGCGTGATCACGGCCCACGATAAAGTGCGTGCATCCGTAGTTTTTGCGAATAAGGGCGTGAAAAACTGCCTCGCGCGGCCCGGCGTAACGCATGGCCGCGGGGTATACGGAGAGCACAACCCTGTCTGCAGGATAATACTTCTCCATAAGAGTAGTATAGCAGGTCATGCGCACCTCGGCAGGAATGTCGTCGGACTTTGTCTCGCCCACAAGGGGGTGTATCATGAGGCCGTCAACAGTCTCAAGGGCGCATTTTTGTATATATTCGTGGGCTCTGTGTATGGGGTTTCTTGTCTGAAAGCCCACAATACGCCTCCAGCCGTTTTTCTTGAAGAGTTTCCTTGTCTCTATAGGATCCCTGCGGTATGCGTTGAATTCGTCGTATTCCGTGCGCCTCACAAGGGATATATTGCCGCCGAGGAGCTTTGCGCCCATGGCATAGACGTTTTTTACACCCGGGTGGGCATCTTCGGCAGTGCCGTAAACCCTTAAGGCCTCTTTTTCAGGGTCATGATTAAAAATCTCCTCAAGGTGGAGGACGGCAAGAAGCTCTCCTTTCTCGTTATTGAGGGCCACGTCAGTGCCTTCCTTGAGCGTATCGGCCTCTGCCGAGGTTACGGAGAGGGTTACGGGTATGGTCCAGGGAAGACCATTAACGAGCGTCATGGTATCCATGACAGAGTGGTAATCGTCATGGCACATGAAACCTGTGAGGGGGCTGAAACCACCCGTAGCTATCATCTCAAGGTCTGAGATCTCCCTGTTATTAAGTACTATTGACTCCATTTCAAGAGCGGCCTTTTCCATATCAAGACGGGCCTTACCCTCTACGACTCTGTTTATAAGTACTCCGCCATGAGGCGGTATCAATGAATCCACTTTTTAAGGACCTCCTTTTGTGCAGATAATAGAGACTAAAAATCTCTTAAATATCATGCTGTTGCGAAAATAACTTTACAGTCTACATGATTATTGTTTATTGTCGTGCAGTCCGCACTCCGTCTTCTTGAAACCAGCCCATCTTCCGGCCCTCGGGTCCTCGCCGGGTTTTACCTCGTTGGTGCATGGCTCACAGCCGATGGAGGGGTAGTTCTTGTCATGCAACTCGTTGTACGGCACGTCATTGGCGCGGATATAGGCCCAGACATCATCGCTTGTCCATTTTACGAGAGGGTTTATCTTCACAAGGTTAAACATTGAGTCCCATGTCACTACAGGGGCATTGGCCCTTGCCGGTGACTGGTCTCTTCTGATACCCGTTATCCATGCGCTGAGCCCCGAGAGAGCCTCTTTAAGGGGGCCTATCTTTCTGATATCACAGCACTTTTTGGGGTCACTTGCCCAGAGCTCGGGGCCGAACTCTTCGGCCTGCTCTTCAAGGGTCATCTTTGTACAGTATTTTTCAGGTTTTATATTATACTTCTCCTTAAGGCGTTCCATTACGTCAATGGTCTCCTTAAAGAGCTTATTTGTATCAAGATAAAATATCCTCGCGTCAGGTTTTATCTTCACGAGCATATCCACGAGGGCTACGTCCTCGGCGCCGAAACTGCAGGCAAGGCTGAGATCCTGCCTATCGAAGTTCTCAACAGCCCACTTAATGGCCTCCTCGGGTCCTTTGCCCTCAAGCTCCGCGGCAACCTCTTTAAGTTCTTCTTCCGACCACTTCTTTACTGCCATTTTTGAAACCTCCCTTTCACCGTGATGGATTTACACTACTCAACAATAACGACCTCACACGAGGCCGCTTCTTTTACCTCCATGGCAAGTCCCTTTTTAAAGTACTTCAAGAGAGACTTTTCCCTGCGCTTCTGTATCACCACAATGCCTATGTCATTGGCACCGACGGCATCGAGTATGGTGGATACATAGGGTCCTTCTTCAAGGAGGGGCTCAAACTCCACCCCCTCCTCCATGGCCCGTATCTGCACACGGCCAATGGCCTCGTATCCCCTCTGCCTGTACTCGCGTATAAGAGACTCCGTAAGCGTTGCCGAGGGTTTATCGCCGGTAAAGCCGATATCAGAAAACCTCTCCGTGGCCTCTCTCGCAAGCTCGGACTCAAGGAGAAAATAAGCCACAAGCACAGAACCCTCTTTAGAGGCCCTCTCTACAGCATACTCAATGGCCTTATCAGAGTACGAATGTGCTGAAAGAACAAGTAGTATCTTATTACTCATTATTTTAACCTAAATAAAGTTCAAGGTAAACAATAATGGCGGATTTAAAGACATTTTTTCTCATAAACCCGCCATTTAAACCTCTGTTTCTACCTTAGTCCAATAAGAGGCCAGTAAAAATGGGCCATGAGGTTGAATGTGACCCATGATGTGAGAAACATTATCACCCCGCCCTTTGCCATGTCAAAAACAGAGATATAGTCGCTTGAAACGGCAAAGGCGTTAGCCGGTGTGCTCATCGGGAGCATAAAGGCGAGACCTGCAGGTATGGCCACGGCATAGGTCATGACCTCGGGACTCATATTTGTCCTTCCGGCCATGCCTATGCTGACGGGCAGAAGCACGGCAATAACAGCGGCATTGCTCATGGACTCCGTAAGCAGTATGGCCAGCAGTGAAAAAAGCGCCAGGACTGTAAGGGGCGTCTGAGCCCATTGTCTCATGATGGCGTCTACCATCCACCTCGCGGCCCCGCTCCTGTCAAGGGCTGTGCCGAGTATTATGGCGCCTCCGTACATGAGAATTATGCCCCAGTTAACATACTCCTCAATCTCGCGCCATTTTACAAGTTTTAAGACAAAGAGTGCCGTCACCGATACCATGGCAATGGCGGCAAGGCCCACTGTCTTACCTATAGTAATCCAGAAGATTATTGTGATAAGCAGTATGGCGCCCACTGCGTACTCCCCCGGGCGTATCTTGCCAAGGGCGCGGGCCCGTCTCACGATAACCTCGTGAGCCTTCTCTACACCGTCGATATCAATGGGGAAAAACCTTGTCAGCACAACATAACCCACGATAAGAAGGACCACTACAAGTGGCGCCACGGCCATGGTGTAATCGAGAAAACCAATGGTCTGGCCCGTCGTCTCTTTCAGGATACCCATGGCAAGAGGCACGCGCGCGCCGCCGAGAAAAGTCCCGACGCCGCCGATTACAGAGCCCCAGGCAAGGGCGAAAAAGAGGAGTTTTCCGTAGTTGGATTTACCGGGCCGGAGCTTCAGGCTCTTTGAAATTTCCAGTACTATGGGAAATAGCATGGCCGCAACGGCGTGCTCGCTCATAACAAATGAGAGTGCCGCGGCAAGAAGAAAGATGCTTATGACGAGCCTTTTAGGCGAGCCGCCGTACTTTTCCATAAGGCGCAGGGCCACCCTGTTAGAAAGGCCCGAATGCATGACCGCCCCGGAAAGGATAAAGGCGCCGAGGATAAAAAAGACTGCCTCATTGCCGAATAGCGAGTATGTATCTCCCCTTGGAAGTATACCGAGAAGGGGGACAAGGACTATGGCGAAGAGCCCTGTGATGGCCACTGGCACGGCATTTGATACCCATAAGACAAGGCAGAGCAAAAAAACGGCGATGGCCCTCATCCCGCCGGGGCTAAGGCCGTCGGGCAAGGGCAGATTAAGGATAAGAAAAAAACCTGTTGTGAGAAGGAGGAAAAAAAGGGGCCTCAGCGCCTTGTTGGCGATGATTATCCATATGGGCCTCCTGTCAATTTCCACTCTCACGGGGATTCTCCCTTTATGTCTGTTCAGCCCCCCCGGGGGGATCTTCCTTTGAGGATTTCTTTACACGCAGACGCCGTCGAAGAGACGAGAGCCCCCAGGCAGTCTTCAGGCCCAACTTTGATCCATAAAAATTTTCAAGTAAAGAATGAGAGCCCTCTTTTTTGTTCATGAGAAACCTGCCCTCGGCAGGCGTGGTCACCATGCTTATATCACGGACCCAGTTAAAGTTTATGCGCTTTTTTTTCAAGGTCCTGTAAAGGTGCTGGTATACAGGTATAATCACCTCGGCCACAAGGTCCGTAACATCAAGGGGCTTCTCTTTTGATGGGCGGAATATGGGCAGTATAGGCACAACGCCTATATCCGTCAGATAATCTATGCCCATAATGGTCGAGCCCGGAGGCTCAAGCCCCACAATAAGATGTGAGGCCACAGTACCGTTGGGAAAGATGCCTGCGGCGTATTTCAATGCGTCAAGGGTCCTCTTTCTTCCTATTATTCCCGCCCTGCCCGGGCATATAATTGAAAAAAGCTCTTTATCAAAAATATCAAGGTTATAGAGCAGGGAATCCACACCGCAGGCATAGCTCCTGTCTATCCATTCATTGGACGTGGGCGGCAGGGCCTCTACGGCCACAAGGCAGTTAAAGTGACTTTTGATGGCCCGCACATAGGGCTCAAGAAAAATTATCCCGCCGTCATCACCCTCGGCATATCCTATGGAGAGGTAGATGATTCCCGATGTCCCTTCTTTTAAGATGGCCTTGACAGTCTCCAATACCTCCTCTACGGTATAGACGCGCGGCGCCTCACCGCCCGTGCCGACCCTGAAGTTTCCTGTGCAGTACCTGCACTGGGCACTTGATTTGAAAAAAGCGCACCTCTGGTCAGGAGTTATGACGGTGTAGCTCCCATGAGAGACGGCAATATCACCAAACCTTACACCGGAACTCGTCTTTTGGCCGTAGAACTCCGGCAGAGGCAGGATGCTCACGGGAACCTCTGCCTCGCCCTTTGCAAGGACATACCCCTTCCCTGCCTTTTTTATCACATAGGGGGAACGCTCAGTAAACCAGTCTTCGCAGGGGATGTTTACGAGAGTTTTTTTCGGCAGGAGTATGTCTATACCCGAGGCCCCGCAAGCCCTTGCCTTTACAACGGGGTCTTCTATGGCCGCTCCCCTGAGCATCAGGTCTATCTTAAGGGCGCCGGGGTTTTTAAAGTAATCCTGGTTCTTCAAAACCAATTAACCGCCTTGAAAAAAATCTCCGCCATATTACCTGAGAAAAGGGTTCCGGAAAGTAATTACGTGCGTAGCTCGCATGGGGCCTGCTCATAGAGAGAAAGCTCTTTTATCGTGGCGTTATCACCGCAAAGGGCGCACTCGGGATCCTGCCTCACCTTGACTTTACGAAAACTCATGGACAGGGCGTCGAATATAAGGAGTGCTCCGGCAAGGGAATTGCCTATGGAAAGTATCTCTTTTATGGCCTCAACGGCCTGCAGTACGCCTATTACACCGGCAAGCGCGCCAAGTACGCCTGCCTCGGAACAGCTCGGCACCATGCCCTTCGGCGGCGGCTCGGGATAGAGGCACCTGTAGCATGGATAGCCATCGCTCGGTTTAAAGACAGAGACCTGACCGTCGAACCTGAACATACTGCCTGAGACAAGTGTCTTGCCCTCAAAAAAAGAGGCGTCGTTCATCAGGTAACGGGTGGGAAAATTATCAGAGCCGTCAAGGACAACGTCATAATCACGGAGTACTTCACGTATATTTTCCGTATCAAGGCGTCCGTTAAAGGTGTTGACTTTAACATCGGGGTTTAGTGCCTCAATGGATTTACGGGCGCTCTCGACCTTTGCCATGCCAACAGTATTGTTGTCGTGGATAATCTGACGCTGGAGGTTGCTTACATCAACGACATCGCCGTCGGCAACGCCTATTGTGCCAACGCCGGCCGCGGCAAGGTATAATAGCGATGGCGAGCCGAGCCCGCCTGCTCCAAGGACAAAGACCTTACTCTCAAGTAGCTTTGCCTGTCCCTTTCCGCCTACCTCGGGAAGTATGATATGCCTTGAATAACGCTCTATCTGTTCATCTGTAAAGTCCATCTAATCTCCGTCCTCCCTTATGGGATTTTTTCTCATTCTACATATCTACAGGTTCTTCCTTGAAAGGATCGTCTTCTTCAACGAAGGTCCATGACTTCAATGAGACCTCAGTACCGTTTTTAACGGATACTATTATATAAGAGTACCCCGGCTGGGCCATCTCCCTGTCATACTCCGAAGGCCTGTCAGGGTGGTCAGGGTGTGAGTGGTAAAAGCCCATGAGTTCGAGGCTCTGAGCGCGCGCACCCTTGTCGGCAAGGTTTATCTCCATGGGGTCCATCTGGTATCTGTTATGGGCGCTTGTCTTGTTGAGATTCGTGCATCTGTCGGCATAGAATATCTTTCTGCCCATCATGGCGTTGCCGATAAGAACGCCGCAGCACTCATGGGGATAATCCTCTTTCGCATGGGCAATTATATTGTCATAGACTTCTTTAGGTAGCTTCAGTTTGTCCTTCTTCTTGAACTTAGAGAGTAACCCCATCACTTGCCCCTTAATTTTTTTTAAAGTTAAGGGCGATATTACAGCCCCAACAGAGCCTGCTCTCTCTTAAAAAAAAACAGGCAAATAAAAAAACAAACATCAACGGCCCTTTACCGGTGATTGTCAGTTGATAAAAAACAGACCTTGCGACAGAAACTATACAGAGTAATTAAATTATCTTATTCCAAAAACACGGTGCCTGCATGCAAAGATAAATAAGCCAGCATGGCCCCCGGCAAACGCTCTCGTGCTTAGTCCCAGAGGCTTGTAGAGAGGTATTTATCACCGCCATCAGGGAATATCGTGACTATAAGCCCCTCTTTAAGCTCTCGGGCCACTTGAAGTGCGCCGAGCATGGCCGCCCCTGATGACTGGCCCACAAGGAGGCCTTCTTCACGGGCAAGGCGCTTGGCCATCTCATAAGACTGCTCCGTTGGGGCCGGTATCTTTCTATCGAGAGATTCCTCGTGGTATATTCCCGGCACTATGGAGGAGGCCATGTGCTTTAGCCCCTCAAGCCCATGCATGGGGTTGTCAGGCTCAACGGCGACGATTTCAATATCATTATTGAACTCCTTTAGCCTGCGCCTGTTTCCCATGATGGTTCCGCCCGTGCCTATGGTGGCTACAAAGTGCGTCAGCCTGCCGCCCGTCTGCTCTATTATCTCAACGCCCGTGCCGTGATAATGTGCAAGGGGGTTGGATGGGTTATTATACTGGTCGAGCTTGCAGTATTTTTCAGGATCATCTACATAGAGCTTCCATGCAAGGCGTATGGCGCCGTCAGAACCCTCGAAGGGACTTGAGAAAATGACCTTGGCCCCAAAGGCGTCAAGAATTTTTTTTCTCTCGGCGCTTACATTTTCCGGCACTACAAGCTCTACACGGTGGCCCTTTACAGCGCCTATCCATGCGTAGGCGATACCCGTGTTGCCTGATGTGGAGTCCAGTATTATTTTTTCCTTTGTAAGCCTTCCGCTCTTCTCTGCGTCTTCTATCATGCGTAGGGCAGGCCTGTCTTTCACGGAGCCGCCGGGGTTGGCGGACTCGAGCTTGGCGTAAATTTCAACGCCGGGCGGGAGGTCTTTGGTAATGTTGTTTATCCTCACAAGGGGCGTATTGCCAACAAGATCAAGTGCGGAAGACCTCGCCTTCGGGATGGCGGAGCTATCTTCGACGGTAAAGCTCTTTATGCTATGAGTACTCATTCAAGGCCCCGTGGAATATGTTAAGCATTTTGAAGAGGCACGCTAAAACCTCTCTTTTTATAAGGTTTTTTATTACCTTACTAAATCAATCAAGTTTATAAATTATAATACCTTACCGTATTTGTCAAGAATAATATGGGCTGATTTTAAGGAAAAATATAGCAGGGGTAAATATGATGTGTTCCCCGCCCCAAGCTAAGGGGCGGGGAAAAGAGAAGGGTTTGCTACTCTATTATATCCAGCTCAATGGGCTCGACCTTGACGCCGTTATCCGTGAAAAAGTCAATGGCCTTTTCTATCTCAGACTGCTCGCCCTCAAGTTCAAGGGCCACGATGCCGAGTTTATCTGTGACCGAGGCCTGTCTGATATTCGTCAAGACCTTGAACCTACGGACACAATGGCACAAAAGCGGCTCCCTGACTTTATCCTCTGGATATGTTAGATAAACCTTTTTTTTCAAAGCCCTCTTCCTCCGGCGATGGCGGGGATAATGGATAGCTCATCGTTATCCTTCAGCTCCGTGTTGAGATTATTCTTGAAGCGTATATCCTCGTCATTGAGGTAAAGATTGACAAAGCGGCGCAGGTTTCCGTCTGCCTCGCATATCCTTTCTTTTATGCCCGGGTATTTTTTATCAAGATCTTCTATTACCTCGGAGACAGTAGCTCCTTCGGCTGAGACCTCGTCATTATCTTTTGTAATCTTCCTCAAGGGAGTAGGTATCCGTACCTTTACTGACATGTTCTCCTCCTTAAAATCTACGATTGCGGCTACTCAGAGACCTCTATAAGTATCCTGAATGAACCGTCATCTTTGGTTACCTTTACAATCTTATGTCCCTCTTCTTTGACGCTCTTGGGTACATTGGCTATTGGCTCTCCGCTATCAAGAACAACTTCGAGGATCTCTCCGGGGTTCATGTTCTCAAGCTTGAGCTTTGTCTTTACAAAGTTGGTGGGACACATAACGCCCCGTAGGTCTATACTGTCTTTTGCCTTTATATCGCTCATATTAGCATTACCGCCTATAATGATTTAATGTATATTTTAAAGGATTATCGGCAAAAGCAAAGACTGCCCGATATAACTTTCCTTCATCAATCCCTGAGTTAGCGCTTTCCCCCATAATGCAGACAGCACATCATAAGGCCCGGCGTATTAATTCCCCCCAAGTCCCCCCCGCATATCAATCCCCCATCCGGCCCATACCCCATACGGCCCTTATCAGGCCCCTTCGGGTTTGTTTATTAGCGGGCGGTCCGTTGGCGGATGAGGCGGTGTAACGGCGTAATCACCAAAGACCGGGGCCATGTGGGCGAGGTAATCGTCCATGCCCAACCTCTGCAGTGTATGCCCGATCCTCTCGAAGCTCCTGCCGTTTGCCTTATACCACTTTACAGTAAGCTCTATGGCCTCGCTAACCCTGTCCTCTGGGAGAAAACGGCATATTTCAACGCCTTCAAGGGGATGACGGCCATGTTTGCCGCCGATGCGAACGAGAAAGCCATGTTTGCGCGGCTTCCATGCCTCTGTTGGGCAGGCGCGGATGCAGTCGGCGCAGTAGAGGCATTTGCTAACGTCAAATATGGGTTCTCCCGTATCGGGATGTGCCTCAATGGCCCCTTCTTTACAGGCCTCGGAGCAGATGGTGCAACCCGTGCATAGTGCCTGCTCCCACTCGGGGTCAACAACGCCCTGAAAACCAAGGTCCATCTCAACGGTCCTTGAGCAATCTATGGGACAGCCCGAAAAAGAAGTTTTAAATTTATGGGGCGTATTCGTCCCAAAGAATTTGCCGTCTACCATGCGCGCCATCTTCTGCGCGTCTATTAACCCGTTGGGGTTATACTCACAGCCGCCGCAGGCAGTCGGCACCCTTACACGGGGGCCGCATGAGGCCACCTTCTGGCCAAGGGCTTCAAGCTCGCCAACAAGGGCGTGAAAGTCTTTATAATCGACATATAGTATCTCAAGGGATTGGCGGTAGCTGAAATGCACCACACCCTCTTTGCTGTATTTTTTAGCAAGTTTTGATATTTCGATAAGCGTATCGGTGGTCATCCTGCCGCCGGGACAGCGAAGCCTGACGGCAAAGAGGTCTTTTTGTCTCTGCTTTATAAAGCCTCCGGATTTAAGGTCTCCAAAGTTGACCTTGCCGTTAAGGTCCTCAAGGTCAAGCTCAACCCTGTGGCTCTTGTCCTCTATATAATGGTCTGTCATTTAAAAGCCTCCTTGCAGAAACAGCCCCTCTTTGTGGGGATTTTTTATATTTATTGTACCCTTATAATAACAGAACTAGGGGCAGCATGACAAGGCGAAGCTCTCTTCTCTCTCATAGCCCCAGACGATTATCTTTAAGAGCGCTCTTCCATCAACCTTTAACCTTGCCCCCGGCCTCCTCGTCCCTTTGGGACAACTATCTTGCACCAAAAGCTATCACGCCACGGAGGGTTTATTTTGAGGCGACTTTTTTAACGGTACCGGCCTCGAGGAGGGCGTCAAACTCGGCGAGTTTCGCCTCGATTACGGGCGGCTCGGCTATTTTTCCGGCAAGGCATTCCTGCGTCTTAAGCCCATTACCCGTAATGGCTACGACAATGGACTCGTCACGGGGTATACGGCCCTGCTCGATAAGTTTTTTAGTAACGCCAAGGGTTACGCCGCCTGCTGTCTCGGCAAATATGCCCTCTGTCTCGGCCAGAAGTTTCATGGCCTCAATTATCTCGTCATCGGATACGTCTTCAGCCCAGCCACCGCTCTCTCTTATGGTCTTCGCAGAGTAAAAGCCGTCTGCGGGGTTGCCTATGGCAAGGGATTTGGCGATGGTATTCGGCATGACGGGACGAATAAGCTCGCTGTTTTCCTTTACGGCAGTAACTATGGGGGCGCATCCCGTTGCCTGCGCGCCGTAGACCTTGGCCGGTGGAGAATCAACAAACCCCAGGGCCTTGAACTCTTTAAAGGCCTTCCAAATTTTTGTGATAAGCGAACCTCCCGCCATGGGCACGATTACATGTTTTGGTAGTTTCCAGCCCAACTGCTCGGCGATTTCATAGCCAAAGGTCTTGGAACCCTCGGCGTAAAAGGGCCTGATGTTGATGTTCACAAAGGCCCAGCCGTATTTACCGCCAATCTCGCTGCAAAGCCTGTTGACCTCGTCATAGGTGCCTTTAATGCCCACAAGGTTGGTGCCGTAGACAAGGGTTCCAGTAATCTTTGTCTGCTCAAGGTCGTATGGCACAAAGACATAGCTCTCAAGGCCGCAGGCCGCGGAGTTTGCGGCGACTGAGTTGGCGAGGTTTCCCGTAGAGGCGCAGGCGATGACATCAAAACCCATCTCCCGGGCCCTTGAGATGGCCACGGAGACAACGCGGTCTTTAAAAGAGAGCGTCGGAGAATTAACGGCGTCGTTCTTTATGTATATTTCCTTTACGCCAAGGGCCTTGCCAAGGTTATGCGCCCGTACAAGTGGAGTAAACCCCGCGTTTCTGCCCACCGTGGGGTCTGACTCGATGGGAAGAAGTTCTCTGTATCTCCACATATTGGGCTTTCTCGATATGATGATATCTTTTGTAAGCACAGAGCCTATTTTTTCATAATCATAGTCCACCTCAAGGGGGCCGAAACAGAACTCGCAGACATGGATTGGATCGAGGGGATAGCCTTTCCCGCACTCCCTGCACTTTAATCCCTTCATGTACTTCATCTAAGTTTCTCCTATACCTGATACGTTAACAACAGAGACTCGTTTTCTCATACTCAGGAAAAACGGGCAAAAAAAAACTCTTCTTTATGTAGATAAGAAGAGGGTGTTTTTGTTCTTCTTATCTTCCAGGGCTCCTTGGAACCCTGCTGGATTTAGCACCTGCCATACGTTTAAGTATCGGTTGCTGTGGTTTCATCGGGCCAGTCCCTCCGCCACTCTGGATAAGATATCCATATATTCAATTGTATTATGAAGATAGTATATCTTTATTGGGCTGTCAAGATAATTTTTAAATTGATTACAGGGCCGCGGGGCATTAAAGAGAGCGCTTAAAGGTAATGATGCTGATAGTTAAAGTGACAAAGGAAAAACCTGCAAGATATATGAGGTCGCCGGATATGGCAGTAAGGCTCGCGCCCTTAAAGAGCAGTGCCTTAAGTGCGTGAACAGAGTATGTCTCGGGATTTATCATGGAAAATGTCTGCAACCACGGCGGGAAACTCTCAACAGGATATATGGCCCCGCTTGGAAAGAAGAATATGACATTTAAAAATCCCCCCATTATACCGAGTATCCTCGGATGAGTGGCGCGCCCCATAAATAGGAACATCAGCCCCTGAAGTGAGAGCGCTGTGAGGATGAATACGATTAAGACATATAAAAAACTGCGTAGCGTAAGAAAGGTCCATATATGAAGCCCCGCCGTGAGAGTAGAGAGAAAGAGGACTATCACGGCGAGTATGGTTGTTACGAGAAGACCGCTTGTAACAAGGGAGACAACGATATCGAACCTCGTAACGGGTGTAAGAAAATAGCTCTCGTCAATACCGAGAAACCTGTCCATGACCACGTTGAAGACGCCCGTTGTCATGGCCCCTATGAATATGGCCATGATTACCACGCCCGGTATGAGGCCCTGGTCGTAATCTATCTTTTTGTAAGTGTTTATGGAGCGCACAAGGACGCGGCCCCGCTCGCTCCTCATGGAGACAAAATCATCGGTCACGTTGGCAACGGCGCCGCGCACGCTCCTCTCTATGGTGGCGGCGGGTATGGACTCCACATTATCAAGAAAAAGTCCCACGGCGGCCGTCTCTCCGCGCAGAGCCTTTCTGGTAAAATCCCGGGGCAGTACCACGACGGCCTTGAAGTCCCCGTCTGCAAGCCCCTTCATGGCGGAGGCCTTGTCTGTCAGCGTAAGGACATGAATGGAGGCGGGGCCTTTCTGAACGGCGCGCAGATTATCAAGCACCCTCCTGCCGTATACGCCGTTATCAAGGTCTACTACGGCCACGGAAAGCCTCTTCAGCTCTCCCTGAAAGCTCGAACCCATGATGATAAGATAGACGATGGGCATGGCTATGGAGACGCCCACGACAAAGGGGTTTCTAAGAAATTTTTTGAGGTCTCTCTTGAGCAGAGCTAATATGCGTTGCATGGGGCCTGTTATTTCTTTACGTTAATCAGTATTCAGAGGCGGCGGATTGCCCGATATAATCATTGGCTCATCTTGCCCGGAACGCCTGCGCCGAGAAAAAAGTTTACCTTCTTGGCCTTTTCTTCCCTTATGGACCTGCCCGTAAAATGGATGAATACGTCCTCAAGGCTCTGCTCTTTAAGGACCATCCTCGTAATGACGGCCCCGCGGGCTTTCAGCCCCTCAAGGAGGACGGGCAGTACGGATACGGCGTCTTTTACGGAGACGATGAAGTTCTCCTCGGAGACAACGCATGAGTCGACCATATCAAGGGACGATATCCAGCCCTGGGCCTCATCAAGAGAGATACCTCCAAGGCCAAGCTCAATCACATCAAGGCTCGGTATCATGGCCTTTAGCCCCGCCACTGTATCAAGGGCCACGATGCTTCCGTTATCAATAATGGCCACATGGTCGCAGAGCGCCTCGGCCTCTTCCATGTAATGCGTGGTAAGAAGCACTGTCAGGCCGTCCTCAACGCGAAACTTTTTAAGTAGATCCCAGACAACGTGCCTTGTCTGAGGGTCGAGGCCGATAGTAGGCTCATCAAGGATAAGGAGCGTGGGCGTATGGACAAGGCCCCGGGCTATCTCAAGCCTGCGCCTCATGCCCCCGGAGTACGAGGCCACAAGGTCGCCGCTTCTGGCCGTAAGCCCCACCATCTCCAGAAGCTCGTCTATGCGCTTCCATTTTTTCTTTCCCCTCATCCCGTAAAAACTCGCGTATATATCAAGGACCTCTCTTGCCGTAAGGTCAAGGTCCGTGGTCAGGGCCTGCGGAACCACGCCTATCTCACGGCGCACATCGCCCTTGGCCGAGACTACATTATATCCCGATACAAAGGCAGACCCGCCCGATGGTTTTATAAGGGTAGAGAGGATACGTATAAGGGTGGTCTTTCCCGCGCCGTTGGGGCCGAGGAGACCGAAAAAATCCCCTTTGGGAATGGATAGATCCACTCCTGTAAGGGCCTTTTTTTCGCCGTAAATCTTCGTAAGTCCTTTGGTCTCAATAACAGGCGTCATTTTTATTCTCTAAGTGCGGGGGTATTTTTTTTCTTATTAACATCAAAAGGAATCCTTACCTTGCATGTCATGCCCGGTTTCAAAAATCCCGTTGAGCTAAGGAGCTTTACCTTTACGCGAAATGTCTTTATATCATGGGAGACCCTTACGACGTCTTTATGCGTGGCGAACTCTCCCATCTGGCCAATCTCACTTACCACCGCCTTAAATACCCTCGTCGGATTCGCTTCCGTCCATACCTCGGCTTCTGCCCCAAGGCGCACACGGCCAAGCTCAGATTCTCCCACATCAATCCTCGCCCATATGTCCTTAAGGTCGTATATGGTATATATTGCCGTGCCAGGCGAGGTCATCTCACCGGCCTCAAAGGCCTTGTAGGAGACAACGCCGTTTATGGGGCTCTTAAGGACGGCGTATGAGAGACGCGTCTCCAATACGGCCACGGTCGCCTCGTCCTTAAGGCGCCTTGCCTTTACGGCAGAGACAGCGGCCTCTGCCCTCTTTACGGCGACTCTGGCATTACGTAGCGCGGCCTTTTCGGAATTAAGCTTTGATTTAGCCGAGTTCAACGACGCCGTAGCCGAGTCATAAGAGGCCTTTGCCCTGTCAAAGGCGCTCTTTGAGACAAAGCCCTTCTTGACAAGAGCGCTCAGACGCTTGAATTCCTTCTCGGCATCAATGGCAAGGGATTTTACACGAATAACCTCTGAGCGGGCCGTCTCAACGGCATAACCTGCGGAATCCACGGCAACGCGGCGTATCTCCAGCTCTACACGGGCTTCCTTTACGGCCTCGGCGGATGCTGTCACAGTGGCCCTCGCCTCGGCCACAAGGGCCTTCAGCTCCCTCGCGTCAAGCCTTGCCACTGCCTGCCCCGCCCTCACCCGCTCGCCTACCCGACAGCAGAGCCAGTCTATGGTCTCGGCTATCTTCGGCGAGAGCGCAACCTCCGTTGCCTCAATAGTCCCCGTGGCCGTTAGAGAATCAAGCGGCCCGCCAGGGCTCCTGCCACGAAGGTAAACAACTACAGTGAGAGCTGCGGCGAGAAGAGCAATAATGGGTATAATTTTTTTAAAAATCTTCAAAAAGACTACCTCTTTAGACTTAATCCGTTACTCTTAAAAACGTGAGAGGAGACAAAATCAGCTGAACCCCTAATATTTTCTCCAGAATTACCCCTGCCCCGGACATGAGGCATGGCCCCTGCTCCCCGGCCTCTTGTGGTGAGTAAGCACTTACTATATTAGTTATGATTACACCAAGGGCATCTTTTGTCAAGGGGTAAAAGCCTCGCCGTTCTTTTTTAAAAAAAAGAGTGCCGAAAAAACGAAAGTCAAATCGCGCTTATCCATTCAAACATAGACCTCAACGCGCCGCTACTTATCCCATCCCTTGACCACACCCGCCATTTATAGTATAAGATAAATCTTCAAGATCAATTCAGCAAAACTCTTTGCGGGCGTGATTCAATGGTAGAATGGCAGCTTCCCAAGCTGCACACGTGGGTTCGATTCCCATCGCCCGCTCCAATTTATCTCCACCCAGATCTGCCATAGTCCCTAATATCCTTGCAACTCGCTGAAAATGTGATATATTTTGAATATAGCCTCTCCTCTGAAATATAGCCATATCAGTTCTCCCCTTTAGCGAGGCGCTTATGTCAACATCTCGAACAAAGGACCTCAAAAACTATATAGGTGGCAAATGGACGGTTGGGCACGGCAAGGTTATTTTGGACGTCAACCCCGCCGATACCTCTGATATTGTAGCAAGAGGGCACTCAGCCACAAATGCCGATGTGGATTACGCCCTAAGCGCGGCGCGCGACGCCTATAGAGGCTGGCGGCTTACGCCCGCGCCCCAAAGAGGTGAGATACTATTCAGGGCCGCCGAGGCCCTGCAGGCTGAAAAAGAAACACTTGGCAGGCTTGTTACCCGCGAGATGGGCAAGATACTCTCCGAGGGGCTCGGAGATGTGCAGGAGGCCATTGACATGGCCTTCTACATGGCCGGTGAAGGCCGCCGCCTTACAGGTGAGACAACGCCATCGGAGCTCCCGGCAAAAGACTGTAAGTCCTTCCGCGAACCCATAGGGGTTTTCGCCCTTATAACGCCGTGGAACTTTCCAACGGCAATCCCGGCGTGGAAGATATTTCCCGCCCTTATCGCAGGCAACACCGTTGTCTTTAAACCTTCAAGCTACACGCCCGCATCTGCCACCCGCCTTGTGGAGATTTTAGCCAAGGCCGGGCTTCCCCCCGGGGTGCTTAACCTTATCCACGGAGGCGGCGATGATGTCGGCCAATACCTTGCCACACACCCCGGTTTGGACGGCCTCTCTTTTACAGGCTCATCAGCCGTTGGCGAGAAACTCGCGTCCATCTGCACGGCCCCGGGCAAGAGCGTATCATGCGAGATGGGAGGCAAGAACCCCATCATAGTCATGGACGACGCCAACCTCGAGCTCGCACTTGAGGGTGCGCTATGGGGGGCCTTCGGCACCACGGGTCAGAGATGCACTGCGGCGAGCAGGCTCATTGTTCACAAAAAAATATATGACCGCTTTCTTGATATGCTCATTACGGAATCAGCGGGGCTTACCGTA
The DNA here is from genome assembly GCA_964474975.1 of uncultured Thermodesulfobacteriota bacterium. Classification (GTDB taxonomy): domain Bacteria; phylum Desulfobacterota; class GWC2-55-46; order GWC2-55-46; family JADFVP01; genus JAJRZX01. Next base: position 41,430 of record CAYYUX010000006.1, read on the forward strand.
GGCGACGGCCTGAAGCCGGGGACAGATATGGGCCCCCTTATCAACGAAGCAGGACTCAAAAAGGCCCTCGCCTATGTAAAGACAGGCCTTGAGGAGGGTGCGAACCTTGTCCTTGGCGGCAAAGCCCTCAGAGAAGGCCCCTATAAAAAAGGCCTTTTCATGGAGCCCACCATATTCAGCGATGTAACCCCATCCATGCGCATAGCGCAGGAAGAAATCTTCGGCCCCGTCCTATCCGTCATTAAGGCCGAGTCCCTTGACGAGGCTATTGAGATAGCCAACAGCGTGGAGTACGGCCTCTCCTCTGCCATTTACACGCAGGACGTAAACTCATCGGCCATTGCCGAGCGCGATCTCACATCTGGCATCGTCTATATCAACGCCCCGACCATAGGCGCGGAGATTCATCTTCCCTTTGGAGGCACGGGAAGGAGCGGCCTCGGCCACAAAGAGGCCGGAGGACGCGGCGGGGCCATTGATATGTTCTCCCACATAAAAGTAGTCTACAGGGATTTCAGCGGGGCCCTGCAAAAGGCCCAGATAGACGATTAAACACAGCTTTCGCCACCGCTGGCCACAACGGCGCGCAGTACTTATGAAGTTATTTGCAAAAGCATTTTGCCGATGATATAATTGCCAAAAATAAGTCTGGAGGTAGTAATGAGCTCAGTAAAATTTACAGGCAGCGAGGTCATAGAGATGGCCTTGAAAATAGAAGAAAACGGCATGAAGTTCTACACCGACGCCTTCAAGGTCACTAAAGACGAGAAGGTCAAGGCTCTCTTCAAGAGGCTGGCCATTGAGGAAGCACACCACATAAAAACCTTTTCAGCCATGAAAGACATGGTAAAGGACGAATACGTATCCGAGGGCTTCGACCCGTATATTACAGAGGCATCGGAGTACCTTCGTCAGATGGCCGACTCGGAGGTCTTCAAAAACCCCCGCGACGGCGCCATCTTTGCCGGCTCTATTGCCAACCCCGCGGAAGTCCTCGACTTTGCCATTGGCATGGAAAAAGACTCACTCGTCTTTTACGGCGAGTACGAAAAAGTCATCGTTGAAAAAGACAAAGCAGTTCTCGCGGCCCTCATAGAACAAGAAGAAGAACACCTTAAGCTCCTTACCGAGCTTAAAAAAGACTTCGATTAACACCGCGCCGCAAAAAAACAAAACTCAGGAGCAACTCCCAATGACAGAATACGTAAAAACTTATCACTGCCCCAACTGTGACGGCCTTGCCAGCGGCAGAGGCCACCTCTGCCATCCAAGAGCCGAGGCCCTGCCCTTCGACTGCGAATTCTGCGGTAAATCCGTAGACGACGCCCGCCATGTCTGCGGACCAATGCTCGACAAAATCGAATATATATGCAAGAAATGCGGAAGACTGGCAATATACGACTCCATGCTCTGCGAGCCCGTCCCCGTTGACGCCGACTAACCCGGGGCGACAAGGGGGCCATAATGGGGGCCAACGAAGGGACAATTAGGGGGGAGGTGATTTGAGGAGGCATTTTTTTTTTTGGGGGGGGTAACAGATACAACGGGGCAAGGTTAAAAAAAATACGTAGCAGGGTTATTTCTGGTAGGATTTTTTCAATATCCTCTTTTTATACAATAAGATAATGGTATCAACCTACAGGCGGGCTTAAGACTTGGCCAATTCACAAAAACATATAAAAAAAGCGAAAAAATTCCTGACCACGGCCCTTGTCTTTCATACACCCGTAAAGGCGGTCTCCGCCCAAGGTATTTATATAAACGCTTCTAACGGAAAGGTCTACATGGACCTTGCCTCCGGGCTTGCCGCTTCCAACATCGGGCACGCTCACCCCGCCGTTGTCAAGGCCGCAAGAGAGCAGGCAGAAAAGCTCATCCATTCAGGGTGTATCTTCTATTACGACAGCATCCTTGACCTCGCCGAAAAACTCGCCTCAATAACACCTGACGGCATCGAGTCATTTTTCTTCTCAAACAGCGGTGCCGAGGCCGTTGAGGGGGCAATAAAACTTGCCAAAATAACTACGGGCCGTCAGGGCGTCATCGCCTTTTTAGGCGGCTTTCACGGCAGGACCTACGGGGCCTTGACCCTTACTACATCGAGCGCAAGATACAGAAAGGGTTATCACCCCCTTCTGCCGAGCGTATATCACGCCCCATACCCCTACTGCTACCGCTGTCCCGTGGGACAAAAGCAAAACAAATGCTCCATGGAATGCCTCGGATACCTTGAGAATATGCTCGCCCGTCAGATAATACCCGAAGAAATTGCCTGCATGATAATAGAACCCGTACTCGGCGAGGGCGGATACTGCCCCGCGCCAGAGGGATTTCTTATTAAATTAAGGGAACTCTGCTCTGCCCACGGCATACTCCTTATTTTCGACGAGGTGCAGAGCGGTTTCGGAAGAACGGGCAAATGGTTCGCGGCAAATACCTACGGCGTAACCCCCGACATCCTCACCATGGCAAAGGGCATAGCCTCGGGCTTTCCCCTCTCCGCCGTAGGGGGCTCAAAAAAACTCATGTCAAAGTGGCCCGCCGGGGCCCACGGTACCACCTTCGGCGGCAACCCCGTGGCATGCGCGGCTTCCCTTGCAACCATCAATGTAATCGAGAACGAAGGCCTTCTGAAAAACGCCGAGAGGCTCGGCAGATTCGCCCTTAAAGAACTCAAAAAGATCGCCCGTGCTTATCCATTCATCGGCGACGTGCGGGGCATTGGCCTTATGATAGGCATAGAATTTATCAAAAAAGACGGCACTCCCGACGCAGAGCGCCTTCAAAAAGTAATGACCCTCTGCCTTGAAAAAGGCCTCATCATAATAGACTGCGGAGTGGACAAAAACGTTGCACGCCTTATACCGCCCCTGAATATAACAAAAGACGAGCTGACGCGCGCCATATCCATCTTCAAAGAGGCCCTCGCTTGATGTCAAAAGGGCCGGGCAAGGCCGTAGAAAGCGGGCAGTCAAGGGAGGCGGGGCATAGTTCAACGCAGGGCCTTTTAGTTATGGCCCTCGCCGTAATACTTATAATAACCTCGGCGGCCTTTGATTTTATCCCCGCATCACTTCACCTTACGGGTCTTCTCTCTCATATCGCGGAGTTTTTCAGCCTCCTCGGCAACGGCGCCGTCCTCCTGCCTCTCTCGCTTATCCTCTTCGGCCTCGGCCTTTATCTTAAACATGACAAATTAAAGCTCACGGGAAGGGATTCTCTTTACGCCTTAGTCCTATCGGGGCTATTGGCGCAGATTTTAAAGGCCGTCTTCGAGAGGCCGCGTCCAACGCATCTGGCGGGATACGTGTTGCATGCCCTTGAGCATCCCTCTTTTTTCGACCTTACGGGCAGGTTCAACTCCTTTCCATCGGGACACACGGCCACGGCCTTTGCCATCGCAGTGGTCATCTCAAGACGCAATCAAAGGCTTCGCGTACCCCTTTATATCTGCGCAATCCTCATAGCCCTCTCAAGGATAGGGCTTGGCTCGCATTTCCCCTCAGACATCGTTGGAGGGGCCGTTCTGGGCATCATCACGGGCAGGCTCCTCACCATGACGGGAGAGCTAAAGATACGCATGAGAAAATGGGCGCTCGCCGGGCTAACGCTCCTCGCCATCTCAATATGCTTTTTCAAACTCGGCGGATACCTTGTCTTTGATGTAGACGAGGCCGTCTTTTCCGAGGCGTCGCGCGAAATGGTCGTTACAGGAGACGTCATCACACCTACCTACAACTTCGAGCCGAGATACGATAAACCCATCCTCTTTTACTGGGCCATGTCCGGGGCCTTCAAGTTATTCGGCGTCTCGGAGTTCTCGGCCCGTTTTACATCAGCAGGGCTTGGTTTTCTCCTTGTCCTTACCACATTTGTCTTCGTAAGACGCTTCAATGGCTTTAAGGCGGCCCTGTGGTCGAGCCTCGCGCTACTGCTGAATCTTGAGTTCTTCGTATACTCGCACTCCGCCGTAACGGACATGACGCTCGCCTTTTTTATCTCAGGGGCCCTGTTTTCCGCCTACGGGGCCATAAAAACAGGGGACAGACGGCTCTATCTGACGGCATGGGTCTCATCGGCCCTCGCCATGCTCACAAAAGGGGCCATCGGCCTCCTCTTTCCACTCTCCATTACCTTCATATATCTCCTGATAAAAAAAGATTTTGCAGGCATCAAAAAATTTCTAAATCCACTATATGTCATCATATTTTTATTAATAGCCATGCCCTGGTTTCTCATTGAATACCACGTCAGAGGATGGGAGTTCTTTGACGCCTTTATTATCAAACACCATATTCACCGCTTTACTGGCGTAATCTCAAGCCACGGCGGACCGCCGTATTTTTATGTCCTCATCCTCCTCGCGGGGTTTTTTCCATGGGTCACGCACCTGCCGGAAGCAATCATAAAAGGCTTTAAGGAAATTAAGCAACATACGGAAGATAATGATATTTTTCTGTTCACTACTATATGGTTGATTTTCATATTTATATTCTTTTCCATCTCAAAGACAAAACTTCCGAATTACATCTTTCCTGCCATACCTGCCTGCTCCGTCCTTGCGGGGGTTCTTATCTCAGGGCATATAAGCCGCGGCAGGGGCAGAAGTTTTGGTGCCGCGGCCATGGCTGTACTCTCTCTTATCCTCTCCGCCGCCGCCTTCATTACGCCCTGGCTCAATATAAAAATGGATATACCGCTACCGCCTGCGCTTTTTCCCGGCCTCGGCATAATCTTCTTATTCACGGGGATATTCGCACTGTTGTCCATGTCTAACCCGCGCAGATACACGCCCCTTATCGCGGCCTCGGCAGTGGGCCTACTCGTATTTCTACGCCTTCAGGCAATACCACCTGTTAACTCCTTTATGCAACGCAACCTGTATGAATACGCCAGATACGCAAAGAACTCCGGCGCCGACCTTGCGACCTATGAAATAAACCAGCCCTCTATCGCCTTTTATTACGCCGGGAAAAAGATACAAAAGCTTGAAGGTAATGCCCTGAGCAGACTTTCCGAGGATACGAGCAAAAGGTTACTTATCATTACAAAAACAGATATGGTGGCGAATCTTTCCAGAAGGTATGACTTCAAGACCATCGACGAGGGGCATGAGTTCGCTCTGATGAGTTCAAACTCGGAGTATCCGCCTTTTAATAGATAAAAACCCTCTGCTTTCTTCTGAAAAAAAGTAGCTTCACAGACAACACCTGTATATTACACCCGCCCCACGCGCATTTCTTGATTTCCGCCTGTAATAGGGCTATCCTATAAATATGAAGAAGATAACCGGCAAAAATAAAGTAATAATAATGGGCGCCGCAGGTAGAGATTTTCATAACTTCAATACCATCTTCAGAGACGATCCCGCCTATGAGGTAACTGCCTTTACTGCAACGCAGATACCATTCATTGAGACCAGAACATACCCTGCCGAACTTGCCGGCCCACTCTACCCCGAAGGCATCTCGATATACCCCGAAGAGAAACTCTCTGAGCTTATTACAAAAAATTCCATAGACGAAGTCGTCTTCTCATTTAGCGATATTTCATATAACGACCTTATGAGTAAGGCCGCCCTTGTCAACTCACTCGGAGCCGACTTTGTCCTTCCCGGCGCCGAAAAAACCATGCTCTCATCAAGGCTTCCCCTTATATCTATCTGCGCAATAAGAACGGGTTGCGGCAAAAGCGCCCTCACCCGATACGTTGCCGCTGTCATCAAAAAGGCGGGGCTTCGTGCCGTAGCCATACGCCACCCCATGCCATACGGCGTACTTGACAGGGCAAGAAGCGTTCAGCGATTCGCCACCCTTGATGATATTAAAAGAGAAAAATGCACAATCGAGGAGATGGAAGAATACGAGCCCATCGTAGAGGCGGGTTTCGTTGTATACGCGGGTATCGACTACAAGGCCATACTCGAAGAGGCCGAAAAAGAGGCCGATGTCATCATATGGGACGGCGGGAATAATGATACGCCATTTTACAAACCCGACCTTGAAATAACCGTAGTTGATCCCCTTCGCCCCGGTGATGAGCGCGGCTACTACCCCGGAGAGACTAACGTACGGCGCGCCAATTGCCTTGTCATTAACAAGGCGCACTCGGCAGAGCCCTCCGCCCTATTAGCCGTGGAAAAAAGCGTGAGAGAGATAAATCCCGTGGCAAAAATCATACAAACGGCCTTTGCCATTGACGTAAAGGGCGGACTTGAAAAAGGGAAAAAAGTCCTTGTAATAGAAGACGGCCCAACGCTCACGCACGGCGGAATGGCCTATGGCGCGGGTATCGCGGCGGCAAGGAAATACGGATGGGCCCCTGTTGAGGCACGCGCCCATGCAACTGGCTCAATCAGGGATACTTTTAAAAAATACCCACACATAAAAAACCTCCTCCCTGCCCTTGGATACTCCCCGGAGCAGGTCCGCGAGCTCGAAGAGACGATAAATGCAACGCCTTGCGACGCCGTGCTTATCGCAACCCCCATAGACCTCAAAAAAATAATCGATATAAAAAAACCGGCCTTCCGCGTCACCTACGAGATAGAGGACTTTCAGAAACCCGGCCTTGAGGGTGTTATCAACGAATTCCTTGAGGCGCGGACAAAGGGACTCTGATGAAGGGCTTTACGGCATATCTCGCTGGCAGATATATCGCCGGGGCCGAGCGCGCTGATGCCATCAAGGTCTGCCGCGAGCTCGCCGACTCAGGCCTTACAGCCACCGTTGACGTACTCGGCGAAGGCGTAACCGATGAGGAACACGCTAAAGCCGCCGTTGAAGAATACCTGAGGCTCCTTGAGGATATCCGCGATACAGGCCTTGATATATCCATATCCCTCAAACTCACGCACCTCGGCCTTGATATCTCCGGGGAACTTACGGAAAACAATCTCTGCCAGATTCTCGAAAAGGCGCACAAGCTGAAGATATTCACTCGCCTTGACATGGAGCGCTCAAAATACACGGAAGATACGCTCTCAATCTTTCTGAAAATCCACGAAAAGTATCGGGATACAGGTATAGCCATTCAGAGCGCACTTGTACGGAGCGGACGGGATATAGAGACGTTAATCAAGGCAGAGGCAAGCGTGCGCCTCGTGAAAGGCGCCTACATGGAACCGCCCGGAGTAGGGTTTCAGGAAAAAAAACTGGTGGATGTGAATTACATTACCCTTATGGAGGGCCTTCTTCTTAAAGGAAAAATCCCCGCCATAGCCACACACGACGAGGCCATGATAGAGAGGGCCAAAGACTTTGCCTTGAAGCATGATATAGATAAAAAAGACTTTGAGTTTCAGATGCTCCTCGGCATAAAGCGGAGCCTGCAAAAGGCCCTCGCCGATGACGGCTTTAAGGTCAAGGTATATGTGCCTTATGGAAAAGACTGGTTCGCCTATGTGCTAAGACGATTAAAAGAACGAAAAGAGAATATATACTTTGTCGTAAGAAACCTCATTGATTAGAAGGGTAGCATTGAGCGTAGGCGTAAAAAAAAAGCCGACTCTTACGAGGAGAAGGCCTGCGTTACAAAAAAAATCCGGCTGGGGGCTTATGCCCTGCATAAATGGATTGCTATGTAATAACGGCTTGAAGTAATAATAACCTACTGCAATATTGGCCCGGTTGCATTAATGGCAGGGGATAATAATAGCACGTGGTAATATCGGCCCGATGCCTAATTGGAAGCGCAGTCTTCCTTCGAGCCTTTGATCTTGCGTATCGTATGCAGAAGGGCCGGTTTCACAACGGCCAGATTCTCGCGCACAGCACGGGGACTTCCGGGAAGATTTATTATAAGAGAAGCGCCCCTTACACCGCAGAGCGCACGTGATATCATGGCGTAGGGCGTCTTTTTCAGGCTCTCCATGCGCATGGCCTCACTCATCCCCGGTAGCTCCCTCTCCAATACGGCCTTTGTGGCCTCAGGAGTAACATCGCGCGGCGTAACGCCCGTGCCTCCCGTGGTAATTACAAGGTCTATTCCCATATTATCGACATAATCAATAAGTTTCTCTGTGATAAGGGGAACCTCGTCGGCCACTATATCACGGGCCGCTATAAGCGCGGGAAGGTCAATGAGCTGGGCTTCTATCTCCGGCCCGCTGAGGTCTTCTCGTTCACCGGTACAGCCCCTATCGCTAATGGTGAGTATTGCAGCTTTTATGATATCTTTATTATCCATATTCAGGGCGTATCCGAGACCCAGACATCACCAGAGGCAGTGGTCTCACTCTTCCATATCGGTGTGGTGCGCTTAATCTCAGTAATAGCCCACTCACAGGCCATAAAGGCGTCGTTACGATGGGCAGAGGCGGCGGTGATAATCACTATATCCTCGCCGATGGCTATGGGGCCGACCCTGTGGATTATGGCCATCTCAATAATATTGAAGTTGGCAAGGGCTCGATCTCTGATATCAATGAGTTTTTTCTCGGCCATGCCCGGATAGTGCTCAAAACTGAGGCCCGAGATCTCCACGCCCTTGGAAAGGTCCCTTGCCGTGCCGATAAAGCTCACAAGGGCGCCGATGCCCAGTGAGGATTTTTTCACTTCAAGATGCACTTCCTCCATGGAGAAAGGTGCCTCCTGAATCTTAACAAGCTGAGTCATCTTTACACCTTAACATATTGATTTTG
>CAYYUX010000007.1:0-42165 GCA_964474975.1 uncultured Thermodesulfobacteriota bacterium
TATGCGGCTCATGCGCCATGAAGATAAACGGGTTTTCCAAACTCGCCTGCCATACCCCCATCATGGAAGAATATGCTAAAAGAGGCGAGATCCTAATCGAGCCGCTCTCCAATTATCCCGTGCTAAAAGACCTCATAGTTGACTTCAACCCCTTCTGGAAAAAAATCAACCGCATTTCTCCCTTTCTTATTCCACCCTCAAAGCGGAAGAAGACACCGGCTATAACCGCGGAAGAGGAGAAACTCCTCGACAACAGCCAGAAGTGCATCATGTGCGGAGCCTGCAACTCTGAGTGCAATGCCCTGCAAATTGATAAAAAATTCGTCGGTCCGGCGGCCCTTGCAAAATCATGGAGATTTGTCGGTGATGTGCGTGACGATATGCCTAAAAAACGCCTCTTTCCCCTTAGCGAGACGCACGGCATGTGGGACTGCGTCCGATGTTTTCACTGCACCGAGTACTGCCCCAAGGGTGTTGCCCCACTGAGACAGATAGAAAAACTCCGCGAAAAGGCAATAGCAAAGGGAATTCACAACAACCACGGCGCGAAACACGCCATTTCCATGGCCGATTCCATAAAGAGGTTTGGCCGCCTTGATGAGGCCGCCATGACATACAAGACCCTCGGCTTTCTCCGCTCCATCGGCATGATACCCCTTGGCATAAAGATGGAATTTCACGGCAAGATGCCTAAGCCGCTTCTATTCGCACAAATTAAGGAACTCGGCGAGGTCAAGACAATATTCAAAGAGATTGAACGTAAGAAGAAAAAGGACCGCTCGAAAAAGGAATCAAAAAAAACATGAAAAGGCGGACAAAATAATGGCCCTTTTAAAATACGCCTACTATCCGGGGTGCGCCTCACAGGAGATAACAAAAGAGGCTAATAATACCACTCGCCTCATTGCCTCTGAACTCGGTATCTCACTAATGGATATGCCTAATGCCAACTGCTGTGGCGCCGGCCTTATGTACGACTATGATTATGAGCTGGCAATAACCCTCAACGCCAGAATATTCGCCGAGGCAGAGGCCATGGGCCTTGACATCCTGACCATCTGCTCCACCTGTCTCATGGTGATGAGAACCGCTAACAGAGACCTCAGAAACGACGCTAAGCTACTCGCCAGAACAAATAAAACCCTTGAAAAAGCCGGCCTCAGGTACAGCGGCAATGTGGAAGTCACACAGCTTCTTTGGGCTCTCGCCAAAGACTACGGCCTCGAAAACCTTAAGAAAAAAGTCGTCAAACCCCTTAACTGGCTAAAAGTAGCGCCATTCTACGGCTGTCACACCCTGCGCCCCTCAGACGCCCTTGGCGTAGACGACCCCGAGAACCCCCATACACTTGAGGATGTTATAAAAACTCTTGGCGCCGATGTAGTAAATTATAAAGACAAGACCAAGTGTTGCGGCTTTCAGGTAGACCTCGTGGCAGAGGACATGGCAGTTGAGATGACGGGTAAGAGGCTCCTTAACGCAAAGGGCAACGGCGCGCGGTGCATGGTAACGCCATGCCCCTTCTGCCATATTAACCTCGATAATTATCAGGGCATGGCCGAAAAAAAGGCACAGCAGACCATCGGACTTCCCGTATTTCACCTGCCCCAGCTCGTGGGCCTTGCCCTCGGACTCGGGGCTAGACAGATGGGACTTGAACGCCACCTTGTCTCCATGGAAGGCGTGTTCAGATAGACGGTCCTTTATCTCCAAAAGCCGGAAGAGTTCAGGGCCGCAGGGGTCGCCCTGTTTTCACTCAGTGCCTCAATCTACATCAATAGAAAGAGACATTAAGCTCCTCCATCTTGCCTGTCACCATGTATACCACCCTCTCGGCAATATTGGTAACCCGGTCAGCCGTCCTCTCAAGGTTATGGGCCACCCAGATAAGGTATGTTGCGCCCTGTATTATCGAGGGATTGGATATCATCATCAGAAGGAGTTCCCTGTAAATCTGGTCATAGAGGGCATCTACCTCGTCATCCTCGTCGCATATCGCCCTCGCTGTATCTACGTCCTTATCCTGAAATGCCTTTATACTCCTTCTGAGCATATCAATGCCCTTTTCCGCCATCCTGGGGATATCTATAAGGGGTTTCACCATAGGGTCCTTGCCTATGGAGACACTTATCCTGGCAATTCCCTCGGCATGGTCGCCTATCCTCTCAAGGTCGGTTATGATATTTATTACCGCCCCGAGCATACGAAGGTCCTTGGCCATGGGCTGTTGCGTGGCGATGAGCATCATGCATTTTTTTTCAATGGCAAAACGCTTTTTATTGATAAGTTTATCGCCCTTTATAATCTTTTCCGAGGCCTTTATATCTCTATCCTTGAGGGCGACAACGGACTTCAATATGGCCGAGGCAACCATCTCTGACATCTCTACAACGCTCGCCTTTACACCTTTGAGCGCCGCCCTGTAAACAACCCTTGTCATCTTTATCATCCCCCTTTTCTGATAGCATTAACCGAAACGGCCCGTTATATAGCTCTCTGTCATCTTTTTTTCCGGCGCCGTAAATATCTTATTCGTCTTATTGAACTCTATGAGCTCGCCGAGCATGAAAAATCCCGTATACTCCGAGACCCTTGCCGCCTGCTGCATATTGTGAGTCACCATGACTATGGTATAGTTTTCCTTAAGTTCCGCGATAAGGTCCTCGATGCTTCCCGTGGAGATCGGATCGAGGGCCGAGCAGGGCTCGTCAAAAAGTATGGTCTCGGGCTCCACGGCAATGGCCCGCGCAATGCAGAGTCTCTGTTGTTGTCCACCTGAGAGGTCCTGCGATGATTTAAATATCCTGTCCTTTGTCTCCTCCCAGAGAGAGGTGTCTTTCAAAGCCTTTTCCACCCTGCCAAGAAGCTCTGTCTTGTTTTTGAGCCCTTTCAGGCGGAGACCGAAAGCAATGTTGTCAAATATGGACATGGGAAAGGGCGTAGGCTTCTGAAAGACCATGCCTATCATGCTCCGCAAGGTCATTAGGTCTGTCTCGGGAGAAAGGATGTCCCTGCCGTCCATGATAATTTCACCCTCATAACGGTTTCCGTGATAAAGGTCGTGCATCCTGTTAAAACAGCGCAGAAATGTCGTCTTTCCGCACCCCGATGGACCGATAAAGGCCGTTACGGCGTTCTCGTGTATGGGCAGGCTAATGCCCTTAAGGGCATTAACACCGCCTGAGTAGTAAAAATTAAGCCCCTTTACCTCTATCTTAAGCTTACTCTTCATCGCTCTCCGTACTTCCATCTTATAATAAACCTGCCTGTAAGTGTAAGGGCTAATATGGAAAGGGCTATGATAAGTGATGCGGCCCATGCCTGTGCGTGCCATTCCGCGTAAGGCCCCATGGCATATTGAAAAATGGTTACCGTCAATGAGGCCATGGATCCGTTCATATCAGTGGAAAAATATGGGCTGTTAAAGGAGGTAAAGAGAAGTGGCGCTGTCTCGCCCACTATCCTTGAGATGGCCAGAAGCACGCCTGTGAGTATGCCCGCCGAGGCGCCTCTGTATGTGACCTTGAAAATGACCTTATAGGTAGGTGCGCCGAGTGCGAATGCCGCTTCCCTCTGCGACCATGGCACAAGTTTAAGCATGTCCTCAGTGGTCCTGAGGACTACGGGTACCATTATCACGGCAAGGGCCACGGCCCCTGCCCAGCCGCTGAAGTGTCCAAAGGGTTTTACAAGTAGTGCGTAGATAAAGGTGCCCACCACTATGGACGGAACGCTTACCATAGTATCGGAAAGCACGCTTATAATACGGGCGTAAGCTTTACCCCTTGTGTACTCGGCTATGAAGGTGCCGCCGAGAAGACCTATGGGTACGCCTATGAGGGTAGCCACAAAAACTATTAAAAACTGACCGACAATGGCATTTCGAAGCCCGCCTCCGACCATACCTACGGGAGCTGGATCATTAAGAAAGAAGGCCGGGCCAAGGGCGCTTATCCCGTTTACGATTACATCTATGAGAATAAATATCAGCCAGAAAAACCCGATTAGCGTTGCCGCCACGGCAAGGGAAAGTATGAGAAAACTCTTGATTTTGCGTGCCTGTATTATATTCATATCAAGCCTTGCCCTCTTTGCGCATTACATAGATTCTTGCCCCTGCAAGCATAATAAAGCTGAAGATAAAAAGTATTAGGGCAAGGAGATAGAGTGAGGAGAGGTATATATTCGTATCGGCCTCTGTGAACTCATTTGCAAGGGTAACGGTAATGGTGGAGACCGTATCAAGGAGGGACCACGTTATCTTATGGTCTCCGCCGAGGACAAAGGCGACTGCCATGGTCTCTCCCACGGCCCTGCCAAGAGAGAGGATAATGCCGCCGAGGACGCTTGTCTTCGAGTTGGGGATTACGACGTTTTTTATGACCTCCCACTTTGTGGCCCCAAGGCCGTAGGCCGATTCCTTTACCACGGCGGGGGTAAGGTTAAAGGCATCCCTCGATATGCTGGCCGTAAAGGGAATAATCATAATAGCGAGAATAATTGAGGCAGTAAGTATGTCAATTCCAAGGGGAGTGCCTGCAAAGAGGATATTAAATAGCGGTAGCCTGCCGAAGGCGGCCTGCAGGACAGGTTCAACATATTCTGCCATTATGGGCGTAAGGGTGAAGAGCCCCCACATGCCGTAGACTATGCTCGGTATGGCGGCAAGTAGCTCTATGGCGGCACCTGCCGGCCCCTTAAAAAATTTAGGCGATAACTCCGAGATAAATATTGCGATGCCAATGGCCACGGGCACGGCCATGAGCATGGCGAGGGTTGTAACAAGCACGGTGCCGAAAAGGGCCGTGGCCCCTCCGAATAGCTCCCTTACGGGGTCCCAATCCGTTGAGAATAAGAAACCAAAAAATCCGAACCTCGTAATGGCCGCGGAAGACTCTGTAAATAGGATATAAAAAATGCCGATAATCAAGGCGATTATCGAAAAAGATGCCGCTCCTGTCAAAAAGTATACAAAGGTTCCGATTGTATCTTTGTTATTTTTAAATGCCAATTCTACCCTCGCGGCGATATAAAGCCCATGACAGTATTAATCTACCCTGACCTGAATATAAAAATAAGGGGACGGCTTAGATTATTACATAACCGTCCCCTTATTCAACAAAAAAACATCTATTTTTAACCCCGAAGGGCTTACTTAGTACAGATCGTTACTCTTCCAGTACGCCCTTATCTTGGATTTCAGGGAGTTTGGAAGGGGTACGTAGATAAGGTTGGTGGCAGTATTGTCGCCGTTATCAAAGGCCCAGTCGTAGAATTTCACTACCTTTCTGTTTGTATCCTTCTTTTCCTTCGCGAGAAGTATGAAGGTGGCACCGGCTATGGGCCATGCGTTCTTTCCGGGCGCGTTTACGAGCCAGAGATAAAAGTCATGTGCGGCATCAAAGTGACCGGAAGCCGCGGCATCCTTGAAGGAGCTGAACTTGGGGGCCACGAACCTGCCGGCGGCGTTCTTGAGCCGTACATAGTTGAGGTTGTTCTGCTTGGCGTAGGCAAACTCTACGTAGCCTATGGAGCCGCCAACCCTCTTTACATAGTTGGCCACGCCCTCGTTGCCCTTGCCGCCTATGCCCACGGGCCACTTAACGGCCTTTCCGGCACCGACTTTGTCCTTCCACTCCTGACAGACTCCGGCGAGGTAAGATGTGTATATGGCAGTTGTGCCGGAACCATCGGAACGCCTTACAACGGTTATCTTCTTATGCCTAAGCTTAATGCCTTTATTAAGGTTTGTTATCTGGTCATCGTTCCAGTATGTGATATCGCCGAGGAAAATTTTGCAGAGCGTATCAGAATCAAGTTTCATGGCGCCTGTTTTGACACCCTTAATATGTATGACAGGCACGACGCCGCCTATAACGGCGGGAAACTGAAGGAGCTTGTTTTTCTTAAGCTTTGCAGGTGTAAGTGGCGCGTCTGATGCCCCGAACTCAACGGTCCGTGCCATTATCTGCCTCTGTCCGCCGCCTGAGCCTATGGACTGATAGTTAAGCTTTATGCCTGTATCCTTGTTGTAGTTGTATCCCCAGGCAGAGTATACGGGATATGGGAAAGAGGCTCCCGCGCCGTTCAGCATCTCTCCGGCATGCGCCCCTGCGGCTGTAAAGAGGCCTGCCGCCAAAAGAGATAATCCTATTGTTAGAAAACGCTTCATTTTCTCTCCTTACTTTAGTTGAACTTCAAGTTACTTTTAAAGGACTATCCTTACTATCCGCTGTCTTTATCTATCCATCATCCGCCTCTTTACCGGGCGGTTTTTGTAGAAGGGAGGGGGGGAGGATAGCCCCCCCTCTGGAGGAAGAGCCCGCCGGGAGGGGGTAATATTCCCAGACGGTATTTACGGGAAAGGATCGGGGCTTCCCCGTAAACTCTTGGCAGACCCTTTAGAATACGTACTGGGTCTGAACAAATACCTCATTATTGTCATTGCCGTCTACACCGTCGATGTTCTCGCCTATCCTGTAGGTAACCTGCCCCTTGACGTGGTTTCCCCTGAAGAAGTAGTTGAGCCCTACGGAAGTACGTCTCCACTTTTTGGCATAATTGTTAGCATCCTGACGCTGGAAGGCGGCAACTGCCTCAAGCTTATTGGCAAGTATCATGTATCCACCCTCAATGGCGAGGTTCTCCAGTGTAGTGGCGCCGTTCCTGTATATGCCGCCTGTGGCCCTGTTGTCAACTGTCTCGGCACGGAACCTGTTGTACTCAGCGTCTACGGAGATACCCTTGAAACGTACGGCTCCACTGAACTCAAGACCTTCCACGTTATCTACATCAAGGTTGGCGCCGCCGCTTGTATCAAAACCAGAGGCATTGGTGTTCTTATTGTGGTCATCATCATTCTGCCATCCGAAAGCGGCAACATTAACTACAGCCTTGAGGGGCCCCTTGGCAAGGTCGCCCTGGCTCATGGGAAGATAACCAAAGGGATGATAGCTTGCACGTACACCGGCCATAGTACCCTGGTTGAACTTGCCGCTCTTGCTACTGATATTAACGGGCGTGCCAAAATCCAGCTGAGTTGATTTAGGAGTGATATCGGCTATGGCCAGTGATGCGCCGTAGGTTATATGTTTATCCATGAGGGAGCCGGTAAGATGTATTCCCACGTTCCTTTCAGGGGAGCCGTAGTGATGGTCACCGACAAAGGTCCTCTCTACTAACTGCTGTTTCTTCGAGGAAGTAAGGTCTTCCTGCGAAAAGCGGAAGTAGGCGTTTCCAAACTCTATCTTTATGTTGTGGGGGCCGTGATAGCCTACAAAAGCATCCTTCAAAGAGACTTTTTTGGATTCGCCCATGTCCCACTGAAACTTACCAAACCAATTTTTTGTAACACTGCCCTCTATAAAAGGACGAAGACGTCTGAAGAAGATATCATCCTGTCCAACGGGGTCGGTTGTTGAGGTCTGCATGTTCTGGAAGTGATACTGCAACTGAATCCTGCCGCCTATCTTGACAAATTTGTCGCCATCACGATATACGGTAATACCCGAGGCGTCGGCCTTCTGCACAGCTCCGGTAAAGAGGATGGCCAGGGCCACCATAAATACCGAAAAACCCACCAGATATTTTCTGCTTCTCATCTCTGCTCTTTTCATCTTTTCCCTTCCTCTCCCTTTGACTTTTTCAAATGATATTACAGGGCCGTTATGGCTACGCCTTCTTTAAACGTCCATCTTAATGTACGGGCAAGAAAGATGGGACAATCAGTAAAGTCTTCTGTTGAACAGTATTCATCAAGGTCTTCCATAACCGGTGTGTATAGCGCCGGCGATGCCTTACATAGCCTGTGAGTGCTTATTCCTTTTAAAAATGGACATTCCATTTCTTCCTCCTTTGGTTTCTCTGTCTTTTGTTTTTTTACATAGACTACATCCTCTTTGTTACAGAATTATGACAGCTCTGTTAAGTCAGTGTGACAAAACGCATAAGTTGAAATTGAGATTGACATCCATGGAGATGATAAGTTAGGATATGCCTGTTTTCATTAAAAAAATCCAAAAGGAGGGCCGTTTTATGGCCGCAAAAAAAAGCGTAAAAAAATCCGCTTCTCTCTTACGGGAGGCCAAAAAAATAATCCCCGGCGGTGTAAACAGCCCTGTTCGGGCTTTTAGCGCCGTAGGCGGAAAACCCCTTTTCATCAAAAAAGCCCTCGGCTCGCACGTTACTGACGCCGACGGAAACAGATACATTGACTACATAGGCTCATGGGGTCCAATGATTGTTGGACACGCCCATCCCGCAGTGGTAAAGGCCCTTACAAGGGCCATTGGACGAGGAACGAGCTTCGGCGCACCCACAGAGCTTGAGGTAACGCTTGCGCGCATGACCATTGAGGCCTTTCCGTCCATGGACATGGTACGTTTCGTAAGCTCAGGCACAGAGGCCACCATGAGCGCCCTGAGGCTCGCACGCGCCTATACGGGAAGAGATAAAATAGTAAAATTCGAGGGCTGTTACCACGGACACGGAGACAGCCTTCTTGTAAAGGCCGGTAGCGGTGCCGCCACCCTCGGCATACCCTCAAGCCCCGGCGTTCCAAAGACCCTTGCACAAAACACGCTTAACGCCATATATAACGACATAGGCTCTGTGGAAAGGCTCTTTAAAAAATCCCCGGAGGATATTGCTTGCGTCATCGTAGAAGGAGTACCGGGTAATATGGGCGTAGTACTTCCGAAAGAGGGTTTTTTGCACTCCCTAAAGGCCCTATGCGAGAAATACGGCGCGCTTCTTATAATGGACGAGGTAATGAGCGGCTTCAGGCTCTGCTATGGCGGGGCTCAGCAGGTCTTCAAGGTCGACCCCGATATAACGTGCCTTGGAAAGGTAATAGGGGGAGGTCTTCCCGTAGGCGCCTTTGGAGGAAAGCGGGATATCATGGAAAAACTCGCTCCCATTGGTCCCGTATATCAGGCGGGAACGCTCTCTGGCAACCCCATTGCCATGACAGCTGGCATTGAGACGCTCAAGATACTTAAGAGAAAGGCCTCTTACCCCAAGCTCCTTAAAAAGGCAACGACACTCACAGATGGAATTAAAGAAGTGGCCGAGAGGGCCGGTGTGGACTGCACGATTACGGCGGCAGGCGCCATGTTCACCCTCTTCTTCAACGCAGAGCGTCCCGTGGATTACGCAGGGGCCTCGGCATGTGACCTGAAAAAATTCTCTCGCTATTTTACACGTATGCTCAAAGCCGGCGTAATGCTTCCGCCCTCGCAATTCGAGGCCAACTTCATTGGACTTGCCCATACAAAAGACGACATAGAAAAAACTCTCTACGCCGTTGAGAAGTGCATGAAACGCCTGTAAGGGGAGTTTAGAAAAAGATGAAGAAAAACAAGAGCAGACCAAGGCCGACCCTGTATATTACAAACGGGGTCATGGAGGCCCGAGTGATAAACTTCAGAAAGAGGTGAATCACGAGATAGGCCGAGACAAAGGCCACGACAAAACCCACAATAAGGGCCGACCAGGGCGTATCAAGGCCGGCCTTTATTAGTTTAAGCCCCTCCAACGAACCGGCGAGCCCGCCTACTATGACGGATAGCAAAAAAGAAAACCGCGCCGAGGCGTTTCTGGACATCCCTGTAAAAAGCCCTGCCGTTATGGTAATGCCCGACCTGCTTGTGCCGGGAATTAGGGCGATGGCCTGAGCCATACCGATAAATATAGCACTCCCCCACCCCATGCCGTTTATCTCCTTTGCTCCGGGCCGCCTGTCGGCGAGATAGAGTACGAGCCCCCATACAATGGAAGAGATAGCCACCACAGGGAGGGTCCTGAGCCTTCCGGCTACGATATCGTGAGCAAAGAAACCTGCAAGCCCCACGGGTATGGTGCCGACGAGTATCATCCAAGCGAGCCTGCCCTCGGGGTTTCTGCCTCTGTCGCGCCCCTTACCCCGCCGCCGCCCCGGGGAGAGGGTCCTTAAAAAACCTATTGTCAATGCAACAAGCTCGGACCTGAAATAAATAATCACGGCAAGCCACGTAGCGGTATTTAGCGCAACATCAAAGGCAAGCCCCTGATCGGGCCACGACGTAAGCCTTGGGAGCAGTATGAGGTGCGCCGTAGATGAAATGGGCAGAAACTCAGTCACCCCCTGCACAAGGGCCAGTATAATAGCGTGAAAGATATTCATAGAGAAAGAACCTATTTTTAAAGGGTTAATCAGGCAAGGTTAAGGGGAAGATCATCGGGGCTAAACTCCATGGCCTTGAGAACGCGCCTTGCGTAGCCTGCCTCTGTCTTAAGACCAAGGCTCTCGGCCCGCTTAAGCGCCTTTCTCTCAATTTTTATAGCGGCTCTTGGTTCGGTCTTGAAGAGAATCTCGCCTCTTGAGATTTGGCAATATATAAGGCCGCGCCTGTCGCCCGTATCCTTAAAGAGGCCCTCGGCTTCAGTAAAATTTCTAAGGGCCATCTTGTCGCGGCCAAGGAGTTGACGGCTCGTGCCGTATGCCCAGAGGGTATAGGCGTAGCTCACCCTGTCGCCCATTTTTTTGTAATGGAGGCGCGCCTTTTTAAAAAAATCCATGGAGCCCGTAAAGTCGCCCATCATTCTCTTTGCGTTTGCCATGCCGCAGTATGAGTATGCCTTTCCAAAGGTATCACCGAGGGAAGTGAAGATGCGGTTCGCCTTTTTATAGTACTTGTAAGAGTCGGCGATATCCCCTTTTACCCGCGAGGCCCCACCGAGCCCCGTAAGGCAGAAACCCACGCCCGAGCGGTCCCGCCGTGCAGAGTACATGGCTTTTGCCTCCGTAAAATCAGCAATGGCTCCCTTGAGATTCCCCTTGAGCCGCCTTGCACCACCGCGCGCCCAGAGGGTAAAGGCGATGGCCGGCTTATCATCACGGCTACGGTAAAAACACAGAGCGTCATTAAATATCTTCATGGCCTCTGGAAACCTCCCCGTGGCCCTATAGCAGAGCCCGAGCCCCACAAGGGCGTCGCGGGCGCCAGAGGCGTCATCCATGGCAAGAGATAACTTTCGGGCAGAGCGATAACTTCGAGCGCTCTTTACAAAATCTCCCGTCAGGCGAAGGCAATCGCCGATGGCAAAGGAGCAGTCCAGTTTAAGGGCTTTATCAGATCCTGCGATAGAAGAGGCTTCTCCATAAAGGGCCGCCGCAGTCTCAAACTTCGAAGCCTGCCTCGCCTTATTAGCCGAGGCAAAAAGCCTCGCCGCCTCATCTGCACCGCCTGATTTAGCCTCTTTCAGCCCCTTATTGCCCATGTTTTTCATAAACTCACGTTGCGGTTTTTTTCAAGAAGAGGAAAACCAAGCTCCTCCCTTGTCTTCAGATAACCGGAAGCACAGCCTTTTGCGAGGTTTCTTATACGCCCGATAAAGGCCGTCCTCTCGGCAACGCTTATTGCACCGCGGGCATCAAGGAGGTTAAAGGTATGTGAGCACTTCAGGCATAGGTCATAGGCGGGTAGCACGAGTTCGCTTTCAAGGAGCCGCTTTGATTCACTCTCATACATATCAAAGAGCTGTAAGAGCATATCCTTATCAGCGCCATCGAAGTTATAAGACGAGAACTCTATCTCACCTGTAAGGTGAATATCGCCGTATGAGATGTCTTTATTCCATTTAAGGGAAAAAACGCTGTCCACGTCCTGCAGGTACATGGCTATCCTCTCGATACCGTAGGTAATCTCCCCGGGCACGGGAGAGAGGTCTATGCCTCCGGCCTGTTGAAAATAAGTGAACTGCGTTATCTCCATGCCGTCGAGCCATACCTCCCAGCCGAGACCCCAGGCCCCAAGGGTAGGAGATTCCCAGTCGTCTTCCACAAACCTTATATCATGCTCAAGGGGATTTATGCCGAGTGCCTTGAGGCTATTTAAGTATATATCCTGTATATCGTCAGGCGACGGTTTTAATATGACCTGAAACTGGTAGTAGTGCTGAAGCCTGTTGGGATTCTCGCCGTAACGGCCATCTGTTGGCCTGCGCGAAGGCTGTACATAGGCGGCCTTCCATGGCTCGGGGCCGAGGACTCTTAAAAAAGTAGCGGGGTGAAAAGTCCCTGCACCCATCTCCATATCATAAGGCTGTTTAAGAAGACACCCCTGGTCTGCCCAGAATTTCTGGAGAGCCAAAACAAGGTCCTGAAGATACATCATCTGGATTCACCTTTCGTTAAGAAGTATTGTTTTACGAGAACCTTACCCCTCAAAGGGGCATTGGGTTCAGGTCCTTCATCTGGTCCATAAACTTTTTGGTCTTGAGACCATGGCCGAGACGTATCTGTATGAAGCGATCGAGAAGAGGGCCGGCCTCGTCCATAAAAGAGGGTCCGGGCCGCAGTCTGTCGAGCTTGTCCACGGCCATCCTCCGGGCGGCTTGAATAAACATGGCCGTTCCCGCGCTGAGAGAGAAGACCTTCTCGCCCCTCATCTCAGTAACGCACCCATTGCAAAGCACTCCCCCCCTTTGCGGACAAAAACCAAGCTTACCTCCACTTTCAGGGCTACCAACGGCCTCTCCACAGGATACGCAATGCTCCAACCCCGGCATAAAGCCAAGGATAGAGAGTAATCTGATCTCAAAAAACCTGCTCAAGAGCGCGTTGTCTGCACCGCTCCCAATGAACGAGATAAAATCGAAAAGTATACTGAAAACCTCTGGTAGAGACAACCCCGGTCTCGTAAAAGCCCCCGTAAGCTCGAGGAGATAACAGGCAGAGGCAAAGCGTTCAACGTCGTCCCTGATATATGCAAAACCGTTAATAAGCGCCGCGTCCTCAATCCTGACGAGATCGCTCTTTTCGCTGTAATGGAAAAAAAGGTTGATGCAAGAGCCGGGCTCGAGCCTTCCCACAAACCTCTTTCTGCTCCGCCTCGCCCCTTTTGCTATCCCCTTTACCTTGCCAAAGTCCTTTGTACAGAAGGCGAGTATGCGGTCTGACTCGCCGTAATCAAAAGAATCAAGGATAATCGCTTCCGTAACGTAATGCCCCCTCTTCATAGAAAACCCATCTTGATAAATATTGTGGCAAGCCCCAAAAAGCTTAGAAAACCTCCTATATCAGTGCACGTTGTCACAAAAATTCCCGCGGATATAGCCGGGTCGACCTTAAGGCGCTTCAGGAGGAGAGGGATACAAGCCCCGCTGAACCCGGCTATAACAAGGTTGCCTATCATGGCAAGGAATATGAGAAGGCCCACGGCTGGCCCAGCGCCGAGGATATAGGCGATAATGCCGGCACCGAGGCCTATGAGCAGTCCGTTAAAAAAACCTATAGTAATTTCCTTAAGCAATATCCTTTTAGCGTCTTTAAACTCAAGTTCGCCAAGGGCAAGGCTTCTGACAAGAACTGTTATCGTCTGAGTCCCGGCGTTGCCGCCCATACCTGCCACAACGGGCATAAGAACGGCAAGAATTACCAATTTCTCAATGGTCCCTGAAAAGACCTTTACCACTGATGCGGCAAGAAAGGCCGTGCCGAGGTTTACAAGAAGCCACGGCGCTCTCATCTTAATGGAACGGAGAGGCGCGTCTGTAATCCTCTCCTCCTTGTTAAGGCCGGCCATGCGGTAAAAGTCCTCGTATATCTCTTCTTCTATGACATCAACAACATCATCCACGGTAATCCTGCCTACAAGCACACCCTTGCCGTCCACTACGGGCAGAGAGAGAAGATCATAACGCTCGAATAACCTTGCTACCTCTTCCTGGTCCACGTCCGTTGTTACGTGCATGGGCTCACTGTCCATTATCTCCGAGATAGGCGTATCGGGGGAGCCCTGTATGAGCCGCGCTATAGGCAAAACACCTATGAGCCTGCCGAGCGCGTCCACTACGAATATATTTGTTATATTCTCCATGTCGGCGCTCTTTTTCCTGACCGCCTCAATACCTTGTTCCGCAGTGGCATCGCCGGGAATGGAGATAAGCTCGGCCTGCATCTTTCCGCCAGCCGTATCCTCGGGGTAAACGAGAAGCCGTTGAACATCGATGGAATCTCTTACATCAATTCCGTCAAGGACCTGCCGCGCGTCCTCGGCGGGAAGTTCGGAGATGATGTCGGCGGCGTCATCGGTCTCCATCTCGTCAACAACCTCGATGAGACGCTCGGGTTTAAGGGTATCAAGGAGCTTCTGCCTCTGATGGTCGTCTACCTCAAGGAGGACCTCCGAGGCCACAACATTTGTAAGGAGCTTGAAAAACTCCATGGACTCTTTCTCATCGAGCCCCTTGAATATCCTCCCAACATCAGAGGCGTGCAGGTCCTTGACGAGCTTCTTTATGGACTCGCTCTCACGCGCCCCGAGCAGGTCTTTGAACTCCTCAATATGTGTTTTTTTAATCTCGGCGCTCATAATCGGCCTATCAAGGTAAGGGTGCGAAAAAGGGGCATGCCGCGCCCTCCGGTAACGGAGGATTAGTTAAAGAAACGTCCCATGCGCGCATATAGCGAACAATCTTATAAATATTAAAAATTAACACAGACAAAAAAGACAAGTCAACCTTATTCAGACCGACTCCAAGGAATGATGGGATAGGATATAGACAAAAGGCTACCTTACAATCAATACCGGACCGGTAACGGCCCGGAGAACATACTCCGCCGTACTGCCGAGGACCAGCTCAAGGATGCGTGACCTGTGGGTAGCTCCCATAAAGAGCATATCATGACCCGCGTCATTATAGTATTTTTCAATCTCCACGGGGGCCTCTCCCTTCAACTCCTTGAAGGCGCCCTTAATATCATAAGACTTCAGATAATCCATGGCATCCACAAGATGCTCGTCGGCCTCGACCTCTGTGCCTACTGAGGCCACGGTAAGCCTCTTACCAGTCACCTTGGCGAACTCCGCCGCGAGACGCATGGCATCCCCGGCGTTAGCACTGCCATCGTAGACAAGTAGGGGGTTCTTAACGGGGCTGAACTCACTTGGAGCGATAAAGACCGGTGTACGGCTTCTACGCACCACACCCTCGGCAACAGAGCCGAGCATGCCTGTATCAAAGTCCTCACTGTCGCCCTTGCGTCCGATTACAAGAAGATCTGCTAACCGCGCGCTCTTGCATAGCTCCACGGCTACAAGACCGGTGGTGACAAGGCTCTCTGAGGTAATCCCCGACTCCCTGCATCGCTCTCTGAACTCCGAGAGGATATCCGCGCCTCTTGCCTCAAGGGTCTCTCTCATCTTCTCGGAAAAATTCACAAAAGGCTCAAAACCAATGGAGGCCGAGAGGTCGTGAAAAAAGGGGCCTTCAAGCAAGACCTTGTCCACGACAAATTGCCCCACAACCCCTGCCTTGAACCTCTTTGCCAGCCATAACGCGTACTCCGCGGCAGAGGAGCTGTTATTAGAGCCGTCCTGAGCTACAAGTATCTTCTTAATCATAAAAGCACCGGTTTACCGGAAGGCATGGCCCTCACCTGTATATCCCTGTCTCGGAGGACTACTTTGAAGAGGTCGCTTTCCTTCCATTTAAGGGTTAAAGGAACCTTTATCTTCTCATCTATGTGACGCTTAAGAAACCTCGCGCCGTATTTCTTGCTGTACCCGGCCTCCACAAGCGCCTCAACGGCCCCGTCATCTACACTGAGGTCCTTGCCAAACTCCCTGAGGCTCTCTCTGATGCCGTTAATATACCGTAGAGAGAGCTCGTATACCTCTTCGCGAGTAAGGGGAGAAAATACGATTATGTCGTCTATACGATTTAGATATTCCGCTGAAAAGGTATTTTCAAGGTCTTTCAAAATATCCTTCTGAAGGGCCTTTGCACTCTGCCCCTCGGGCATGAAACCCAGGGGCTGTACATATTTTTTGAAGATATCGGCACCGATATTACTGGTCATGATGATAACGGTATCGCTGAAATAAACCTTCCTGCCGCGGCCGTCTGTGAGCCAGCCCTCGTCGAATACCTGCAAAAAGAGATTGAGCACATAGGGATGGGCCTTTTCCACTTCGTCGAGGAGGACAACGGAGTAGGGATTTTCACGCACGGGATTTGTAAGGAGCCCGCCATGCTCCGAGCCCACAATGCCCCGCGGCATTCCAAGGAGCTTGTCTACGGCAATATTGCCGTCTTTATACTCGCTCATGTCAAGGCGTATCATTTTCTTATCGTCACCAAAGAGAAACTCCGCAAGACTGCGGGCAAGCTCTGTCTTTCCCACACCCGTCGGGCCGAGGAACAAGAGCACGCCGTCGGGACGGGCGAAGTTTTCTTTTAAAGGACCTTTATTAAGACGCAGTCTGCGCGAGAGCGCGCTAATTGCCTCGCCCTGGCCTACGAGTCTGCGCGAAAGTATCCTCTCCATGTCGCGTAAACGCGACGTAGTATCCCTGAAAATCATGTCTTCAGGTATCTTTGTCTCCTGCGAAATAACCTCTATGACATCAGTGGCCCCCACGGGCTTGCCGGGACGATTTATCTCCACCTTGACGCAGGCCGTATCAAGCCAGCCTATGACCTTATCGGGCATCTTGAGGCTACGCATATACCTCTTGCTCATATCAAGTGCCGTATCTATGGCGACATCATCCACGGCTACGGAATAGTTCTTTTCAAGCCTCTGCCTGATGCCGTAAAGGATCTCTTTTGTCTCGTCCACAGAGGGCTCCTCTACGTTTACAAGGCGAAAACGGCGCGCCAGGGCCTCGTCCTCGGCGATAAACTCTTTATACTCCGAGAGCGTAGTCGCGCCTATAATCTGAACCTCGCCGCGCGCGAGAGTGGACTTCAATATATTGGCGGCGTCTGAGGGCACGCCCATGGCGCTGCCGGCGCCTATGAGGGTATGGGCCTCGTCGACAAAGAAGATTATGTTCTTTCTCTCCTTAATCTCCTTGATTATCTTCTCAATCCTGTCCTCGAACATACCGCGAAATATTGTCCCGGCGACTATGGAGTTCATCTGAATATTGACAATATGCTTGTCTCTCAGCCTCTTTGGCACAGACTCCGGAGCCATCTCAATGCGTCTCGCGAGCCCCTCGACAACGGCAGTCTTCCCTACACCGGGCTCTCCAACTATCATGACGGAGTTGGAACGCTCCACGTGACAGAGAATTTCCATTACCTCGTCTATCTCTTTATCCCTGCCTATTATAAGAGGGAGCTTATCGAGACGTGCAAGTTTATTGAGGTTGACGGCAAAGTGTTTGAGATTTGGGGGAAGTTCGTATTTTTTAAGGAGTTCTTCTTTCAGCTCTTCTTTACTTCGCACCTTCACGGATATTCTCCGCATGACATAATCACGGTCGAGGCCGAAGCTCCTGAAGACCTTTGCGGGAAGGCTGTTATTTTCCTGGAAAATGGCGATAAAGAGGTCTGTAGGCGTTATCTCGTCCCTGCCCCATCGATAGGCCTCTTCTTTTGCTATTCTGAAGACATTTTTTGTAGCCGGGGGGATTTTGATGCCGAAACCAATGTACTGATTAGTGACGTTGAGATGCTCGTTGAGAAAACTTATTACGTGACCTGCGTCGAGGTTAAGATCTTCCATGACCTCCCTGAAGAAGGCCTTCTCCACTCTGGAAAAAGCCAGAAAGAGATGCTCTACGCCAAGATAGTAATGCTCACGCTTCTTGCTCTCCTCAAGGGCAAGGTCAAGTACCCTTTCCGCCTTTGCAGAGAGTTTTTCTCTCATGTTCTCAAGTTCGGTCACCAGGGCTCCTTTATTTAAACTCTTGGAATCTTGATTACCTTATCTACCTCTCCCTGTCTACGGCCCAAAGGGAAGGGCCGTAAACTTTATTATTATAACGTAAAAAATAAAAGTTTTCTCCCTTTATTTTACAATAAAGTATTTATCCTGTCTTTTGGCCGAGTTACGAGACCTTCATAGAGGCTCTCAAGAGAGAGTCAAAGGGCTGATATTATATGATTATAGATAAGAAATCAGGGCGCTTAAGCGACGAGGCCATCTTCAGGACAAGGATGGCAGGTAACAACTCCGGGGTATGTGTTTCCCATAGTTTTTTTATATATCTCACAATACCTTAGCGGTCGAGAAGGGCCGACTCGTCAAATCTGTATCCAAAACCACGCACTGTCTCGATACAGCCTTTATGCTCTCCGAACTTGGACCTCAGTCTTCTTATGTGGCTGTCAATGGTCCTCTCGGTACTCTTATTGTTATATCCGCATATTCTGCTCATAAGCAAAGTTCGCTCAAGGGTCCTGCCGTTGGCATTTACCAGTAAAATCAGTAGCTTAAGCTCCATTGTCGTAACATCGAGCTCTATGCCGTTGACCTTTGCGGTAAACCTTGCAGAATCAATAATCAAGGGCCCTTTTTTTATAAGCTCTTCTGCAAATGGCGCCTTTATCTTCACAAGTTTGCTCGCCCTCAATATTAGCTCCTTGTAGCTAAAGGGCTTTATCATGTAATAATCAGCTCCGAGTTCGAAGCCAAGGACACGGTCTATTTCATCGCCCATTGCGCTAAGCATAATTACAGGTATATTCTCGCTCTCGGGGTCGCGCTTAAGGGCCTTCAAAACATCGGTGCCGTCCATGCCCGGGAGCATTACATCGAGTATTATCAACTCCGGCCTCTCACGCTTAACAATGGCCACGGCATCGAGTCCGTTTTCAGCAGTGACCATATCAAAACCGGCCTTTACAAAGTTGAACTGAAGAAGCCTCAAAATATCCCTGTCATCATCTACAGCCAGTACTTTTGGGACCATGCTTTAGTATCGCCTTATTTCCCGTTGTGAGTAAGGTAGCAGGACAAGGCTCGTCATCTCATAACGGCATTAAGGGAATAAGGGTTCGCAGGCAGTGCTCGATCCTGAGTACTTCATAACAGAAGATTCACCCTTTTCTCCCATATTATAATGCTCTTATGATAGGCACGCTATGTTGAGGTATCATGACGAAATTGTTACAATCGCATTACACTTTTCATGACACGCCTCAAGTGAATGCGCACTGCCATGCCCCTGTAAGAAGATAAGACCATGAATATTACGATGTATTATGGAAGAGGTTTAAGCGGTTATCTGGTATAAAAAAGGGCAAAAGCATAATGAGCCCGGGGATGAAGAGACGGCAAACTCTTAAGACAAAACCAGGTACAGCGCTCTTACCAGAGGCCCTTTCTCGGATTAATGGGGTTACGGCTCTCAAACTCCTCGATAAGCTTCTTTGATTCCTTGTCAAGGGACTCGGGCAGGGTTATATTTATTACACAATACTGGTTTCCATGACCGCCACGCCTTGATGGCACACCCTTGCCTCGGAGCCTCAGCTTACGTCCGCCCTGCGTGCATGGAGATATCTTTATCCTCGCCGAGCCCGTAATGGTGGGTACCTCTATCTCGGCGCCAAGGAGGGCCTCGCCTAAGGAGACAGGGACATTTACGTATATATCAAGCCCCTTCCTCTTAAAATAGGGGTGTGTACCAACTTCTGTCAGAATAAAGAGGTCTCCTGAGGGACCGCCGTCATAGCCCTCATGCCCCTTGCCAGCCACCCTTACCCTTGCGCCGTCACTTATGCCGGCAGGTATCTTAATGGTAATTTTTTCAGCTCCGGTGCGCCTTGGGACAGTCACCTTTATCTCTGCGCCCCTTACGGCCTGAAGAAAATCAAGGCTCAACCTGTACTCGAGGTCCTCGCCCCGCCGGGGTCCCCGTCTTCTGCCTCCCATGCCGAATATATCGCTGAAGATATCCTCAAAGCCCCCTGCCCCGCCTTCGAAACCGCCGAAATCGCCCATACCTCCGCCCTGCGGCGGCCATCCCCCGGGCCCGCCTTGACCATGCCCGAAAGGCACGCTCCCCGTAAGGTCATAATCCTCTTTTTTATGAGGATCGCCAAGCACGGAGTATGCCTCGTTTATCTCCTTGAACTTTTTCTCCATGGCCTTATCGCCGGGGTGGAGGTCAGGATGATACTTTCTGGCAAGGCCGCGATAGGCCTTTTTTATCTCCTCTGCGGAGGCATCACGGGTTACACCGAGTATATCGTAAAAATCCTTTCCTGCCATAAAGGGACTCTTTATCTCTAGGGTTATTTACAAAAAACAAGGGGGGCTCCCTGGACGGCTTACGCGGCACAGTTACCCCCCCTTGAAGGGAAAGATAGCACTTAGTGGAGAAAAAAACAAGTTTACTCGGCGGCGCTCTCCTTGGCATCGCCATCGTCAACTACCTCGGCGTCTACGACATCGCCTTCGGGCTTTTCGCCTTCTTCAGCCCCTGCCGCGCCTTCGGCCTGCCCTGCGGCGCTGGCCTCTTTGTACATCTGCTCAGCGAGCTTGTGAGAAGAGCTGTTTATCTTCTCCAAGGCCGCCTTCATCTCGTCAACGGACTTGTCGCCCTCAAGGGCCGTTTTACCCTCGGCCAAGGCCTCATCAACGAGCTTGGCGTCTTCCTCGGAGATTTTTTCCCTGTTCTCCTTCAGGAGCTTCTCCGTGGAATAGACAAGGCTGTCGAGCTGATTGCGCATATCTATGCGGGCCTTTTTATCCTTATCTTCCTCGGCATGGGCCTCGGCCTCTTTTACCTTGGCCTCTACCTCCTCGGCAGAAAGGCCGCTTGAGGCAGTAATGGTTATGTTCTGTGTCTTATTAGTGGCCTTGTCAAGGGCCGATACATTCAGTATGCCGTTGGCGTCTATATCAAAGGCCACCTCTACCTGAGGCACACCCCTCGGAGCGCTTGGTATGCCCACGAGGTGAAACCTGCCAAGGGTGCGGTTGTCGGCGGCCATCTGCCTCTCACCCTGCAGGACATGTATCTCCACCTGTGTCTGATTATCGGCGGCCGTAGTGAAGACCTCCTGTTTTTTTGTGGGTATGGTCGTGTTCCTCGCTATAAGCGTGGTCATTACGCCGCCAAGGGTCTCAATGCCGAGGCTCAAGGGCGTAACGTCCAGAAGTACAACGTCCTTCACGTCACCTGCGAGCACTCCGCCCTGAATGGCCGCTCCTATGGCCACTACCTCATCGGGGTTAACGCCCTTGTGAGGCTCTTTGCCGAAGAAGTTCTTTACAAAGTCATGTATGGCGGGCATGCGCGTCATGCCTCCGACCATTACCACCTCGTTAATGTCCGAGGCCCGTAGCCCCGCGTCCTTCAGGGCCGCCTCGCAGGGGTGCTTGCTCCTCTTTATGAGGTCCTCGACGAGTTGCTCGAGCTTGGCCCTTGAGAGCCTCATCACAAGGTGCTTGGGGCCAGAGGAATCGGCTGTGATAAAGGGGAGGTTTATCTCTGTCTCGGCTACGCTTGATAGCTCAATCTTGGCCTTCTCCGCCGCTTCCTTGAGGCGCTGGAGGGCCATCTTGTCTTTTGAGAGGTCAACGCCCTGATCTTTTTTGAACTCCGCTGTGAGCCAGTCAATGATGCGCTGGTCAAAGTTATCTCCGCCAAGGTGGGTATCGCCGTTAGTGGCCTTTACCTCGAAAACGCCGTCTCCAACCTCAAGTATGGAGACATCGAATGTGCCTCCGCCAAAGTCGTAGACAACTATCTTCTCTTCCTTTTTCTTGTCCATTCCATAGGCAAGGGAAGATGCCGTGGGCTCGTTGATTATGCGCTTTACATCAAGACCGGCTATCTTGCCGGCGTCCTTGGTGGCCTGACGCTGGGCGTCATTAAAATATGCGGGCACGGTGATAACGGCCTCTGTTACGGCCTCGCCAAGGTAGTCCTCGGCGGCACGCTTGAGTTTCTGCAGTATTACGGCGGAAATTTCCGGGGGGAGGTACTCCCTTCCCATGTTGGCGGACTTCACGGCGGCGCGGCCCTGAGCGTCCTTGATGGCCTTGTAGGGGACCATCTTCATCTCTTCGTTGACCTCGTCGAATTTACGGCCCATAAAGCGTTTTATGGAGAATATGGTATCCTCTGGGTTTGTGACGGCCTGCCGCTTGGCGACCTGTCCGACGAGAGTCTCCTTATCCTTTGTAAAGGCCACAACAGAGGGGGTAATCCTGCTACCCTCCTCGTTGACTATTACCTTCGGCTCACCGGCCTCCATCACAGCTACGACGGAGTTCGTCGTGCCAAGGTCAATGCCTATTATCTTTCCCATTACTTCCTCCTTGATACTCTTTTTTTATAGTCAGTCCACGGCCTTTAACCGCCTGAATTCTCGATTTCATTAGTAATGTAGGGGCGAGGCCCCTGATTGTCAAGGCAGGAGAGGTATTTTTATGAATATATTCAATTGTATGGCGAAATATCTGGCATGGAGAGAGGATAAAAAGAGTATTGAGGAGATATCGGGTTTAAATGTCGCCGAGGAGGTTCTGCGCAATGGCCACGGCCGCGATGGCGGCTGTCTCTGCCCGCAGTATCCTTGGCCCAAGTTTGCATGGCTTATAACCTGAGCTGACGGCAAGCCCGTATTCGGTCTCTGTAAAGCCGCCCTCGGGGCCGATGAGGATTGCCATGCTTTTTGGCCCCTCGGCGCGCCGGCCTTCAAGGACTTCACCAACGGGAGGGCCTCCGCCCTCGTAAAAAAAGAGTTTTACCTCGGCAGATGCCGCCCTCTCCATGGCCCCGGCGAATCCGGGCTCAATCTTAATAACTGGCAGGGTATAACGCCCGCACTGTTTGACCGCCCCAAGGGCAATGCGATTCCATCTCCCAAGCCTTTTATCGAGCCTCTCCCCCCGAACCTCGGGGACACTTCGCCCCGCGGGATAAAATATTATGGAACTTACGCCAAGCTCCGTGGCCTTCTGCACGATAAGGTCGGGTTTATCTCCCTTGGTGAGGGCGCTTATGAGGATAATCCCAAGTGGAGACTCCCGGCGTGAAGCATCAGCCCCCTCAATATCAAACTCCGCCACGGCCTCTCCTATAGAGCGAATCACGGCCTTAACCCCAAGTCCCTTGCCGTTAAAGAGTATTACCCTCTCGCCCTCCTTGAGCCTCAATACCTTGAGATGCCTAAACTCACCCCCCATTAAGCTCGCCCTGGAAGAATCCGCAGTAAGCCCTTCGAGGTAAAATCTTCTCACGAGCCCCCCTTCCCCCCCATATCCTTGCCTCGTACGAGGACAATACATGTCCACTCACGGGATACAAAACGCTTAAACACCCTCATTCCAAGCCCCCTGTAAAGAGAGATAATTGGCGGGGCCTGCTCGCGGAGCAACCCTGAGAGGACGATATACCCCTGAGCGCTCCCGAGTCTGTCTACAAGCCCTGGGGCGAGACGCCTCAGCTCTTCTGAGAAGATGTTGGCCGTAATTATGGAAAATTTTTCTCTGACATTCGAGAGAGGACTACTGCTGAGGCGGGCCCTTATATTATTACGTTTCAGATTTTTTCGCGCAACCCTTATGGCAAGGGGGTCTATCTCAAGACCAAGAGCCCTTGTGGCGCCGAGCCTCATGGCCGCTATCATCAAGATGGCGGAGCCTGTGCCTACATCAAGTATCGGCCCCTTTGCCGAGGCCACGGAAGGGCCGCCAAGGAGCGTAGCAAGGGCCTTGAGGCACATCCTTGTCGTGGGGTGCGAGCCTGTGCCGAAGGCCATGGAGGGGTCTATTATTATCTCGGTCTCACCGGGCCTCTTAAGGGCCTTTGACCAGCTGGTCTTTATAAAAAGCCCCCTGGCATCTTTACCGCGAGAGCCACTGCACGATACCCTCACAGGTTTTATACCGGCACGCCAGAGTACGGACCAATCGCGGTCTTTTATGGTCTTAATGGCCGCGCTCCAGCCAATGGCCTTCAAGCCATCTGCAAGAGAGGCAAGCGCCCTTTCCGCTCCCTCGGGAAGGCATGCCGTAAGGGCCTGCTCACCCGTGAATGCAAGGGGACTTCCGGCGCTCCTGCTTGACTCTATCACAGCGCCGCTTCCTGCCCCGATAAGGCAGGCTATGGCCCTGTCTTTACCAGCCTCCGGGCCGCTGGCCCTTATCTCCGTCCACCTCTTTGTCGCTACGGGCAATCAGGACCTCATATTGATAAACTGCAGTGCAACATCAAGGTCGCGGGCCTTCATGTCCTGAATAACGGCCTGAAGGTCGTCGAGTTTTTTCCCCGTGACGCGTATCTGATCGTCCTGAATCTGAGCCTGCACCTTTAATTTAAGGCCCTTTATCATCTTAACCATGGCCTTCGCCTTATCTGTGGGAATGCCCTGAGTGACCTTTATGACCTGCTTCTTCATGTCCCCTGACATATCCTCAACGGGCTGAAAATCAAGAAATTTAAGGGAAACTCCCCTCTTTACGAGCCTCGCCTGCACCATCTCGACAAGGGCCTTCAGCCTTGTATCGCTATCTCCCGTGACGGTAATCTCTTCTTTTTTATCCCAGTTGAGTTCACACTTGGAGCCCTTGAAGTCATATCTGTTCTTCAACTCGGCCTTGGCCTGATTTACGGCGTTATCTACCTCCTGAACATCTACTTTTGAGACTATATCAAAACTTGGCATAAGAAAATCGTACCTCCTTAATTATTTTCATGGCTACCATCCGGCTATTGAACAATTACAGCGGTCCCCTTTGGGGGGGTGAAGACAAACAACGTATCTCTCATTGGCGCGTCTATCTTAATATGAGAAAAGCTCACCTCTGTGGTATTGCCGTAGTGGTCCTTGAGGATGAATTTTATAACAAGCAGTCTCTTTATATCTACAAAAAGAGAGAGGTCTTTTATCTGCGGATGGGTCTTTCGCGGCTGAAGTTTTATCTCAAGCTCACCTCTCTTAACAGGGATAATGGAAGCCGTAAAGATTTTTCTGAGACTACCCATGCCCGAGAGAAAATCCGTGGAGATATCGGATTGCTTTGCCTGACTCTTAAAGGCCTGATTGAGCTCGGGCTGATAGAACCAGAGGACCTTGCCGTCTCCTATTATCTCATCCGTCACACTCCCTTTGTAAGTCCACCTTATGCGCGCGGGTTTTTTGAAATATACCTTTCCTCCCTCTGCCCCGTCCATTGAGGAGAGCCCCTTTGAGAGCTGGGTAAAGTCTGCGCTAAGGGTTCTTATCGCCTGATACCTCTTCTCAAGGCGGCTCACAACGTCCTCCCGTCCGTGACCTCCGCCTGCCGCCGCAGGCAGGGGAGCGATGATAAAAAAGACAAAGGAGAGGCAAAATATAACATTAATAAGAGATTTCATCTATGAACGCTTCAAGACCTCCCGCGGTCTGCTTCCCTGAGGCGGCCCGACGATACCGTCCTTTTCCATCTTTTCAATGAGGCGCGCCGCCGTATTATAGCCTATCCGGAACCTTCGCTGGAGATATGAGGTGGAGAGCATCTCCAGTGTAGAGGCAAGCTCTACGGCCTCGTCATAACGCCTCAGAAACTCCTCTCCAAGGTCTTCGTCATCATCTCTCTTCCCGGCGGCTTCGCATTCCTTTATAAGATTCTCGTCATAAGCCGGCTCTGCCTGCTCCTTCCAGAAGGAGCTGAGTTTTTTAATTTCATCCTCAGAGACATATACGCCATGCACCCTCTTCAGCCTTGATGTATTGGGCGGTAAAAAGAGCATATCACCCTGACCAAGGAGGGTCTCGGCCCCTGAGGCGTCGAGTATGGTACGTGAATCCGTGCGTGTAGGGAGCTGAAAGGCGATGCGTGCCGGAAGGTTTGTCTTTATTAGCCCAGTAACCACATCCACAGATGGCCGCTGAGTGGCCACGACAAGGTGGATACCCGATGCACGCGCCATCTGCGAGAGGCGCACAAGGCTCTCTTCCACGTCCTTTCCCGAGGTCATCATGAGGTCGGCAAGCTCGTCTATAATGACTACGATATAAGGCATACGCTTATGCTCGGAGCCTGTATCGCCGCTCGGACCCTTTTCGGCGAGGATATGATTATACATATCAATATTCTTCGCGCCCTTCTCCGTCATGAGCCTGTATCGTTTCGTCATTTCGGCAACTATGCTTTTAAGCGCCGCCGAGGCCTTTCTGGGGTTGGTTATAACGGGAGTGATTAAATGGGGTATGCCCTCGTATGCAGTAAGCTCGAGCATCTTGGGGTCTATCATAAGGAAACGAACATCGTCAGGCGTGGCCTTGAAAAGTATGCTTGAAATCATGGAGTTTACTGAGACGGATTTACCCGAGCCCGTGGCCCCGGCTATGAGAAGATGGGGCATCTTCGCGAGGTCTTCTATAAAGGGCTTTCCGGCTATGTCTTTTCCTATGGCAAGACTAAGGCAAGACCTTGTTTTTTTAAACTCATCGCACTCAACAAGCTCACGAAAACGTATCCTGTTCTTATCGATATTGGGAACTTCTATGCCCACGACGGCCTTTCCCGGTATGGGGGCTATTATCCTGATGGACATGGCCTTCATGGCAAGGGCGAGGTCATTGGAGAGGTTAAGGATTCTGTTTACCTTGATACCCGGGGCGGGCTCGAACTCGTACATGGTCACAACGGGCCCGGGCCTTACCTCTACTACCTTTCCGTTCACCCCGAAATCCGCGAGCTTCGAGCTTAATACCCTTGATTGCTCCAGGAGCATGTCCCTATCGATACCGATCTTGTCCACGGGTGCGATGTCGAGCATCTCAGATCCCGGCAGGGTGAATTCTCCGGCGGGAGGCGTAAACTCAAGGGCCCCTTCCCTGTCTGCAGGGGCCTCCTGCGGGGGAGGTGCGGCTTTTGCCTCTTTCAGGTTTGCCTCTTCCGTTATTATAGGGGGTTCGACCGGAACAGGAGGAGCGGCCTTTTGGGCCTCTTTTTTAGCCTTTTTCTCTTCCTCGGCAATGGCCTTTTTCTCTTTCAGGCGTGCCGACCTCTTCACGGCCTTTGCGCGCCGCCTCTTTTTCAGACTATCCTCCACGGAGCATATCCCGCCGCCTATGACCTTAAGGCCGCGTAGTATTAGTTGTATAAAGGACATACCCGTAATGGCAAGCACGGATATAAGCACAACTGCCACGAGGGCTATGAGGGCCCCTCCGAAGCCGATATAGGAAGAGAGAAAATCGCCGATGGTATTTCCAATGATACCGCCCGACTCGGCAACCTCGAAGATAATCCTTGAGAGGGCCGAGAGGGTGAGTATGAAGACAATAAACCCCAGAGGCGCAAGTGCGCTCACCTTAAAGACCCTTCTGAAGAGAAACCTTATTGAGAGGAGCGCGAGAAAAAAGGGAAATGTGTATGAGGTATAACCTATGGAGGTGCGAAGCCCCCATGAGAGGAAATCCCCCACTACGCCGCCGTTATTCGCCTGCGAACCAACGGAGTAAAGAGAAACCCCTACGTATACGGCAAGGGCAAGTAGGACTATGCCGAGGACTTCCTGTTTAATGCCCTCCCCTCCTGCGCCTGCTTTTCCTTTTGCAGAGGCCCTCGGGACGGTCCTTTTATCTTTCTTTTTTTTTCTACTCAAAAAAGCTACTCCTTCGTAAATGCGCCGAACCACGAGGAATCAACGGGTGAAGTATCCCCTTCAGTACGGTAGAAAAGGCCGCGCAGTCTTTTTACAGCAAGACCGTCATAGGCATCAAGGTTTTTTGAACTGTTTACTAAGGGTAATCCCCTGAAACTGGTAAGAAGAACCTATCTTCGGGCCATAAGTCTTTTCCGGGAGGTTTCTCATCCTCTCGTAAGATAGCTTGCAGAAGGTCTGGCCGTGACTTATCATAAAGGGTACGTCATGGGCGCGCACCTCAAGGACGGCCTTTGTGCCAGTAACCTCGCCGGACTGGCCATAGCCGAAGCCCGGGTCGAAGAACCCCGCGTAATGCGTGCGAAGCTCTCCGGAGCCTGCCTCATAGGCGGCCATCTCCGCGGCGAAACCGGTTGGTATGCGAATTTTTTCTCTCGAGGACAATATATAAAATTCTTCGGGCTCCAGTATGAGCGTAGAATTTTTTCCTCCTGTCACGGGCTCCCAGAAATCGTTTATATTATAATAGTCTTTCTTTGTCAGGTCGATTATATGGCTGTTTTTTCGTGATTTATACCCTATGACGCCATCCATGTCCTTACCTGAGAGATCGACACTCATGAATAGGCCCTTTGAGATACTCGCTTCTTTTACCCTACAGCCGCCATCGCCCTCATAGAGCAGGCCGCCGCCGCTATGAAGGGCCTTCAAGTCGTCGTCGTTCACCAGGGAATTTCCCTCCATGAGGCGAAGCTGTACAAGGCTTATCCCCTGCCTCACACTGATGGTAAAGGAGCGCGGGAGTATCTCAAGATAGAGACCGCCTCTGTAGCCCGGGGCTATATCATCAAAACGCGGGCTTTTGTCTGTTAGTATGCGCGCGAAGATATCGAGCCTTCCTGTAGTGCTCTTCGGGTTTGCGCGGCCCGATACGCCGTGGGGCAGGGCTAATTCTTCCATAAGGGGTATGAGGTAGACGTGTCCCTTCTCCAGTATGCCGCCATTGGAGATATCTATCTCATACATGACAAGCTCCGAGTCATCGCCGGAGCCTGCGTCGAGGCGCTCTTTGACGCATTGAGACTCAGGGAGAAAACTCGAGACAAGGCGAAAGGCCTTTGCTCCGAGACGGAGGTCAAGGCTTGCCGGCTGTATCTGGTCTTCGGATATGGGCTCAGTGGACGAAGAGATTGTGCCATCGGCTATGAACCCTTTAAGGTCCTGATAGCTGAAGAGCCCTCCTTTTGAAGCGCTTTCCTTACAACTCATAATTCAACACCCCGCGTATAGCCGATCAAATCGATGAAAAAAGATGGGGCCGCCACTAACTTTATGGCCCGCTTTGTTTAAAGTAAAGCAATTCGATAATGTTATAGCAGTCAGTCTGCCGCGTCAAGGGCAATGTGGCCGTCCGAGTCTTTGACAGAGACCCTCTGCGGCTGATAAGAAGAGGCTGAGCAGGAGACAAGGGGTTTTATTTGTGTAAATCAGGTGTATTCCGGGGGTTTTCATGATTGCGGGAGATAAGGGGCCAAAATCATGGCATGGGCCAAAGCATAAAGCCTTTTACATTTTGTTAAGAAGAAAGGGGCTGAGAGCCGTAAGCGGCAAAGCCGGACGCTCCCATAAAAAAAGACCTCTGAAGTTATCAGAAGTCATGCTTTACAACAAGCCTTGTATGTAAATCCCCCCAGCACGCAGATAAACCCGCCTTAACTCCCCGCCCCGAATATTATCCACCGCCTAACTAATCCCCTCCCTGAACTTAGCCCCACTAAACTGAGTACTCACGCCCCTTATCCGCCCCCTCCCCCTAAACTTAACGTCCACGTAACTTATTATTACCGCCCACGAAACTTATTTGCCCCGAAGTTTGAGAGGCCCGTGGGTTAAATATACCCCGAAGGGCAGGATTAGTCCGAAGAAAACATCAGGCCTGCCTTTGAGATACCGTAGACCTTTTTTGCCCAGACTATACGGGCGTTTTTTTCCATTTCCAATTCTTTTATAAAGACTCTTACAGAATCGTCTTCGTCAAAGGGGAGATAACCCTTCATTTTAATACCAAGGCCTCCTTTTGAGAGGTCCGTCACCCTTACAGGTACTTTTAGATCGCCCTTCAGGATATCGCAGGCCCTATGTATAAAATCTCTCGTTCTTCCTCTTCTGTCCTTATGGGTATCGCCGGAAGTAAAACCACAATATGGACAGGGCATCTTTTCTTCAGTCGAGGCGCTGTAGAAAGGATTATGACACCGTGAACATTCCAACTTTTTCATAATTTCGGCAGTCATTGTGAAAAACCTTTTATTACATATCCTGAAACAACATGATGTATGATAATGATTGTAATATATCATTAAAGTTTTTCAATGTCAACCCCTTTAAAACATTATAATGCAACAAAGGCATTATCCATATGATATCGGTAAAATAAAAGAGGTGTCATAATGAAAAGGGTCTATTATCTTGACCTTTCCCGGGCTATCTGATAAGAAATATCCGTGGGGAAAAAGCGAATTAAATCAATGGGCAAAGGTGTAAGAGGTCTTCATTTATTTATAGCCCTCATCTTTGTCATAGGGTTGCTTGCCGTCTTTGGCGATAAGGGGCTTACTGACGTATGGAGGCTCAAGGGCGACCGTGACCGTATTTTATCTACGAACAAGGCCCTTGTAAAACAAAACAGCGAACTCGAAAAAAAAATAACCCTTCTTAAAAAAGACAAACGGTACATAGAAAAGATAGCTCGCGACGAGCTTGGCATGGTAGGCAAGAACGATGTAATATACCGTTTCGCGGAGAAGCGGCAGAGTCGTATGTCACAGGAGAGCAATGCAGAGTAAGCTGACCATAGCCGGCGTTCAGATGTCTTCAACGGCGGAGTTAGGGGATAACCTCAAGAAGGCCGGCTCTCTTATAGAGCTTGCCGCCGGAAAAGGCGCTAAGATAATCACCTTGCCGCAGTTATTCAACAGGCCATGGTTTCCCGCAGATGTGGATAAAGAAAACTTCGCCCTTGCCGAGGCAGAGGATGGCGAGAGCATAAGTTTTTTGCGGGCTGTTGCAGAAAAGAATAAGATAGTTTTAATAGCGAGCATCTTTGAGAAAGATGGTTCGGATTACTTCAATACGGCATTTGTACTTGGCGATGACGGCGCTGTAATAGGCCGGTACCGTAAGATTCATGTGCCTCAGATACCGCTCTGGGAAGAGAGAAGCTACTTCAGCGGCGGGAACCTCGGTTTTCCTGTTTTCAAGACCCCATACGCGACTATCGGCGTTCAGCTATGCTGGGACATTTTTTTCCCCGAGGGTTTCCGTATACTTGCCTTAAAGGGGGCGGAGGTTGTCTTCACACCTACTGCATCGGCATTTAATCATTCGGCCAAAAAATGGGAGCGTGCGATATCGGCGGCGGCGCACGCAAACGGTATCTTCATCTTCAGGGCCAACAGAGTCGGCGTGGAAAAGGAGCAGGAATTTTACGGAAAAAGCTTCTGCGTTCGTCCCGACGGCGAGTTCATCTCCCCTCCAAGCGGGGCGTTGGAAGGCATTATACTCTCGGATATAGATCTGGCGGATATCGCAACAGCGAGGTCATCATGGGTCTTTCTGAAAGACAGAAGGCCCTCGGAATATAAGGAGATAGTAGACAAGAATGCTTGAAATCATAAAGAAATCTGTAATGGACGCCCTCGGCGAGATGATTGACGAGGGATTTTTTGAGACCCTCACCGAGGCGCCGGAGCCAATACTGACGCAACCGAGGACAAAGGGCTTTGGAGATCTCTCCACCAACGTTGCCATGAAGCTTGGACAATCTCAGAGGAAAAACCCCGGAGAGATAGCCCTGGTCTTGTCGAGGAAGCTCGACAGTTGCGAGGTGCTTGAAAAGTGCGAGGTCGCGGCACCCGGTTTTGTGAACTTTTTCATCAAAAAATCCTGCTGGGCCGAGTTGTTAAAAAATATCATCGATAGAGGCGAAGACTACGGCAGGCTTACCATAGGCGGCGGTGAAAAGGTGCAGGTAGAGTTTGTCAGCGCCAACCCCACGGGTCCCCTCCATATCGGACACGGCAGAGGCGCGGCTGTCGGCGACGCCATAAGCAAGATTCTCACAGCGGCGGGTTATGATGTCACAAAAGAATTCTATATCAATGACATGGGCCGTCAGATAGACGTCCTCGGGCGATCCGTACTGCTTCGCGCAAAAGAACAGCTCGGTGAGCCTGTTGAAATGCCTGAAGACTCCTATCACGGCAACTATATAAAGGACGTTGCAAAAGCGTTTATTGAGAGTGAAGGGCGGGCATTCATGGACATGGCCGAGGACAAAGCCGTAGAGCTATTCAAGGACTACGCCTCAAAGGCCCTTCTTTCCGGTATAAGAAAAGACCTCCGTGATTTTCATGTAGAATTTGATTTATGGTTCAGCGAAAAGAGCCTCTATGAGAAAGACCTTGTAACAAAGGCCATGAGCGAGCTACGGAAACGCGGCTTCATATTCGAGGAAGAGGGCGCGATATGGTTCCGTTCAACGGCATTCGGCGATGATAAAGACAGGGTTCTCATAAAGGCCGATGGCGCCAAGACCTACTTTGCCTCTGATATCGCCTATCACGGCGACAAGCTTGACAGGGGGTTTACGACCATAATCAATGTCTGGGGCGCAGACCATCACGGGTACGAGGCGCGTGTCCGTGCCTTTATAGAGGCCATGGGGCGAAAGAGCGAGGCCCTGAAAGTTGTCTTTATCCAGCTTGTTGCTCTACTTCGTGATGGACAGCCCGTAGCAATGGGCAAGAGGTCCGGTGAGTTCGTAACACTGCGGCAGGTCATGGACGAAGTCGGCTCCGATGCGGCGCGGTTCTTCTTTTTGACAAGAAGGAGCGACGCGCACCTTGACTTTGACCTTGAGCTGGCCAAGGAGCAGACCTCGGAGAACCCCGTCTTTTATGTGCAGTACTGCTACGCGAGGATACTGAGCGTCTTTGAGTTTGCCGGAGAAAAGGGTTTTACCTGCCCAAAGGAATTTACTGCAAAGGATCTTCAGCGCCTTGACCTGCCTGAAGAGATAGAGCTGATAAAACATCTGGCGAACTTCGAGTCAGTTATCGAAAAGAGCGCCCGCGAGCTTGAGCCTCACAGGGTAACCTTTTATCTCATGGAATTAGCGGGGCTATTTCACCCCTATTACAACAAGAACAGAGTCGTCACGGAAGACCGCGGTCTCACGGAGGCGCGTCTTCTGCTCCTCAAGGCCACGGGCGCTGTTGCTGGCATCGGCCTCGGCCTTCTCGGGATATCGGCCCCTGAAAAAATGTAGTCCTGCTCTGGACTTCTTCACCTGCCGCCAGTGACTGCAGAGGCCGGCGCCACTGGCCAGAACTATACATCAAGATGCGGGCGCGAAGATAAGACGGGCGTCGGCATTGACAGGCCATAAAAATATATGCTATTCTACAAAATTCATAGTAACTATGGTGGGCGTGGCTCAACGGTTAGAGCACTGGACTGTGACTCCGGGGGTTGGGGGTTCGAATCCCCTCGCCCACCCCAATTTTTTTCGAGAGAGCAGAAATAGTCAACAGACATAGTAAATAAGATAAGAAGGTTATCCCGGCGATAACCTTTTTTGCATTCATCCCCTTCCTCCCGCCTTACCCCCGGAACATTACCTGAGATGAAAATTAATTGAGTAAAGTTTGAAATCCCCCGGCCCATACTGCCATTGCGACGGGCCATAGGGTTCTTGCTCAAATCAACGGCAGAAGGCCATCTTTTAATATACAGAGAGGGCCATTTTTATATTGAATAGAAGCCCGTTTAATGTTACTATTTATAGTGTCAACTCAGCTATAATTACCTAAAAAATAAGGTTTTTTTGGATATATCCCACTCAAAAGGACGGTTTTTTTGCGGCAGGCGTTGAAGAGTGAGGCGAGCCCGCCTCTGGCAAGCCCCGAGGGCATTACCAGAGCATATGGCGTGCGGCATGGATTAACGCCGCAAACACTAAAAAAAGGAAGACATAACTTGACCATGACCACTGGAAAAGAAGATAAAACCCCCCAGGATAACGCGGCTTACGACGAAAAATCCATCAAAGTCCTCGGCGGACTTGAGGCCGTAAGAAAGCGGCCCGCCATGTACATCGGCTCCACTGGCCCCATGGGGCTACACCACCTTGTATACGAAGTAGTGGACAATGCCATTGACGAGTCATTGGCCGGATACTGTTCCAACGTAGACGTTATCATTCACGAGGATAACTCCGTCACCATAAAAGACGACGGCAGGGGCATCCCCGTAAAAGAGCATCCCGAAAAAAAACGGCCCACCGTAGAGGTAGTCCTTACGGAACTTCACGCAGGCGGAAAATTTGAGAACAAGGCCTACAAGGTCTCCGGCGGACTTCACGGCGTGGGCGTGACAGTAGTTAACTTCCTATCAAAAAAACTCGACGTGGAGATTCGGCGCGGCGGCAAGGTCTACTCGCAGAGCTACGATCATGGCGCTCCCGCCACAAAACTCACGGTCACGGGCACGACAAAAGAAACAGGCACTACCATTACCTTTCTACCAGATGACGAGATATTCGAGACATCGGAATTCAGCTTCGACACGCTGAGTCACCGTCTCCGCGAGCTTGCCTTCCTTAACGCCGGCATCAAGATAAATATCACCGACGAGAGGACGAATAAATCTCATGAGTTCCAGTACAAGGGCGGGATGAAGAGCTTTATCGAGTACCTCAATAACGCCAAGACTCCCATCCATCCCAAGGTCATATTTTTCAGCGGCGAAAAAGAAGGCGTCATCATAGACCTTGCCATGCAGTGGACCGAGTCGTACAGCGAGAACCTCTACTCCTACGCAAATAACATCAACACCACCGAGGGAGGCGCCCATGTAGTGGGGCTTAAATCCGCCCTGACGAGAACGCTCAACAGCTACGGCTCCTCCAGCGGCCTCCTTAAAAGCTCATTGCAGGGAGATGACGTACGCGAGGGTCTTACTGCCGTCATCAGCGTAAAACTCCCCAACCCTCAGTTCGAGGGCCAGACAAAGACAAAGCTCGGCAACAGCGAGATAGAGGGCTACGTCAAGACCATTGTCAACGAAAAACTATCGACCTTTCTTGAAGAGAGCCCGGCAGTAGCCAAACGCATAGTAAGAAAGGCCCTTGACGGCGCGCGCGCGAGAGAGGCCGCGAGAAAGGCCCGCGATATCATCAGAAGAAAAGGTGCCCTTGAGTCTTCAACGCTACCGGGAAAACTCGCTGATTGCCAGGAAACAAACCCCCTCTTAAGCGAGATATTCATCGTAGAGGGCGACTCTGCCGGAGGCTCGGCAAAGCAGGGGCGTGACCGCCGTTTTCAGGCCATACTCCCCATAAAAGGAAAAATCCTTAACGTTGAGAAGGCCCGCTTTGATAAGGTCCTCTCTAACGAAGAGATAAAGACCATCATAACCGCCCTTGGATGCGGCATAGGAACAACGGACTTTAATGTAGAAAAACTCCGCTATAGCAGAATAATAATAATGACAGACGCCGATGTTGACGGCTCTCACATACGGACTCTGCTCCTCACCTTCTTTTTCCGTCAGATGAGGGCACTTGCTGAAAACGGCAACCTCTACATAGCCCAGCCCCCTCTTTTCAAGGTAAAAAAAGGCAGAAAAGAACAATATCTGAAAGACGAGGCGGCCATGCAGAACTATATCTTCGACTCTGCCCGCAACGGCATAAGTGTAACTGCGCGCGGCAGAAAGACGCCTTTACAGGGAGAGGGCCTTATAAAACTCCTCAAAAGGGGCGCCGCCTTCAAGTCCATCATAGCCGGCATGGAACAGCGCGGCAAAGACTCGGGGCTGATGCACATCCTTGCCTTTGAGGAA
Source organism: uncultured Thermodesulfobacteriota bacterium (assembly GCA_964474975.1). Lineage (GTDB taxonomy): Bacteria > Desulfobacterota > GWC2-55-46 > GWC2-55-46 > JADFVP01 > JAJRZX01. The sequence continues at coordinate 35,238 of CAYYUX010000007.1, forward strand.
GACCTTGACGAAAAAGCCCTTTCCAGTGAGGCATCGGCATGCGCCCTTGCCCGGAGGCTTGAAGAAGAATTCGTGAAGACCGAGGCCGCGAAGGACTCCGGCCTTGAGACCTCCATCAAATGCTCCATAGAGCCTGAGGACGATAGCGGTACATTTACCATGATATCCTCTGTAAGGCGCGGAGGGCTTACGAAGGAGACGCTTATCGACTCCGCGTTCCTTACCTCTCAGAAACTTCGAGAGCTGAGACGCCTCGCAAAGGCAATTGCCGGGGCAGGAGACGCTCCCTTCGTAATCAGCGGCGAGTCCCTGGACGCAGAGGCCGCTTCCTTTACCGAGCTTACGGACCTGATTATTGAATACGGCAAAAAAGGTCTTTCCATACAGAGGTACAAAGGTCTTGGCGAGATGAACCCCGACCAGCTCTGGGAGACCACCATGGACCCGGAAAAGAGGGTTATGCTCAGGATAAAAATAGAAGACGATGTAGAGGCGGATACTATCTTTACACGCCTCATGGGCGACAGCGTGGAGCCACGCCGCACCTTCATACAAGAGCATGCACTTGATACAACAAACCTCGATATATGACCCCGTCATGTAGCCATATACTCACAACTGTGCTTTAATTAAATAGAAGTAAAACATATGCCTTTAAACCGGTATATGTTTCCAGTATATTTTTCATTAGGAGAATACAAGAATGACCATTGATACAAGCAGACGCGTTGGTCTTTACGTAGACCTCGCCAACATTACACGTAACGGTGGCTACGGCATGCGCTTTGATATACTTCGCGACTTTTGTTGCCGCGCCCAGGGGGAACCCGTCAGGCTGAACGCCTATGTCGTATATGACGCGGACCGCGCGAAGACTGATTTTGATTATAAACAGAGGACCTTCAACTTTCATTCCACGCTTCGCGACTATGGCTTCAAGGTCATCGAGAAGGTCGTGGCATGGTATGTGGACGAGGCGGGCAACCGCTTCGGCAAGGCCAACGCCGACCTTGACATGGCCGTGGATTCGCTTCTGCAGTCAGAGAAACTCGATAAGGTCATCATGGCCACGGGAGACGGAGACTTCATACAGGTGGTGCGGGCCCTGCAGAACAAGGGCTGCAGAGTAGAAGTAGTGGCCTTTCATAACGTATCCTCAAACCTTAAGAGAGAGGTGGACCTCTTCATGTCCGGCTACCTCATACCCAACCTCCTGCCAATAGAAGGCGGCGACCACAATAAAAACTGGGGGGAAGAAGGCTCCCGCGTAAGGGGGATATGCTACACATACAACCACAGCAAGAACTTCGGTTTCATGCGCTACCTTGAGCACATAGCCCCGGGGCTATGGATAACGGACACAAGGCGCGGCGACTCTCCCTATGCCACGGCCTTTGCCCACGAGTCTGCCTTCAACCAATCCATAGACATAGGCAAGATGCCGAGCAGGGACCTCATCTTCGAGTTTGACCTCACCAGAGGAGAGAAGGGTATTCAGGCTACAAACATCACGCAGGTATACCCCTGACCTCATCACCCTATACCGGCGATAGGAAAAAGTCGGGCCTGAGCGGCGTCTCAAGGACGAGCAACGGGCAAGGTCATGGCCCATAAAAACACTACGCTTTATAAAACGCCCTAAAGAGAGAGTCGCAACCATGTCATACAGAAGATTCTCTGATTGTTCTGTATCTGAAAAGATTCTTTACACATCTTTTATGACACTTCTCGGCGTGGGTTATATCTTCGCCATGCTCCTTATCTTCATGGACGTATCTCATGAAGACGGTCTCCCGGGGCTCTCCGTGGAGGACATCAACATCAAGTACCGCGGCAACCGATCCGGTACCCGCCTTGAACAGGCCCTTATCGGCAAGATGCGCGCTCACCGGACAAAAGAAGAATTTCGCATCATTACATCGTGGATACACGACGGCGCCCCGAAGGCGCGCTTCGAGAAAAAAATAAAACCCATACTCGCAAAGAAATGCCTTGTCTGCCACAACCCCGCCCTCGGCCTCAACATACCTGATCTTAGCACCTACGAGGCAGTAACGGCCCTCGGGAAAATAGACACCGGGGAGCCCATAGGCATTCTCGTCAAGGTCTCGCATATACATCTATTCGGGATGTCCCTTATCTTCTACCTCCTTGGAAGGATATTTATCCTCGCGGAGATGCCCGTATGGCTTAAACGGACCATTGTGGTCATACCATTCGCGGCCATACTCGTTGATATAGGCTCGTGGTGGTTCACAAAGTTCACATCTCCCTTTTTCGCCTATACCGTAATGTTCGGCGGGGCTCTGTTCAGCCTTTGCTTCGCCGTCCAAACCATTGTATCCTTTTATCAGATGTGGTTTTACAAAAGTGACGTCCAGCGTCAATACATAGGCCACGGCGGTGAATACCGCAGGCGAAAAGAGGGATGAAGTTTTCCATGTAAAGATAATAGCCTCCGGGGAGACGCATACCTGCACGGACCGCAATTGCGGCCATAAAAGATAGAGATGAAAAACAATAATCTATAAAATTTAAATTGAGGAGTAAAAAAATATGAAAAGAAGAGAGAGGATATCGTACAAACCATTGGCCTATACAGCCATTCTATTAAGCCTTATATTTTTTACAGTGCTTCCGGCCATGGCCGGCGGTCCCGTTGATGTAACAGTAGATATTAGCCCGCAGTTAAAGGCCGGGACAACTCCTGAGCAGGTGGTATTTATCTTTGCCAAGGCAGTGCGCGGCCCAAAGGCTCCCCTTGCCGTAGTCAAATCAAAGGTATCGCATCTACCCCTCAGCGTAAGGCTTGACGACTCAAAGTCTGTAGTGCCTTTCCTCAAAATATCCAACTTTGACGCTGTTCGCATTGAAGCGAGAATATCTAAAAGCGGCGGCGTGAGGAAAGTAAGCGGCGATCTTGAAGGCGTAAGCGGACCGGTAAATACAGATAACGCAGGAAAACCTGTTCATCTTCTTATTGACCACGTAGTAAAATAAATTCAAGAGGTATAATACGCGCCTCTCTCAAGCCGATCTTTGAGCGGCGCGTGTAACCTTTTCCATCTCCCTGTCATATATGGGGGCCATCTGCTCCCAGCCGTAGCGCGCCACCCTGGCACTTACGTTTAATCTGCGAACCTTCTCAATATTTACAACTGCCCACTCAAGGGCGCGAAGAAGTCCCTCAAAGTCATCGTAAAAGTATTTTTCATATTCATTGCCTGCCCCGGCCCCTTCAACCGGTTTTCCGCAGAGGTGCTCCGGGTATGCGAGCCTTTGCGGAAGTATGGGGAAGGCCCCGCAGTGAATAGCCTCTACAACGGAACAGCCGAAAAAATCGTGTTTTGATGTTACGGGGAGTATGTCCGCGCGATTCAGCCACCGGGCGTACTGCGCGTAGTCCTCAACAAAACCAAAGTGGGCGACTCTATCCCCGAGCCTCTTGCGCGCCTCTTCAAAGACAACGGGCCTCTTCTGAAAATTCTCGCCGAGTATGGCCACCTCGAAGTCTAACCCCTTGTCCATGAGAATATACAGGACACTAAAAAACTCTTCGGCGTTCTTGTCGTGTTCCCAGCGATGATTCCAGAGTATAAGGGGCTTGGCTCTTTTGTCCCCTGCATCAGTGTCAGGCTCGTTAACTGCGGCGTCAAGAGACTTGAAATCCATACCCACGTATAGTACATGAGACTTTTGTTCTATTTCCTCCACCGATGAGATGAGAGTGAAATCAGGCAATGCTTTCAGGTATCTCTCCAGGGCATGGAAAAAAGCGTCTCTGTGAAAGGCGGAGTTGAAAAATACTTTGTCTGCAGTAAGGGCCGAAGCAAAGTTTATAAAAGCATAGTGACCGTCCCGGCCCTTTGCCCTATCCCTGTCGCTCTCTGCCCATGGGTAGGTAATCTGATTTTCATGAAAATATATCGCCTTTGGAACGCCATCTGAGAGGGGCTGTGTAAGGGCTGTAAAGATACTCAAGTCGAGCATATCTGTCGCGAGGATTAGGTCCGGGGCAGAACCCCTTGCAAGAAAGTCTCTTGCAAGGGTTACGGCCCCGCCGTGCATACGCCACTTCCAGTAGCGACCCGGCATGGAGAGAATCTGCACGTTATGGCGGCTGTTTTTTTTGTAGCCCTCGGCCCAGAGAGCGTGTGAACCGGTGTAATATGGCTCTACGATAAGAATGTTCATACAGGCTATCCCTTACTGTTTCTGCGGTAGATGCGGCACGGAGAAGGCCGGGCGGATGTGGATAGAGGGATCTTACGGCATTTAAAGGCCCTTTCAGACAAGAGAAGAGGAGGCTACTATGAGCCTCCTCTTATATAAAGATTCAATTTTTGAATATGAGGCACCCTCTCCCCGAGACCGCGCCGCAGTAAGCCGCCCTTCACTCCCCCTGCACTAAGCCGCCCCTCACTCCCTCCCACTAAGCCGCCCCTAAGCAAACCGCCCCTTGCCTTCCGGCTCTCAGCCACTCGGCGATACGTCCATCTGAACAGTAAACTCTTCCATCACCCAGCCATATTTACCGCTCGGCAGTTTCACGTAGAGCCAGTCTCTGTCCCTGCCATACACATTCAGCGTGGTATTCTCCCTTACCTGATAGAGGATGGGATTGGAGAGGGATGGACCGGTTCTTACATTAAGACGTGCGGCTATAACGGAGACCCTGCCCGAAGCAGACTGAGCGGGCTGAACAACAGCCGGCTCTTGGAGCACAACGGTGCTTGTCGTAGGCGGCTCCACAACAATATAACCTGAAGGAACGCGGCGATAGAAGACATTGCCGTAATAGTAGTAGAAACGTCCGCCCACCCATACTGTTCCGAACCCGATAGAAAGGCGCGGCACCACGACCCCTATGGGAGGAGCTACTACAACGTAGCCTCTCCGACGCCTGTAGTAATAGGAGCCTCCGCCGTAGTAGTAAGGCCTACCCCTGACAATTACCCTTGTATGCCTTGGCGGAAGATTGACCACTATACGGCCCGGTCTCGGCCTTGGCCTTGTGACAATCACACGGCTGTGCCTAACAGAGGCATGGCGGGTTGAAATATGTCTATTTGACCTGTGCCTTTCTAAGTGCCTTTCGACGTGCCTTTCGGCGCGGTGTCTTCGCGAATGATGCCTGCTTTCTTCCCTTCTATGGGCAAAGACATCCTCAGCAGTAAAGGTAAAGGAGGCCACAAGCAGACCTACCAGGACAATGGTAAAGGAGCGAAGACTTGATCTTGACATCATAGACATAAACCCTCCTTTGGTAATTAATACATATACGGATTAGGCGCTAATTGCTCAATCCTTGTCTATATACTGCAATACCGTACCTTTTCAGCATACATCTTTTACAGATAATTGGCAAGCGCGTGGTGAGTGTAACGGGGCCAAACACGGTTAATGAAATAACGTCTCCCCTTTAAAGCACTGAAGCAGGCATGGCAAGACCTCGCATCGCCCACTGCCAAGGCGTCTATTTATCTACGATATCCGCCTTTGTACTCTCTATAAAGGAGATAACCTCGCCCCTCTCAATATCAGGCACGCTGAACTCGTCGAGTGTGGCATAAAGGTGTCCCATGAAGGCTGACCAGTCGTCCTCTGTAATGCCCATGCCTCTGTGAGATGTAGCCATATCGCGCCCGGTGTAAAAAAGCGGGCCTCCGGCGCTTGAACAGAGAAAATCTATAAGGAGCTGTTTCTCTCTCTCAACGCCGTCTGTGCTCCTGTTCGCCCAAAACCTTGCAAGTAGCGGGTCCGAAGAAAGACGGGGCAAGAGGTTATTTACTACCGCAGTAATAGCGTCATAACCGCCGAGTCGTTCATATAGCGTAGTCTCTGTCATAAAATACACTCCTTTACCGGTCTAATAGCGGCTACGCTTCTTTTTTGAGATCTGGCCAGCTACCCACCCGAAGAAAAACACAAAACCTCCAGCCAAAAACCACAGGATCATCCTCTTTTTAAAGAGAGACTCGTTTGTCGCTGTGAGCGCCTTGTTCTTCGCGCTAAGCCCGGCATACAGTTTCCTTAACTTATCACGCTCCCTTACGACCTTTACGACCTCGCTTGAATTTTTGACGAGGCTCGTATATTTGTCCGTCATCTGCTTAAGCTCTTTTTTTATGGTGTATATGCGATAATTTTTGTCCTTCAGCTCCTTCTCAAGTTTTCTTACGTTTTTTTTAAGGAGAATTTTATCGCTTTTAATGTTTTTATCAAGGGCAAGACTATCCGCCTTGAGTCTGGCCAGCTCTTCCTTTAATTTCTCTATCCTTCTCTTAAGCCCGGCTATAAGCATTCTCTTCGGGGTTTCGCTGGTGATGTAGCGTTTCAGGACCCAGCCCTCCTGCCCGCCCCTTGTCTTCACCTTGAAATACTCTCCGCCCTCCTCAAGTATCTCAAGGGGAGTGCCTGTTTTAAGGACCTTTATTATTTTATAATCACCGCCCGCTCCGCTCCTCATCATGATAATCAGATTGTCGGAGACGTATTGAGTGTCTGCATAGAGGGAGGCCGGAGCCGTAAGGAGAATAAGACCGAAAAAGAAGAGAAAGAAGATGGGGCTTTTAATTTTTTTTATATTCAAAACAGAACCTCCTGAGGAGAATGACTTGATGTATAAAAGATAACATGAAAAGGGAGAAAATATAATATTTTTTTTGATGGGTGGAGTGATAGTTCATTTATTATAGGGGGCTGTGTTTTGGCGGGTAGCGCCCGGCCTTGCGAGACTCAATTTTTTTAAGAATAACGGAATATCAGGGGAAAATCAATAGTTAAGAGTGCGGGAGACGGCTTGCGGGGCGTGGCCCATGTTTTCGTGGGCGGTATCAAGGAACGCATATTTGAATTTGGGATAAAATAGGCGCTGACCCTATTTTTCTCTTAACCTACCCGGCTATACAGCGATCTCAAGGCGTAT
>CAYYUX010000008.1:0-41563 GCA_964474975.1 uncultured Thermodesulfobacteriota bacterium
CCTAACTGGAATATACCTCTTTGTGCTTGACAGCCAAGACGGTATCTACAAGACTCAAAGTCCATTTTTAGGCAAGGGCGACAGAGGCGTGTTGAGAGGTTTTTATAAGCCCAAAGCTTATGACCGTGTGGCCACGGAAAAGAGGAAAAAACCTCAGAGGCCCCACCTTGGCATGGTCTTCACTTCACCTTGACTCCGGCAGGTTTTATTACGAGCTTTACCTGCCCGTCCTTCTCTATGAGGGTAACCTCCGTATCCCGCACGTCGTAGGTCTTGGCTATCCGTTCTCTTACGCCCTTTACGCTCGCAAGAAATTTTTCCTTGCTCAGGCCCTTTACTGCGATGTTGTGTCTCTTTCGCGCCTCGATATACTTATTATAAAGGGGCGAAAGGTCTTCGGCCGCCGCAATATCCGAGGCCACAGGCCGAGATGAGCCGCTCATGGCCTCGCCTGCACCAGCCGGGGCCATGGAAGAATGGGCTGAGGCAATCGGCCCGGACTCGGCCCTGCGCGTATAAAGGCCCTCCTCAATGGCGCGAAGGGTCCTCGTCCAGTACTGCCTGAATGAATTATACCTCGACATAAGACAGTTCAGCCTGAACTGATCGCCTGTATTCTTGATGGTCATATTCGTATAGCGGAGAATGAGGCCATCTATCTCCTTTCTGTGAATAAGGGGCTCGCGCTTAAGAATACCCATAAAGTACCGCTCATACTCCTGCTTCAGCATCCTTATCTTTACTTCCAGCGAGTCAAGACTCTCCGGCATCGTCATACTGTAATCCCCGATAACAGATGAATAAACATAGCTTTTTCATAAAACAAACTACAGCGCCTTTCTGTAAAAAACTCCTTAAGCCTTTAAACAGCAGCCCCACGCAAAGAGAAATAGACCAGACCATAACCTGAATATATTTTCCGTAATCTTATGCCCCGGTGTCAGTGCCTAAGGTTACATACATGATAGGACCCAAGCAGTATCTTGAACTCATAGATGATAGCCGCTTTGGCATGGGAAAATCAAGACTTGCATATTTTTTACCTGACCTTTTGCGGCTTTTTTCCGGTTTTCCCTGCCATTAGAGGCCTCTCATACAATTACAACAGGACACTATCATGAAAGGCAGAATACTTATCATAGATGACGAAGAAGCCGTCCGAAAGGTGCTTAAGACCCATCTTATGAAGGAAGGCTATCTTGTTGAAATCTCCTCCGGCGGCGAGTCGGTTTTCAGCGATCTGCAACAGAGCCATGCCGAGATACTCATCTGCGACATAAAGATGCCCTTGGTAAGCGGCATTGAGGTCCTTGATTACATGGGGCTACACATGAGGACCGTTCCTGTCATCATGCTCACGGGCCTTACGGATGTCTCCATGGCCATTGACATCATGAAGAGAGGGGCCGTGGATTATATAATGAAACCTGTTACAAAGAACGATCTCCTCAGCTCCGTACGCAAGGCATTCTCAAGAAGAGAGCTCCTTCTCGAAAACAGGCGTCTTGCGCGTGAGGTCAAGCGCTATCAGATACTACTTGAAAAAAAGCTTAGCGACAGCGCCGAGGACCTTGGCAACAGAAGCGTCGAGCTAATGAAGGCCTACGGCACATTAAAGTCCATGAACTTCAAATTCGTCAACGTCCTCGCCGAGACCATAGAGGCAAAAGACCGCCATACACGCGGTCATTGCAACCGTATGCGTCAGCTCTGCGTAGAACTCGGCAGGATTATGGGCCTTGATGCAAGGCATCTCGAACTCCTCGAATACGCCTCCATGCTTCATGATATAGGAAAGATCGGCGTACACGAGTCGATTCTTAACAAAAAAGGCCCTCTGAACAAGGAAGAAAAAGAGCATGTCAAGATACACCCCGAAATAGGCAAAAAAATTCTGAAGGGCATACCGCTCATGGAGCGCGTTGCCGATATAATCATATCTCATCATGAAAACTACGATGGAAGCGGATATCCAAAAGGCCTAAAGGGTAAGGACATACCACTCGGGGCGAGGATTATCTCTACGGCTGACCTCTACGACGCCATGAGCAACGACCGCCCTTACAGAAAGGGCATCGAGATTAAGGACATAATAACAGAGATGAAGAGGGTCTCCGGCACACAGCTGGACCCTGAGATAGTCTCGGTTTTTTTAGATAATATGAGTAGCATTATCGGAAAAAGCAGGACACTATGCTGAAAAGAAGTACTAAAAAGACGCCCAACGCCAAGGAAGGGCGTACTGCGTCAAGACCCGTGGATACGCGTAGCAAGCCTATAGACATAAACCGGACCGTTAGAGAGCTTAACGGTATAAGCACCTACCTTCAGATGATACTCGATAATTCAAAGGCCCTTATCGTCACAACGGACAGGGCCGGGTTCATCGTGGAGTTTAACCGCGAGGGCGAGTTCCTCCTCGGCTATACCAAGCAGGAGCTCTCAGGCGAATCAGCCGCCATACTCTTTGAGGATAAATCCCCGTCAAACAAAGTCTTGCGTGAGTGGACAAGGGGACTTAAAAAACCTGATGCCATACATAACCGCGAAGTTGTCCTGAGGGCAAAATCAGGCCAACTCGTATACATCAACCTTACCGTATCACAGATGGTAAACGAGGCCGGCAAGGTTATAGGCGCCGTGGCCATCGGCAAGGATATCTCCGAGGAAAAGAGACTGCAGTTCAAGCTGATGCAGGCAGAAAAACTCGTGGGTATCGGCACGCTCGCAACGGGCATAGCCCATGAGATAAACAATCCGCTTGCAGGCGTGCTGGGCATGGCCGAGGCCATAAGGGACGAGGACGATATCAACACCATAAAGGAATACAGCACCGATATCATAAAATACGCGACTGCCGCCGCCAGCATAGTAAAAGAGCTATCCGCCTACTCCAGAGCGGCCACGGATGAATCGTATACTGTCTTTGATATAGCCGAAGTCGTGGCACGATCGCTGAAGATGGCCCGGCATTCCATATCCTTCAAGCCCGTAGAGGTTGTGCAGGATTTAAAAAAAGATTGCCTCATAACGGGAAATGAGGGAGAGATTCAACAGGTCTTTGTAAACATCATAATAAACGCCGCTCAGGCCATGGAGGGAAAGGGGATATTACGGCTACGCTCTTACAGACACGGGAGCCGCATAAAGGCCGAGATATCCGACACAGGACCTGGCATACCCACTGAATACATAAATCATATCTACGACCCCTTTTTCACGACAAAACCCGTTGGCATTGGAACAGGACTCGGCCTCTACGTAACATACGGTATTGTCTCAAAACACAGCGGCACCATAGATATTGAAAGCGCTCCCGGGAAGGGCGCCACCTTTATACTCAGCTTTCCGGCCTCAATTGATCCCCCGGGGAAAAACGCCCTTAGCCAGGCTTAAAAAAAACCAAGAACAAAAGGCCGCCCCTGAATAAGAGACGGCCCTTTTTATCATACTATTCTGCAAACAGAGGAAATAAAAAAACAGAAGAATCAACCCTGCCAAATGAACATCTTCGAGGCGGCTTCCCACCAAACCGTTTTCACCCGGCCCCTAAAGGACAGCAAATCTACAGATACAGCTTATCCCATGAACAGCCTGTGAACGCACTTATCAGGCACCTCGCTTATCGTCCCGCCCGTACTTATCCCCCCCGCACTTAACATCCCCCCGCGCTTATCATGGCCCCCAAACGCTACCTGACAGAGATTAGATATCGCCCACGTCCCTTACAAATACATAGTGGAAGGGTTTTGAAACAAGAACCTTGGCCGTATCATCTACGGAGTTGGTAACAAGAGAGAATGGAAGCCCTACTATAAATATCCCTAATCCGGCCACAAGGGCAACGGCTCCAAAGGGCCTTAAGACTACGACGTCTGCGATTACACCGATATCAGAGGGTTCTTCATGATGATCTAAGGCAAAGGCCGCTGAACTGCTCATCACAAGGGCGACGAAACAGATGGCCATAAGTATCTTCTTCATGTCTTCCTCCTTCTTGTCTGCTTAGCATGGGGTACGGTAATTTTAATACATCTTATTATACTATATACCTTTTCAAGGTAAAGTTACAGCCCTTTTCAGAGCCCTCAAGTATGCGCCTGCAATCGGCCCTCACCTGCCATGCTGGCGCGCACAAGGTCTCTGAAAGAAGGGTGATAGGGGCCTGCGGCGATACTTTGCTCAAGGCTCGCCGTATGCTGAAGCCCCATCCTTATTATATTTATTCCGGCATTTTTAAATAGCCCGGAGATATCCGCACATACATCTACCATATCTTCCAGGCTCCATGGCCTATACGCGCCCTTGAGGGTCATCTCCAAAAGGGCGGTATCTTTAAGAACCACCGTGGGGTATACGCGTACAAAATCCGGCTTTAGGGCAATGACCGCGCGCGCCGTGGCAAGGGCCGTGGCCTTGTCGTCTCCCGGCAGGCCGGGCATAATCTGAAGCCCTGTCTTCATCCCTGCCTCACGCAGAACACTTACGGCCTTTACAGTATCCTCGGCGCTATGCCCCCTGTTGCTCCTGGCAAGGACGGCGTTATCCATGGACTGGACGCCAAGCTCTACGGTATCGACACCGTGAGATGATAAAAAACTCACAATAGCCGGGGAGATACAATCGGGCCGAGTCGAGACCCTTATGCCGTCTATACGCCCTGAGCGCAAAAAAACCTCTGCCGGGCTCAGGACTGTCTCCTGCTCCGCCAGCTTCAGGGCCGTAAAGGTACCGCCGTAGAATGCGGCCTCACGCCGGCCCCTGCCCTTCCATGAGGCGAGATAAAGCTCTATCCGCTCCGTAATCTCAGCGGGCGTCGGGGCCTTCTGAACGCCTGTGATGCTCGTCTGGTCACAGAAGACGCAGATGGACTTACAGCCCTTAAAGGGGATAAAAAATGGTATGATAAGCATCCTGCTCACGGGTTGCCCGCCTCAGCTTTCAGCCCATCAAGGGCATTCCTTGCCGCCGCCTGCTCGGCCTCTTTCTTGCTTTTGCCTGTTCCGCAACCGCGGATTTTTCCATTTATGGAAACCTCCACAGTAAAGGTCCTGTCATGGGGTGTGCCTGTACTGCCGGCAAGAGTGTAGACAGGCATGGACTTCAAAAGCCTCTGCGATAGCTCCTGCAGGGCCGGTTTATAATCAAAATAACCGGGCTCCCTTACGGCAGTCTCTATGAGCCCGGAAAAAAGCCTCTCTACATGAGAATAGAGCCCGGCAAAACCCTCTTCGATATAACGTGCCCCGAGATAGGCCTCTAAGAGTCCTGCAAGGACCCTATCGTTTTTGGCGCCTGACGCCGAGGCCATGCCCCGGCCCATGAGGATATGATTTTCAAGGCCTATCTCTTTCGCAAGGCCGCTCAAGAGACGTCCGTTTACAAGGCGTGCCCTAAGGCGCGTAAGCCCACCCTCGGGCATATCAGGGTAACGGTCAAAGAGGAGATGACTTATAGCCGCACCGAGGACAGAGTCTCCGAGAAACTCAAGCCTCTCGTTGGAGCGCGCCGCTACAGCGCCCTTTGACGAGGCGGCCTCATTCAAAAAAGAACTGTGCGTAAAGACCTCTTTAAGGAGCGAAGGGTCCTTAATGGGCGGAGTGAGGGTTGCGTTAAAATCCTCAAGGCCCTGAAGATAATTGTCCATGAAAGTAGCCTTACGCGGTTTTTTTTTCAATGCGCCTCTGCGCCTCCCGTAGCCTCGCCGACCGTCCGCCGCCGCGGCTCTAAAACAGCTTCTCCCGAGAGCCCCTTTTCCGTGGCAGGCCCCTTGAGGCGGGCAGTAACAAAATCGTTCTCATGAACGGCCTTGCCATGCGGCTCCTCAATCAATACATTTATATAATTACTCGTCTTCCCGCAATATAGGCCAGTGGCCTTGTCCCTCTTTCCCTCGGTTAAGACCTCGGCCTCCTTGCCGATAAAGGCATTATAAAAGGCCCTTTTTTTCTTCCCTCCAAGTTTCCGTAAGCGGGCGCACCGCTCTTTTACGACCAGCCCGTCTACACGTCCCTTTAGAGTAAAGGCCGTTGTACCGGCGCGCGGAGAAAAGGGAAATACGTGGAGGTAGCTTATTGGCAGGGAGCGGAGAAAAGAATATGTATTCTCGAACTCCGCCTCACCCTCGCCGGGAAAACCCGCGATTACGTCAACACCGATGTTTATGCCGGGGACCCTCTCTGTAAGCCTCAGGACCTTCTCTCTAAAGAGGGCGCTGTCATGGGCCCGACGCATGGCTTTAAGTATCTTGTCGTCTCCACTCTGCAGGGCGAGATGGAGGTGATTGCATATTGATGAGGCCCCTGCCATGATATCGATAAATTCCTCCGATATCTCATCGGGGTCAATGGAGCTTATCCTGAAACGGCAGGGATATTTTTTTTCTTCAATTTTTTCTAATAGTGATGTTATGTCCTGCGAAGGGGTAAGGTCGCGGCCCCAGCCGCCGAGGTGAATACCCGTAAAAATCACCTCCTTAAAGCCCCTCTTCACTATTTCTCCTATCTCGGCAAGAATTTTATCGGAGGGAAGCGACCTTGAGGCCCCGCGCGCCCTCGGGATTATACAGTATGAGCATTTTCTATTACAGCCATCCTGAATCTTGAGGTTTATGCGCGTCCGTCCCCCCGCCGAGCTTGAGCGCAGGCTCCATGGCACGCCCTCTCCCGGAAGTTGCGTAGTTATAATCGCCGCGCCTCCGCTCTTCTCTATACCCTGCTTTATATACTCAGCGAGGTTTGCCTTGGCAGAATTGCCAAGCACATAGTCTGCCTCTTCGAGCCCCGCTACCTCTTCTGCCGAGACCTCGGCATAACAGCCCGTCACTATCACAAGAGCACCGGGGTTCTCACGCCTTGCCCGCCTTATGAGTTGACGCGATTGCCTGTCCGAGCTTGCCGTCACCGTGCAAGTGTTTATGATACAGACATCTGCGGGACCGGGAAAGGATACGGCGCGAAGGCCGAGACTACCCTCAAGACCCTCCTCCATGGCAGAGGAATCGTACTGATTGGCCTTACACCCGAGGGTGGTCACGCAGAAGGTCTTTTTAAGTTCTTCTCTCACCCAATGGCCTCCTCGATCCATGCCCCGCCTATGACCTCTTCGCCGCGGTAAAAGACTACGGCCTGCCCCGGTGTGACGGCCTTTTGCGGGGCGCTGAACTCAACGGTAATATCACCGCCGGAGTTTGAAGTAATACGGCAGGGAACTTCATCGGGGCTGTAGCGGATACGGGCCGTAAGGCCCTCTGCCCCGAGCGCCTCTTCTTCGCCGCCTATCCATGTAAGTCCCCTTGCCCGAAGCCCTGCGGAGTACAACTCATCCACTGGGCCGACAACAAGGCGGTTATTATACACGTCTATCTTTGTTACGTAAAAAGGCCCTCCCTGCAGGCCGAGGCCCTTTCTCTGGCCTATGGTGTAGTTAAAGAGGCCCTTGTGTCTTCCGAGGATATTGCCGCCGCCATCGCGTATCTCACCGAGAGAGGTCAGGGCCGGGCCGTCTGCCCGCGCGGTCATGAACTCCCTGTAAGTGCCGCCCTCGACAAAGCATATCTCCTGACTCTCTTTTTTCTCCGAGACCCTGAGGCCAAGGGCCCTTGCCTTTTCGCGCACCTCGGCTTTTGTAAGCCCGCCGAGGGGAAAGAGCGTCCTCTCCAGCTGGGCCTCTGTCATGGTAAAGAGAAAATAACTCTGGTCTTTTGTCTTGTCTGCTCCCTTAAATAGCCTCGGCCTGCCGTCTATATATTTTATACGCGCGTAGTGTCCGGTGGCGAGTTTATCGGCTCCAAGAGCGCGCGCCTTGTTCATGAGGGCAGAGAACTTTAATACATCGTTGCACTTAATGCAGGGGTTTGGTGTCTTGCCGTTAAAGTAGGCCTCGGTAAAGTAATCGACGACCTCTTTTTCAAAAATATCCTGCATGTTAAGGACATAAAAGGGCACATCAAGTGAATATGCGACGCGGCGCGCGTCATTCACGTCTTCCAATGAACAGCACCCGCCCGCGACGGCTCCGGCGGCCTTTTCAATATCTTCAGAGTAGTCCCATAGCTGCATGGTGATACCGATGCAATCGTATCCCTGCTCTTTCAAGAGGGCAAGGGCCACGGAAGAGTCCACTCCGCCGCTCATGGCGACGGCCACTTTTTCTTTTTTATTTACTACCATATCGCGGATTATCTCCCTGCCGGACTTTCTCTTTTTGAGAGTCCTTAAAAAATATTTTATATGAAAAACTTCCCATAATGAAGAGAAATAAAAAAAGCCCCCGGAGTTCTACAAGACCGGGGACCCTTAGACTGCATAAAAGTTTTTCTGCTCAGCCTTACTTCTTTTCGTCGGCGTGCTGTTCTTTATAGTTCTCAATGGCCGCGTGCAGTGCATCGGCGGCAAGGTTCGAGCAGTGCATCTTCACGGGCGGCAGGCCGTCAAGGGCCTCTGCCACTGTATCGTTTGAGATATGCTCGGCCTCGTCAAGGTTCTTGCCCTTTACAAGCTCCGTTACCATGGAGCTTGTGGCTATGGCGGCGCCGCAGCCAAAGGTCTTGAACTTCACGTCCGTTATCTTCTCGTCCTCGACCTTGATGGTAAGTTTCATTATATCGCCGCAGGCGGGGTTGCCCACGGTGCCCTCTCCGCTGGGCTTTTCTATCTCGCCCACGTTGCGGGGGTTTGTAAAGTGGTCCATGACCTTTTTGCTATACATTATATATGGTCTCCTTAATATGGTAAGTTATTTTGCCCCTGCATAAAGGGGAGACATGCTCCTCATACGCTCCACGATGGGCGGCATTATTTCGATGATGTAATCAACTTCAGCCTCCGTATTGTGACGGCCCAGACTGAACCTTATGGAGCCGTGGCTCATCTCGTGAGAGAGGCTCATGGCAAGGAGGACATGGCTGGCTTCGAGGCTTCCCGATGTGCAGGCCGAGCCGCTTGAGGCCGCTACTCCTCTCATATCAAGGTGCAGAAGAAGGGACTCGCCCTCGACGTACTCGAAACTGATATTAGTCGTATTGGGGAGCCTCTTCTCGATATCGCCGTTAATCTTCGCATCCGGCACGTTCGCCATAATGCCCTTTTCGAGCCTGTCGCGGAGTGCTTTTTTCCGGGCCATGTTTTCGACAAGGTTCTCTCCCGCAAGCTCGCAGGCCTTGCCGAGGGCCACAAGACCGGCGACGTTCTCCGTGCCGCCTCTGCGGCTCCTCTCCTGATGGCCTCCGTGGAGAAGGGGTATAAGGCGCACGCCCCTTCTGACATACAAGGCGCCCGTGCCCTTGGGGGCGTAGAGCTTATGCCCCGAAAGGGTCAGAAGATCTACGTTAAGCGTCTTTACGTCTATTGGAACTTTGCCCACGGCCTGCACGGCATCGGTGTGAAAGATTATGCCATGCTCTTTGGCTATTGCGCCTATCTCCTGTATGGGAAAGATAACGCCTGTCTCGTTATTGGCGTACATAATGGTTATGAGTATGGTCTCGGGCCTGATGGCCGCCTTTAGCTCCTCGAGGTCCAGCATGCCAAGAGGGTCTACCTTGAGGTATGTAACCTCAAAACCCTGTTTTTCAAGGTATTTACAGGTATTTAATACGGCAGGGTGCTCCACTACCGTTGTTATGATGTGGTTACCCTTGTTTTTTCTGGCAAAAGCTACGCCCTTTATGGCGTGATTATCTCCTTCCGTGCCCGTGGAGTTAAAGACAATCTCAAGAGGCGCGGCGTTCAGCAGTGCGGCCACGCGCTCGCGGGCCTTATCAAGGGCCGCCTTAGGTCCTCTCGCGGCCCAGTGCACGCTTGAGGGGTTTCCCCAGTCATCCTGCAGATAGGGCAACATCTCTGCAAGAACCTCATGGTCAAGGGGCGTTGTGGCGTTGTGGTCCATATATATCTTATCCAACTTAAGTAATACCTCCTTTCAATATTCCTTCTCTTTAGAGAGGGCGTCTTCGCGGCCCTGTCTTTATTTATCTTCTATAATGTCTTCTATGCTTATGGAGTTCAAGAACTCCGATATCTTATTGGCAAGGCCTTTCCATATTCCCTGTGTGGAGCAATTGGCCTCTCTTGCGCAACCGGCTGAATCCTTATCAAGGCATGCCACGGGGTTCAGGGGCTCTTCCACAACGGAGATGACCTCTCCGACGCTTATGGCGGAAGAAGGTTTTGCGAGAATATATCCCCCGCCGGGGCCCCGCACGCTCCGCACAATATGGCCCCTTCTTAGCTTCACGAAGAGCTGTTCGAGGTAAGACAGGGAGATACCCTCTCCCTCGGATATGTCTTTTAGCGATACAGGTTTGGCTCCGGAATGCCTGGCAAGATTTACCATGGCCCTGACCGCGTATTGTCCTTTTGTAGATAATCTCATATATTCATAACCCCGGGAGCCTCGCAACGCCCGGCTTTCTCCGGGACACCACCTGCATCATAACCCCCCTAAACCGCCCCCCCTTAAATCTTCTTTATCCCCTTGCCCGCCTGCCACCATCACCCCTGCCCCCACACCCTCCCATACCTCAATCACCTCATCACCACCCTACCCCTCGGCCCCTTTTACCCCCTTGCCATCAATGGTATGGGCAATAATAAACCTAAAAAGATAATAAACCCGAGATTTCGGCCCTATGAGGTAAATTTAATATACCTTATTATTTTTGTCAAGTATTAATTTGTTTTGAGCGTAGAAGAAGAGTCGTTAAATAACCGCTGATTATATAACGGCATGGAGGGCCCATGGCCATGCCCGATCCCCTCCGGCATTGAACATAGTGCGCAGAGGCCGCCATGGCGGCGATGATATGGGGATATTATACATACCGAAGAGTTACATACAAGAGCAAGGCTCCGCAAGACGCGGAGCCGATAAAACTACAGACATGGGCCTCAGGAATCAGACCTTATCTTATCTACCTTTTTTTTGAGAGAACCTACAAGATTTTCGTAAGAAGACCTCTTGATTATCTTGCCGAACTGCGTACGGTAGTTGCTCACAAGGGATACGCCCTCGATGACGATATCGTAGACAACCCACTTATCGTTCTTCTTCATCATCCTGTAATATATTGGTATCTCCGTACCCTTGCTCGTCACTACCTTTGTCTTCACAAGGCCCCTTGTGCCTTTTTTGTTTATCCTCTCGCCAAGGTAGATAACCTTCTCATCGGTCTGCTGTTCAATCTTGCTTATGTAGGAATTTTCAAGGAGGTCGCTGAAGAGACTGACAAATTCTTTTTTCTCCTCTGTTGTTCTCTTTCTCCAGTTAAGGCCAAGTGAACGGCGGCTCATCTCGGAGAAATCTATGGTGTCTTCAATAGCAGTCCTTATACTTGCGCGCCGCTCCGCCTTGCGGGCATTGCCCTGCATGGCAGGATCTCTAAGTACGCCGAGGGCGCTGTCAATGGTGGTCTTTATGCGTTCTGTTACAGGACCCGCCTCGGCCCCTGATGGAGTGAAAATAAAGGTTATTAAAAACAACGCCATTACGGAAACTAATATCTTCTTCAATATTCTACCGCCTTTTTTTGTAAGGCAACTCTATTAGAGCCGCCTTAAAGAGGGAACCGAGTATTTGAATGAGTCCGCCCTCTCATTAAAGAGATGTCTGTTTTGCAACAGCCATCCCCCTGGGGATATACGCCGAAGAAGAGACGCCGAGCATGAAAACCCAAGGCCTACCCCGCCTATTATATACACACCTTCACATGGCCTATATACCATAAGAGGCCTCTTTCGCAAAGAGATATCTTCCCTCATATAGGCGCACATCTTATCCTCCATACAGGGACCTTGAGATATCATCCATCCCTCTCTGCGGCCCCTTTTTTTTCCGCTTTTTGCGGCCTTGTTACGCGTCCTTGCCAAAGACCTGATTCTGTAATATACTATACATCATAAAAGGGACTGCTTCCATTGGGGGGCTTCTTGCTTGAGAGAAAAACGAGGGATAGATATGCCTATATGCAAGGCGCTGAGATATCTCAAAGTTCTGGCTCCGGTCTTACTCATCGCCTCTCTCTGCTCTCTCTCTACTGCCCGCGCCGAGGGCATGAACAAAGGCGAGCTTCTAATAGACAACCTTGACAAAACCCTTATATCGGTAATGAAAGACGCGAAAGAGCTTGGCTACATGGGACGATACGAACGCCTTGAGCCCGTAGTAAGGCGCACCTATGACTTCAAACTCATAACTCGATATTCCGTGGGCAGGATATGGAAGACCTTTAACGACGCACAGCGCGACAAACTCGCGGAGCGGTTTACCGTACTCAGCATCTCCACATACGCGACGCGCTTTAATGGTTATTCAGGAGAAAAAATCACCGTAACTTCCAGTAAACCCCTCAGGAGAGGGCGTCTCCTTGTGCGTACAGAACTCAAAAAACCAGATGGCGAGATTATACATCTCGATTATGTGCTGACAAAAAAGCAGGGCCAATGGCGCGCTATAAATGTTATTGCCAACGGCGTAAGCGACCTCTCCCTGAAACGCGCCCAGTACACATACATACTCAGGAAAAAAAGCTATAAGAGTCTTATTAAGCAAATCGACAAGAAGATTGCCGCCTACGCCGAAAAGGCGAAGTAGGCTCTTGGGGGCTTAGCTCTGCGGCGGGGAGCATTACCTCCGGGCCTTTATTATCGGGCCGGCAAAAGCAGTCCGCCTCAACCCCGGGCATATTAATTGCCCAGCCCCAATTCCTTGGGCCACTACTACTCCACGCAGACTGATTAGCCCGCATACAATAATTTCCTGCATACATTGTTCATCGTCCCGCTTTATCGGGCATCCCCTGCGAACTCTGCCTCTGCCGAGTTATCCCCCTTCATTCTTACCAGCCGGGAGGAGGAGCGGCAGTACAAAGAGGGTAGCGATAACCGTTAGCACAATCCCTATGATAAGCATATGCCCCATGCTCGCCATGCCCCTGTGCCTTGAGAAGGCCAACCCCCCGAAACTTATAACCGTTGTAAGGGCGCTGTAGAATACGGCCCTTGAGGTGCTTGAACTCAAGAGCCCGTCTGTAAGGGTCGAGGCCCCGGAGCGTGCACGGTGTACAACGTGTATGCCGTTGTCCACGCCTATGCCTAAAAAGAGCGGCAGGGCGATGATATTGGCAAAGTTAAAGGGTATCCGCAGGAGTACCGTGGCGGCCCCTGTGAGAATACCGGCATAGATAAGGGGCAGAAGCACGAGGGCCGTCTCTTTGACGTTTCTGAGGAGGAGGAGCAAGATGATGATGATAAATATAAGTGCATAGCTGAAGGCCTGCTCAAAGGCCTTCACAACAGTGCGGCCCGACTCTACTATTACAATCGGAAGTCCCGTGGCAGAGGGCTCGACGGCCCGCACGGCCCGCACAAAATCAGCGAGGTTTTGCGGGTCTGATATATTTTTTTTTGGGAAGACCTTTAGGAGCCTCTCTCCATTCTTTCCCACCCAGTGGTGGAGAAGCTCTGTGGGCAGGTCCCTGAAGGTTACGGGCTCTGCCGATAACGAGGTCTGCAGGACCTTTAGCCTCTCGGGCAGAGACGCCAGAAGGCTCTTCTCAAATTCATTCATGGCAAGCTCCCGGTCCCGGGGCTCCATCTCTCTCAGCCTTGTCTCAAGGCTGGCAAGTACAAGACGCGCCGCCTTTGCCGCGCTCCGCTCCGCGGTGCTTACCCCTTTGTCGTCCTCATACCGCGCCAGCGCCGCCTCAAGCCCCTTGAGGGCGGATAGCTTATCAGGGTTGTCCTTGTGGGCGGCAACTCCCCCGCCATCCCTGCCGGCCATATCGAGTTCAGGCCCCATGAGCATGGATAACTCCTCTATGATATCGAGTTTTTCTTCCTGATTATTGGGGATGAAGTCTTCAATACTCACGGCCTTATCCACAAGGGCCAGGCCCTTCAGCCTCTTTGCCGCCTCTCTAACAGAATCTTTATCTTTAACCGCCACTATTGTAAGGGGCGATGAGCCCGGCTCCTGCATGAGGTCGTTAAACGTAGCCACGGACTCCATGGAGGCATCGCGCAGGTTCATTGGGTTACCATCAAAAGAGACCCTGCCAAGGAGCGCAACGCCGCCCATACCGACGATGGTGAGAAAAACCATGATGGGTAATCTCCTCTGCCGCGCGACTGCCATCAGACCTCCCCGAGGTAGCTTCTCAAGGGATGCCGAAGCTCCTGTCGCACGCAGGGGACGAAGAGAGATAAGGGCCGGCAGAAGCGTAAGGCTCACGACGAGGCTGATAAAGATACCCGTGCCAGAGATAAGGCCAAGCTCCGAGACGCCGGAGTAGGCCGTAGGGATAAAGGAATAAAACCCCGCCGCCGTAGTGAGGGTACATAGAACGAGAGAGGCCCCTACGTCTCTGGCGGCGTTTATAATGGCCTCGTCATGCCTGCACCCCGTAAGGACCAACTCCCTGTAGCGCAGGCAGAGGTGTATGGCGTAATCAATGCCAAGCCCGATATAGAGGACGGCAAAGGCCATGGATATCATATTAAGACTGCCAACGGCAAAGGCGGCAAAGGCGGCGGTAAAGATGATGCCGCAGATAAGCGTGATAAAAGAGGACAAAAGCAAAGGGATGCTTCGAAGCGCCACGAAGAGGATTATCAAGACGGCGATGAGGGCCGCTATGCTCGCGAAACCGGCGCCCTGACTTACGCTCTTGAACTCCTCGTTGGCAAGGGCCACGGAGCCTGTGAGACGCACACGCACCCCATGCTCCCTGTCAAGAGAGAGCTCCTTTACAAGGGCCCTAATCTTCACCATGGCGGACTCGCCCTGAAATAACTCGGAGAAACTCAACCGGGGCTGAACCACGATAAAGCGGCGGCGCCGTCCGGGATCGCTTTTTTTCCCGAGCATGAGGTCCTGCCATGAGAGACGGTAAAAACGCCCCTCAAGGGCCGCACTGCCGGCGTCCCTGATGCCGTTAAGCACGGGCGCGAGCTCAAACCCCTCGCCCACATCGCCCTTTTCCACGGCGTCCATGGCCGTCGTAAGCATGGAAAAGAAGCCTCCGAGGCTCTGGTCCGCCATGAGAGACCCGAGAAAGGGCTGTACCTCGGCCAGATGATCGGAGAGGTCCTCCAGCTTATCGGTACTCAGGTAAAGCAGGCCGTTCCTGCGGAAAAAGTCACTGCCGCCGGGCTCATAGACGCTCTTGAAGAGCGCGGACTCGCCTCTAAGGCGTTCCGTGAGAGTATCGGCGGCATTATCGGCAAGCCCGGGCGTATCTCCCTCGACGACTATGGCGATCTCACCAAAAAACTGGGGGAATTTTTCTTTGTAGGATAGATAATTCTGCCGCCACGGGAGCTTCTCCGATATCATCTTCGAGGCGTCCGTATTTATCCCTATATGATGTATGGTGTAGTTGCCTAAAAAGACGGTAAGTAGGAGGGTCAGGAGCACGGTCTGCCAGGCGTAACGGCTTACAAAGGCCACCCACCATGAGACCGTCCTCCCCGTAAGCCCGACCTTCTCTTTATTTACCTCCAATATATCCCTCCCCTCCCAAAAACTATATGGTAAGATCCATCTAACGAAGAATCCTTCTTGACAGAACCTCTGCGGGTTGTCTTTTTTAAGGGTCTATGTTATCTTCTCCGCGGCGTTACACCTTAAATAGACAATCCCCTGCAAGGGTGAGGTCAAGCGGTATCCGCGCTTGAACCATATTGCAACACCGCGCCTTAAAACACAAGATATCTCTTTAAATAGAGCGGACTTTTGCATGAAAGACAAGATGGACGCACCGAATAAAAAAAACGTCTCTACTGCCGTGATAGTGGCGGCGGGCATGGGTACACGTCTCAACGGAGGGACATTGCCCAAACCCCTCATGTCCCTTGCGGGGGTGCCCCTCATAGCCCGCGTAATGGACTCGGCGGCAAAGGCGGGCATCGTGCATTTTATCATCGTAATCGGACACGAGGCCGCGCTCATGAGAGCCCGCCTGCCCGGGCTTACGCCTGCGGGTTGCGGCCTTACCCTTATAGAAAACCGCCATTACACCGAGCCGAACGGAGTGAGCCTTCTAGCCGGCGTCCAAGGCCTTGACGAGCCCTTCGCGCTCCTCATGTCCGACCACATCTTCAGCCCCGGACGGCTGGAAAAGGCCCTTAGGGAATTCGAGAGCGACGGCGTCCCAAGACTTGTGGTAGAGAAAAAAAGTGGCTTTACCGGAGACATTGATGACGCCACCCTTGTAAAAGTAGAGCAAGGGTTTATATCCGCCATAGGCAAAGACCTCACAGAGTACGAGGCCATTGATACGGGCATCTTCGTACTCTGCCCCGAGCTTCTCAGGGAGGCCGCTGAAAAGGCGGGAAAATCGCCAAATATATCCGCCCTGATGCGCTGGCTCTGTAAGAAAAAAAAGCTCAAGGCCCTATACGTCAAGGGTGGATACTGGCAGGACGTTGATACCCTTGATGACGTTGAAGAAGCGGAAAAAAAGCTCTATGCCTCACTTGTAAAGCCTGCCGACGGCTTCATGGCACGGCACGTCAACCGTCGGGTAAGCCTCTTTATCAGCACCCGTATCTGGCGCCTCGGCCTAACGCCCAACATGGTCACGACCTTTACCCTCGTAATGGGCATCCTCGCGGGGCTCGCCTTTTCCAGAGGCAACGCACCTGCCTGGGGGCTTCTCGGGGCCGCGCTCTTTCAGATACACTCCATAATAGACGGCGTTGACGGCGAGCTCGCGCGGCTCCTCCTGAAATCAAGCCGCCTTGGTTTCTGGTACGACATGACGGCAGACAACGCGGCGCATATCGCTATCTTCTCAGGCATTGCCATGGGTCAGAAGGCAGGAGGCGTACCCGGCCCATGGAACGCGCTGGCCGTGCTCGCGGTCCTGGGCATATTCGCAAGCGTCATAGCCGTATCCCCCCTCTTGAGGCCCTATGTGAGCACTAAAGGCATGAGGGATACCGGGGCCCTTAAAAAAGTGGTCAACGCCCTTACAAGCCGGGATTTTTCCTACGCCCTCTTTCCCCTTGCCATACTGAATTGGCTCGGCGGCTTTCTCTGGATAGTGACTATAGGTACATGGATATACTCGATTCTCGTCATACTCTTAAGGATAAAGGCCCGAAAAAAAGCCGCGGCCTGAAGTCCCTTTTCATAGCAGGGGGATTGGTCCTCGCCATCTACCTCATCTGGTCTCTCGGCCCCGTTGAGGTCTGGGCTGAACTTTCCGGAGGCTGGTGGCCGGGCTTTATCTTCGTGGTTGGGGCCTATGCGCTTCAGCAGAGCCTCGGCACCTTTGCCCTCTGGATACTCGGCACACGACGCGGAGCCCCGGGCTGGCAGGGTACTACCCTCGCCGGACTCGCGCGGACGCGCTACATCGGCGAGGTACTAAACTACGCCATGCCAACAGGCGGTATAGGCGGAGAACCTTACAAACTTATCCTCCTTGGCCGTGCCGAGGGCAAGAACAGCGCCTTCATGGCCCTTGCGGCGGCAAAGTTTTTACACGTCGCGGCCGTAGGCCCCTTTGCCGCCTCTGTCTTCCTGAGCGCCGCCTTACATGGTATCGGTGGCCCCTCATGGCGTGCGACTTTTTTTATCATGTCCGGGCTCATGGCGGCCATGACCGTCTTTTTATGGCTAATCGTACTCTGGAGTCAGATAGGGCGTCAGCTCCTTGGCGGCTATTACCGCGTAAGGTTCCGCGTGCCTAAAAAGCTACGGGGCCTTCGCCGTTTTCTCCACATTGACGTAGCGGCCTCAAAAGAGATAAAAGGGGCCCCGGGGCGGGCCATGACAGCCTATGCCTGCTACATCGGCATGTGGTTTGCCGCGTCCCTCGAATGGGTGGCCATCTCCCATGTAATCGGCAGAGGAGGCCTTGGGCTCAGCATTACGGGGGCCGGGCTCTTCGAGTGCGCGACAATCATCGTTGCCGCCGTAATCCCCGTGCCCGCGGGCATGGGCACGCAAGAGACAGGCAAGGCGGCCGTAGCCGTACTCATGGGCCTCAGCCCGCAAACAGGGCTTGCCATGAGTTTTATACGAAGGGGCAGGGAGGTCCTTATGATACTCTCGGGAGCGATACTCGCTCTCATATATAAAAACAATGCTCGCCCTTAATCAAAGTAGAGGCTACTTAATCTTAAGGGGCGCCGCCTTGACAGCCGAGGGGGCAGGTGTTAACTTTAAATAAAGCGCACATAAAAAAACCTGCCCTCTACCAGAACACTCTCAGATAAAAACATTATGAAGATACACATCATACAGCCGACTCATTTTGCCGCCGCGCACAGCAGGGAGCTCTTCAAGACAAAGAAGCTCAACCTCATGCCCCTGACCCTCGCCTACCTCGCGGCGCTCATGCCCGGGGGGAGTGAAATAAGGCTTACTGATGAGAGGACGCAGGACCTTGACATGGACTGGCCCGCGGACCTTGTCCTCATCACCGTATGGACTATAAACTCGCTCCGCGCCTATGAGATAGCCGACGGATTCAGGAAAAAGGGCGTGACCGTAATACTCGGCGGGCCGCACTGTTTTTTTTACGGAGAAGAGGCCGCCGCCCATTGCGACGCCGTTGCCGTCGGCGAAGGAGAGGTAGTACTGCCGGAGATATTCAAGGACCTTACGGCAGGAAAACTCAAGAGTTCTTACCACGCAAAGGAATTTCACAACCTTATTAACCTGCCTCTGCCCCGTAGAGACCTTCTCAACCCGCGCTCTTTCACGCGCTTTCATACCGTAGCCGTTCAGACAAGCAGAGGCTGTCCCTTTTCATGCGAATTCTGCGCCGAACGCTTCTACCTCGGCTCCAGATACCGCATGCGTCCCGTGGAAGAGGTCATCGCCGAGATAAAGGCCACGGGAAGCAAACGTATATTCTTCGCCGACAGCACCTTTTCCGGCAACCGGGGGCGCACCATGAAGCTCATGGAAGCCCTTATACCCCTGAGCTTACGATGGAGCGCCCTCTGGACGGCCAACCGCGTCCTTGAGAGGGACTTCATGGCCCTCGCTAAAAAAAGCGGTCTACTGCATGTGAACCTCGGCATTGAGAGCATCAAGCAGGACACCCTTGACGGCATGCACAAAAAGACCTCAAAGGCCGGAACCCTCAAAGACGTCATAAAGGCCCTGCGGGACCTTGACATCAGCTTCAGCTTCAACCTCATCTTCGGCTGGGACACAGACCATGTGGAGGACTTTCAAAGGACCCTTGACTTTCTCAAGGCACAAAAGGTTCACGTGGCCTTTTTCAACTCCTTCTGCCCCTACAAGGGCACGCCTGTATACAAAAAATACCTCGACGAGGGCCGCATCATCGACGCCGACAACCTCAACCGCTGGCCCGGCATCTCGGCAAGGGTACACCCAAAAAACTTCACCCCCGATGAACTCGCTGAGGGCATCAGCAGTATGTACCGGGATTTTTACTCCTGGCCGTCCATACTTCACCGCCTTCCGCTTCCTACATCGATGTCGGCCATAACCTCATGGGTCATGAACCTCTCGCAGAGGAAGATGGCCTCTGGAAATGCCACCAACTTTGAGCGCTACTGAGAGGCCTTCCCCCCTGAAAACACTACCCCGTAGCCGTAGCGCCAGAGTTGCGAACCCGGTGGGGGTGTGCTAAACTTTAGACAAATGTTTTTATCTTCTCTTTTACACTCACATAAGGAGAGAACTCTAGACCCAATAAGGCCTTAGAGGTTTAGAGAACTTTTCTATTTTCCGGAAAACCATATATGAGAGCAAGTCCTGCAAAATCCAATAAACCCGGGGCCGCCTTCATCATGCGAGGCTTGAAGAGGCTATATGACTCAAAGGCCCTTTACGCGCAGATAGCCGTCACCACGGACTGCAACCTCTCCTGCCGATACTGCAATGAATACACGCAGGACTCGCCGCCTCCGCCGCTCTCCGAGCTTACGGCCCGTGTCGACCGCCTCGATTCCCTTGGCGTTATGGTGTACGATCTCCTCGGCGGAGAGCCCCTTCTGCACAGCGAGCTCATTCCCCTTGTCTCTTATATTAAGGGACTGCGAGGCGGCGGCAGTATCGTCATCCTCATAACCAACGGCTTTCTCCTTACCCCTGATATCGTAGCGGGGCTGAACTCAGCGGGCCTTGATATGATGCAGATAAGCGTTGATTCTGCATACCCCACAAAAAATTCGGAAAAATCACTTAAATCCATCCTTCCAAAGCTTGAGATGCTCGCAGAAAGGGCGCGATTCAAGGTCAAGGTGCAGTCCGTACTCACGGAA
Source organism: uncultured Thermodesulfobacteriota bacterium (assembly GCA_964474975.1). GTDB lineage: Bacteria > Desulfobacterota > GWC2-55-46 > GWC2-55-46 > JADFVP01 > JAJRZX01. Next base: position 20,253 of record CAYYUX010000008.1, read on the forward strand.
GAGACGTGCGATGATTATGAAAATTTCCGCTCTCTACTCAAGGAACTGCCCTTTGATTTCGGTTTTTCTCTGCTTCACGGCCCGGGGGGCAAAATTGCCATAAAGGGTCAGAGGTACGTCCGCCTTCTAAAAAAGCATAAGCTCTTCGCCGGCATGAACCTCTACCGCCGTAACGCCGAAGAGGCCCTTATGGGCGATTTTTCACGTCCGTGGAAGTGTCTCGGGGGGAGTAAATTCCTATATGTAAACGGCTCCGGAGAGGTGCGGTTCTGCAGTCAAAACAGCGAGTTTTCAAGACCCCTTGAGGATTTTACAACTCATGACATCAAGGCCAATAATCGCCACAAGGCCTGCGAAGCGGGATGTATCATCGGCTGTGCGCGGCTCATATCCCATGCCCTCGGCGAGCCCCTTAAGACCATAGGGACAAGCCTCTCTCTTCTCACGGGGCTTAAAGGCAAAAAAGAAAAAGCAGGGCAGGGGCCCTCGGGACGCGGCACAGACCTCGGAAAGAAAAAGGCCTTTAGAGAAGCATTAAGATAATGAGAACCCTTGTTACAGGCGCCACGGGGTTTGTCGGCTCGGCCCTCGTAAGGGCGCTCCTTGCAAGAGGGCGCGAAGTACGCATACTTGTCCGCGCGGAGAGCGACAGCTCAAACATATCCGGCCTTGAAGTAGAGGCAGTCAGAGGAAACCTTACGGACAAGGCCTCTTTAACAAGGGCCATGAAGGGGTGCGAGGCCCTCTTTCATGTTGCCGCCGACTACCGCCTCTGGGTCCCTGACCCCGCGGCCATGTACGAGGCTAACGAGACAGGCACACGCAATATCATGGAGGCGGCTATTGAAGCAGGAGTGGGCAGTATCGTATACACGAGCAGTGTGGCTACCATCGGACTTAATAAAGACAGAACTCCGGCTGACGAAAATACGCCGTCCCGGCTCTGCGATATGATAGGCCACTACAAGCGGAGTAAATTTCTTGCCGAGGAGGCTGTACAGAGACTCATAGCCAAAGAGGGCCTTCCGGCCGTCATCGTGAACCCCTCTACGCCCATAGGGCCGCGCGACATAAAACCCACGCCAACGGGCCGGGTCATAGTAAACGCCCTCTCGGGGAAAATGCCCGCCTATGTGGATACGGGGCTTAATATCGTACACGTTGATGACGTGGCCGAGGGACATATCCTCGCCATGGAAAAGGGTATAATAGGAGAGCGTTACATCCTCGGCGGCGAGAACCTTACTCTCGCAGAAATTCTGCGCGAGCTTGCCTCCATAACCGGAAGACCTGCGCCGAGAGTTCGGCTGCCCCACGGCGTCGTCATGCCCCTTGCCCATATAGCCGAGGCATGGGCAAAGCTCACAAAGGCCGAGAACCCCATGCTTACGAAAGACGGAGTAAGGATGGCGAAAAAATATATGTTTTTCTCAAGCGCAAAGGCAAAGGCAGAGCTTGGATACAGCCCGAGGCCCGCAGTAGAGGCGCTACGTGACGCAGTTGAGTGGTTCCACGGACACCATTACTGTTAATTGAGGTATAATAAAAAGAGATGGAACTGCTACTTGCAAAACCAAGAGGTTTCTGCGCCGGTGTTGAACGGGCAGTACGCACCGTAGAGCTTGCCATTGAAAAATACGGCGCCCCCATATACGTGCGCCATGAGATAGTTCACAACAGCTATGTCGTCGACGGGCTTAAGAAAAAAGGCGTCATCTTTGTAGACGAACTCAGCGAGGTTCCTGACGGGGCAGTGGTCATCTTCAGCGCCCACGGCGTATCCAGAGAGGTAAAGCAAGAAGGCGAGGCCCGCAATATCCGCGTAATCGACGCCACCTGTCCCCTTGTGACAAAGGTTCACAAAGAGGCCCGCAGAAACGCCGCTGATGGCCATGAGCAGATACTCATAGGCCATCCCGGACACCCCGAGGTAGTGGGCACAATGGGACAGATTGAGGGAGGCATGCACATCGTCTCCTCACCTGAAGACGTGGAGGCCCTTGAGATAGAGGACCCGGAGAACGTCTCCTTTGTCACGCAGACTACGCTCAGCATGGATGATATGGCCGATATCGTAGCGGCGTTACGCTCTCGATTCAAGGGCATACGCGGCCCGCGAAGAGAAAATATCTGCTATGCCACGCAGAACCGGCAGAATGCCGTAAAGGCGGTGATAAAAGATGTTGATCTGCTTATCGTCGTGGGAGCAAAAAACAGCTCCAACTCGAACCGACTCCGCGAGCTCGGCGCAAGATACAACGTGCCGTCATACCTTGTGGATTCCGCTAAAGACATATGCGAGAAATGGCTTGAAAACGTCCGATGCGTGGCCATTACGGCAGGGGCATCGGCCCCTGAGATACTCGTCAAAGAGGTCATTGAGTACCTTGGCAAGATAACAAAGGGTATTACGATAAAAGATATTGAAGTAACCGATGAGAACGTGAAGTTCAGCCTTCCTATTTAGCCGTTACAGGGGGATTGGAGGAAAGATTTAATGGGTGTTCCACTTATACAACAAGTTCGTATAGGGGCTTATATAGCTAAACAGGGCCTTATGCGTAAAAAACAATTTCCCCTCGTTCTAATGCTTGAGCCCCTCTTTCAGTGCAACCTCTCCTGCTCGGGATGCGGCAAGATTGATTACCCGCCGGAGATACTAAAGAAAAGGCTTAGTGTCGAGGAATGTATCGGCGCGGCCCTTGAGTGCGGCGCGCCCGTTGTATCCATACCCGGAGGCGAGCCCCTTATCCACCCGGAGATAGGGGAAATAGTCCGAGGTCTCACAGGGCTCAAAAAGTTCGTCTACCTCTGCACCAACGCCCTGCTCCTTAAACGCAGGATGGAGCTCTTTGAGCCGAGCCCCTATCTGACCTTCAGCATACATCTCGACGGCCTTAAAAAACGCCACGACAAACTCGTCTCCTGCGACGGTGTATTCGAGAGCGCCGTAGAGGCCATAGGCCTCGCCAGAGAACGAGGCTTCCGCGTAACCACCAACACGACTATCTACGGAAACGAGTCCATCGACGAGGCCATCGCCCTCTTTGACTTTATTACGGGCCTCGGCGTAGAGGGCATGACGCTCTCGCCGGCCTTTCACTACGGCAACGCCAGAGAGCAAAAAGATTTTCTTGGACGCGAAGACGCCGTTCTCATCTTCAGAAGGTTACTGGCAGAAGGGGCGAAGAGGGGATGGAAGTTCAATCACAGCAGTCTTTTCCTGAATTTTCTCGCCGGCAACGAAGAGTACCGGTGTTCGCCATGGGGCAACCCCACGCGAAATATATTCGGCTGGCAGAGGCCCTGTTATCTCATTAACGAGGGCTACGCAGACTCCTACAAGGAGCTTATGGAAAATACGGATTGGGATAGCTACGGATATGACAGGAACGCAAAGTGCGCCGACTGCATGGTACACTGCGGCTACGAGCCAACGGCTGTCATGGACACGGTCAAGCATCCGCTGAAGGCCCTTCTGGTAAGGCTACGGGGTGTGGATACAAGGGAACTTGAAAAACCCTCCACCGTACACGCCGACCCTCCGCCGGAAACCACATAAGACAGAAACCCTCCCTTACTTTCTTTTAGGAAAAAGAAAGTAAGACAAAGAAAACCAATAGGGGCTGGCACTTCAATCCATTGAAGTGGCACTCATAGCCCCGCAACACTTACGAAAAAAAGCAGGACAAAAAACCGTTATGGGGCTAAGCTAAATACCGCTTAATCCGCAAACAGCGCCCCCATAACCCCGACAGACCGAACCCACCCCTAAAAACCAAATGCAAAGGTAGCCTGCACCTCATCCTCACCGGGGTTTTTGTCATGAGTATTCGCGTTGGAGAGATGACCGAAACGAATACCGGCGCGGATCCTCTCTGTAATCTGATAGTCAAAATTCAGGGCCAGACGAAAGGTAAAGACTCCGCCGAGCTCTCTGCTCGAGCCCCTGTGGTAACCGCCCATGGCCGCTACGGGCGTTATGACGAGGCCACGGTATGCTAAATCAGCGTAAAAACCGGCATAGCCGTAAAAGGCGCCGTCCGTATTGGCAAGGCCGCCGATAAGGGGGCCTACGAAGTAATATTTTTTTCCGAACCTCAGCTCAACATTGGCCTCGCCCGCGCCGTCACCGTCATCTTTATTATGAAAGGAATAGGTCCCAAGCCCGATATCAGCGTAATTGTACGAGTCCCCCAAGACACTGAAGTTACCGGAACGGTAAAAGGGCTCACCGGACGCTCCGGCCATGGCAAAAGAAGCGATAAAAAGCACAAGGGCAAAGATAATGCCCGCCGGAAAGTAATGGCGCACGTCAGTCTCCTTTCAAAAATTGATTTTATGTATTGTTTTAGATAATGATATCTTTTAGCGCAAATCATACCACGCAGGATACAAGAGTGTAAAGGATGTTACTGTATCCGCCCCTTTACCCGCCCGGCATGGAGGCGAGAAAAGAAAGGAAGCCTCCCCGAACAAGGGCATGCCAGCTCTGTCCCAGACGCAAGAGGGCAAGGTTGTATGGACGGCGTAACCTCATCATCTCTTTCACCATGGATGGTCGCTTGAGACAACTGCCAAGGAGCTGTCCCGGCTTTACCGCACCGGAATTTTCATCAAGGCAGGCGTATAACTCTGCGGAGACGGCCTCAGATGCGTCATCGCTTACAACACGCATTATAAAAAAGGGCCTACCCTTTTTTGAAGCCGCCGAGGCCATACCCAGGCTCTCCATATCAACGGCAAGGGCGCCTGTCTTTTTGTAGCATTTTTTTTTAAGAGAACTATTTAGAAGGGGTGTTTTCGTGGTGATAACAAGTCCCTGCCTTACGCTAAAGGATTTAGCTGTAAGAATTTTCGAGGCTAAACCAATGGCCTCTCCTGCGGCTTCGTACTCCGCGCCATTTTCATCTATTACCTTGCTTGCCAGCACAAGGTCTCCGGCCTTCAGCTCAGGGCAGAGGCCGCCTGAGATACCTGCGCCGATAATAAAATTTGCTCCCTCCTCCAGAAGAAGGCCTGAGCCCCCGGCGGCTCTCTCGGCACCTACTCCGCAGAGTGTTGTGATTAGCTCTCGGCCATCGGGACACTTGATTCTGCTTACGCAAGGCTCTGCCACGCCCTTAATGCTCCTCTTCCCCTTCCAATGGCCCCGGCCAAGCATGGCCTGCGCCTCAGCCTTCATGGCAAAGACAATACCGATACTCACAGGCCCTGTCTTTTAAGGAAGGGCAGGGACCATTCGGGCGGATGCGTTAAGGCCACCTCGTCCTGCCGCGTAGAGACACCCTCTTTCAGGGACCTGTAAACCCCGAGGGCCCAGACTGGGAAATATAGCCTGTAGCCATGATATTTGAGATAAAATACCTTGGGGAAACCCGTGCCGGTATAAAACTTCTCATCCCAGTTGCCGTCTGCCCTCTGCGTCCTCGTAAGATAATCAACGCCTCGGATTACGGCCTCGTCGTCGGCTCCGGCAACGGCCATAAGTCCCATAATGGCCCAGGCCGTCTGCGAGGGCGTGGACTCGCCCATGCCGGCAAGAGAAGGGTCGTTATAACTGCGGCACGTCTCTCCCCAGCCTCCGTCTTCGTTCTGCATGGAGCGCAGCCACTCTGCGGCCTTCTGTATGTATGGCCGGCCCATGTCCTCGCCCGCCTGCTTTAGCGCCGAAAGCACGGACCATGTGCCGTATATGTAGTTTACTCCCCAGCGTCCGAACCATGCGCCGCACTCTTCCTGCTCGGAACGCAGAAAATCTATTGCCCGCGCTACAAGAGGAAAATCCCTGCGGTAACCGAGCATGGACAAGACTTCCACGCATCGCCCAGTAACATCAGAGGTGCTCGGGTCAAGGAGAGCGCCGTGGTCAGCAAAGGGTATATCGTTGAGATATGTGTAATTATTATCAATATCAAAGGCCCCCCAGCCGCCGTCAGAACTCTGCATGCCGAATATCCAGTTCACAGCCTTTGCGATAGATGCCATATTGTCCTTATCCTCCATGGCCCCGGCGCGAAGAAGAGACATGAGCACCATGGCCGTATCATCGGTATCGGGATAAAAGGCGTTCTCAAACTGGAACGCCCAGCCGCCGGGCTCAAGCTCAGGGGCATTGGAAGACCAATCTCCGGGCTCCATTATCTGCTTCTCAAAGAGCCATTTAACAACACCCTTCCTATCCTGAGCCACAAGACCGGCGCGCGCCTCTTCCATGGCCGAGAGGGCGAGACAGGTATCCCATACGGGAGAGAAACAGGGCTGGCAAAAGCTCTCATCCCCCTTGTCAAGGAGCAGTTCGTCAAGGGCCTCTATGCCGTGGACCATATCGGGGTGATTATGACTGTATCCAAGCACCTTGAGGGCTATCAGGCAGTTGACCATGGGCGGGAATATTGCCCCTATGCCGCCCTCGCCCCGCATCCTTTCCAGGATAAAAGACTCGGCAAGCCTCTCTGCCTTCTCCCTCCATAAGCGGGATATGATTGGATCTGCCTTTTTTATAAAACGATCGAAAAAAATAAGGAGGTTCTTTCGAAACCGCCCTGAGACGTACCCGTCAATATGGCGTATCCCCTCTGGAGGCGATACAAAAAGCTCTGGCAGGCCCTCTTCGGGCCGCAGATGACAGACCGTGCGCCTCGAGCAAAAGATAAGCAAGGTGACGATGACAGTGCGGGACCAGTAGGAGACCTTATCAATATGAAAGAAAAACCACCGCGGCAGGAGCATAATCTGAACCGGTATGGCCGGCACTGTGCGCCATGGCAGTTGTCCGTATAACGCGAGCATGATGCGCGTAAAGACATTAACTTTTACAGCGCCCCCAAGGCTCAGGATGAGCTGTCTGGCACGCACCATGTGCGGAGCGTCTGTGGATTCTCCTGATAATTTAAGGGCAAAATATGCCTTCACCGTGGCGCTGATATCAGAGACCCCGCCATGATAAAGGGCCCAGCCGCCATCAGCAAGCTGAGCATTCCTTATGTAGGAAACAATACGCTCCCGCAGGCCCGAATCGATATCTCTCTCAAGAAAACGCTGAAGGATAAGATACTCGGCCGGTATGGTCACATCGGCCTCAAGGTCAAAGGCCCAAAAACCGGCTGGGTCCTTCCGCTGACCAAGGGCGCGGACGCCCTGCAAAAGGGCCTCCTCAAGGGTTAAGACAGATGGACCCGGGGATGTACACTTTGACTCCCGAAAAGGCGCTACACGGAGGCCTCTTCGATGACCCGATAAAAGGGTGGAAATTTTCTTACCACTCAAGATTCTTTCCCCCTAAAGGAATGATTACCTGCATGAAGAAACATTAAAGCTTTACCAGATAATTGTACCCATGTTTTGCTCTATTGCAAGCAAAAACCCTATATATTTACTCTGAGAATGGTCTTTTCCCCTGCCGCGGCATCGCCCCCGTGAAGAAGCTGTACCGGCCTTTTCTGAAAGCGCAGGGAGCTGGAAGAAGGCTTAATTTAATACTCATTGGAGAGCTGGTTTTTTGCTTGACTCTTAACAGTATTGGCCATAAGATAAATAAATATTATTTTTTTCATGTTATGATAATATCTCATGCGCCTGCACAAGGCCTATGCGTACCTTTACTGATGCCTATTTTTTTTACAAACCGTATCTCTTGAAACTTGACTCGATCCGAGTAACGATACTCAAGGAGGGTTATGCCCTGTGTCCAGGATAAAGATAGCCATAGTTGGAGTAGGCAACTGCGCCAGCTCCCTTGTTCAGGGATTGTATTATTACAGGGACAAGACCCCTGATGAAGCCGTTGGTCTCATGCACTGGGATATAGGCGGATACACCCCCGAAAAGATAGATGTTGTCTGCGCCATTGATATTGACAGACGAAAGGTGGGCAAAGACGTCTCCGAGGCTATCTTCGCAGACCCGAACTGCACCATTGCCTTCAAGGCGGATATCCCTCCATCAGGCGTTAAGGTACAGATGGGCCGCATCCTCGACGGCTACCCCGCGCACATGGAAGAATACAGGGAAGAACGCCGTTTTCTGCCTTCCGAAGAGGCCGAACCCACCGAAGATGATATCGTCTCTGCTCTTGTGGGCTCCGGTGCCGAGATACTCCTTAACTACCTGCCCGTGGGCTCCGAGGAAGCCACGCGCTTTTACGCCGAATGCGCCCTGAAGGCAGGGCTCGCATTTGTAAACAACATGCCTGTTTTCATAGCAAGCGACCTCGCGTGGTCAAAGCGCTTCGAAGACAAGGGTCTGCCCATCATAGGCGACGATATAAAGGCACAGCTCGGCGCAACCATTACGCACCGCACACTTACCAACCTCTTCAAAAATCGCGGCGTCTCCCTTGACAGGACCTATCAGCTCAACACGGGCGGTAATACGGATTTTCTCAATATGCTACACAGACCCCGCCTGCAATCAAAAAAAATATCAAAGACAGAGGCCGTCCAATCCGTTGCCGGTGAGCGCCTTGATGATGACAATATACATGTGGGGCCAAGCGATTATGTCCCGTGGCAGAATGACAACAAGATATGCTTTATAAGAATGGAAGGGCGGCTCTTTGGAAACGTCCCCATGAACCTTGAACTGCGCCTCTCTGTGGAGGACTCGCCAAACTCCGCCGGCGTTGCCATAGACGCCCTGCGTTGCTGTAAGCTTGCCCTTGACCGCGGCATCGGAGGCGTCCTCACCGCACCTGCCGCATATCTGATGAAACACCCGCCCCTGCAGTTTAACGATGACGAGGCATACGCTATGATGGAAGCCTTCATAAAGGGAGAACTCAGCGAGGCCGAAGATTCGGGGCTTGATATTAAGAGACAAAAAAAAGCCACCTGCCTGTAGTACGCAGGAGGCGGAGCCTTAAGGCGTCTTCATATAAACAAAATCAAAAGGGTCCCTTTATTGAAGGGGCCTTTTTTTAGCTTTAAGGCAGAAAAAAACTCAACAAAAAAGGCCGGGTAGCGCGCCTTGCGCAGGGAATATTGTTTTAAAAAATGTGTCCGCCATTAGAGCCAGGAATCAGACTCCGAAGAGAAACCTCCTCTGAGTCACCGGATCTTTACTCCAAAACCCCTTTTTATCTCCAGTCTTTCCTTAATGCCCGCCTGCACTGGCCCTACTTGAGAGGGTGTTTCAAAATAAGGGGCTTTCTGCTTTCCATCTTCTTTCGAAGACCCTTCACAAGGTTGTCGTAGGAAGACTTGTGTATTATCTGATTAAACTGCGTACGGTAGTTGCTCACAAGGCTTACGCCCTCGATGACTATATCGTAGGCCACCCAGCCCTGCTCTTTCTTTATCATCCTGTAATCTATGGGTACATCTGTACCCTTGCGTGTCACTACTATTGTCTTTACAATACCCCTTGTACCCTTCTTGTTAATCTTTTCACCGCTGTACAAGACCTTTGCGTCATAATTAGCCTCTATCCTGTCTATGTAGGCATTCTCAAGGAGGGCGCTGAAGAGGGCTACAAACTCTGTTTTCTCCTTCTCTGTCCTCTTTTTCCAATGTATGCCGAGAGAGCGTTTCGTCATCTCCTCGAAGTCTATGGCATCATCAAGCAAGGCGCGGACCTTTGCCCTGCGCTCGACAACATGGGCCTTACCCGTCAAGGCCGGGTCGTTCAGTATGACAAGGGCGCTGTCTATGGCAGACTTTACACGTGATCTCAGCTCCGTGGCGCCTGCGCGGGATATGCCCGCAAGGACGAGGACAAGGATAAACGCTGTAATTGCAGAACGGAGTTTTTTCATGGCAATCACCTCCCCTGCTCACGAGAACCGGACCTACTCTTTTATAAGGCTCTCACGATGCTGCTGATAGGCGTTCCTTATGAATATGTACGGGTCAAGGGCATCACGCTTGATATCCTCATAGAGACCTATATCAAGAGATACTCTGTTTAATTTGTCAAAAGCGCTTATCCCGACTACTATTCCACGGTCGTTGGGCAGGATATAGGCCATGGGACTGAGGAAAATATCCGCCACCATGCCTATGGTATCCCTTACGTTGGAGGGACCGTATACGGGCAGATTTATATATACTCCCGGTCCAACGCCGTAGAAGCCGAGCGTCTGCCCGAAGTCCTCCTCATGCATCTCAAGGTTCCAGTATTTCTTTGCGGGATCCATGAAACCGGCTACGCCGATAGTGGTGTTTATGGCAAAACGCTCGAGCTCTATACCGGCGTTTTTTAACTTCAACTGAAAGAGATTATTGGCGAAACGCACGGGCATGAATACGTTGTCGAAAAATCTTCTCACCGCCACACGCCCCGGCTCTGGAACGACACGGCTGTATCCAAGGGCTACGGGACGGAAGAACCAGAAGTAGAGCTTATCGTTAAATTTAAACATGACCCTGTTGAAACCCTCGATAGGGTCTGCCACTGCCTGGTCCTCGCCATCATGGATATCAGCGAACTCGTCATCGGAATTAAGGTATTGATCGTCTTCCATGGCACCGGACGCGGCCTCGGCGGTCTTTGTTTCCGGAACGCCGGTGGATGTGCCTTTCGCAGGCGTCTGAAAAGACCTGCGAGCCCTTCTCTCGGAGATGGGTTTTTCAGGCGCGCTAACGGCCATGCCTCCCGATATGGCTGGAGCGGCAGGTGAGGCGGCTCTTCCCTTAGCTCCCGCAGTGGGACTTACGGCGGTATGACCTGCCCCGGTAGGGTGAGGTGTTGCGGTATTCGTCTTTACCTCGCCCGGAGCCGCGCTTGTCTCTCCTTTATGACCCCATGGAATAATCTTGTGATAAAAATTCTTCAACGCATGGTTGCCCGATGGTTGCCATCCCGGGGCAATACCGCCGTTGAGTACGGCACCCTTGGCAGGCTCGCCTGTATCCGTAGCGGCCTTCACCGGGGCAGGAGCGGGCTTCTTTACCGCGCTGACGCCAGACTCCTCGGCGGCACGTTTGGCGGCCACGCCTTCTTTACTCGGCGGTAAAATCTTGTGAAAAAATCCCTTGAGAAAATCGAGCGAGTGGTCGTTGGAAGAGGGTTGCCATCCCGGGGCAATAGTTCCGGGGACGGCCTTGACCTGCTTTCCTCCGCTCGTTGTTAAGACTACAGAAGATTGACGAGACTTCTCCTTTTTTTCATAAGAGTCTGAAAACTTGGGATAGGTCCTCGGCTTATGCTTATGAGGCACATAGCCTTCGCCAATCCCTCCGCCCGTAGTGTTTATAACGGTAGAGCCTTCTCCCGGCACAACAGTTACAACAGGGGCGGGTTTTTCTTCATCCCCATAGGAGTCTGAAAACTTGGGATAAGTCCTCTGCTTATGAGGCTTGGGTACATAACCCTCTCCAATGCCGCCGTTGGTAATATATACCGTCCCCGAACCTGCCGCACCACTGGCGTCAGCGCCAAAGGCTGTGATAGACGCAGTAAGCGAAAGGGCCAATACAAAGACAGGGCCAACCCACAATTTATTGCACATCCTTGGAAAATGCATAACCTACCTCCCTTTTTTTCAGCCCCCACGGCCCCTTATTTAGCACTGAATATATATTTGCTGATAAGTTCCTCAAGGCTTACCGAGGACTCTGTATCATCAATAGTATCGCCGTTTTCCAGCGCCTCCTCCGCTCCTCCCGGCACTATCTTTATGAGCTTCTCGCCTATTAGACCGTTTGTCCTTACAGCGGCTATGGAATCCGCCGGTATCTTCACCCCACGGTGTATCTTCAACTCTACGTTGGAGAGATAGTCCTTAAGACTTATACTGCCCACAGAGCCTATGTCAACACCGGCTATCTCCACCCTCGCGCCGGACCTGAGCCCCGATGTGGAATCAAACTCCGCGTTCAGGCTGTAAGTACCCTGATTAAGAAACCCCACGTTCCCGAAACTCACAGCGATATAAGCCATGGCGGCAATGCCTACAACAACGAAAACCCCGACTACAACCTCTATGGTATGCTGTTTCATTACTCCCCCTGCTCTTAAATCGAATATCAGCTCCATCATAAGATAGAACGCATTAAAAATCTAATAAATCTGTATGGGACCATCGGGGCTCCCCGCAAGAAACTGGCGCACAACGGGATTATCAGACTCGGCAATCTCATCAGGGGTGCCGCTTTCTATAATCTCGCCTTCGTGGAGCATGGCAACCTTATCGGAAATTTTCATTACCTCTCCGATGTTGTGGCTTATGACTATGTCCGTGCACTCCACATCTGCGGTGCAGGTAGTCATCAACTGATGTATGTTGTTCTCTACAATGGGGTCAAGCCCCGTGGTGGGCTCGTCAAAAAACATGTACTCGGGACGCATCACAAGGGCCCTTGCAAGCCCGACCCTCTTTGCCATGCCGCCGCTTATCTCGTCGGGATATTTGTCTTCCATGCCGGCCATTCCTATCATCTTCAGCATCTCTCTGGCCTGCTTGAGTATCTCATCCTCCTTCATAGAGGACAACTCTCTCATCTGAAAGGCGATGTTGTCGAGGACAGTCATGGAGTCAAAGAGCGCGGCGAACTGAAAGACCATGCCGAACTTTCTCTTCACCCGCTTGAGGTCCCTTTTTCCGAGCTTGGTTATATCCTCGCCATCGACGATGATATTTCCGCTATCAGGCCTTATGACGCCGATAAGGTGCTTTAAAAGCACGCTCTTGCCGCCGCCGCTACGGCCTATAATCGTGGTGAGCTCACCTTTCTTTATCGTGAGGTTCACACCGCGCAGGACCTGCTGGCCGTTAAAGGATTTTTTAAGATCTATAACCTCTATCATTATACTCTCCGCTTACTCCGTCCCCCATCACAGAAGGAGGGAGGTAAGAAAATAATCTACCACAAAGATAAGCACAGACGCCATTACCACGGCCTCTGTCGTGGCGTTGCTGACGCCCTTGGCCCCGTGCTCGCAGTTGTAGCCTTTGTAGCAACAGACCCATGAAAGTATAAAGCCGAAGACAAAAGCCTTGATGAGCCCGCCTGTTATATCCTGTAGCACAAGGGCAGATGTAGCCGAGTCCATATAACTGCCGTGACTTATGCCGAGAAGACCAACGGCAACGGCATAGCCGCTGAAGATACCCACGACATCGAAGATACTAATCAGAAGGGGAAGAACTATTATGGCGCCGAGAATCTTGGGCGTAACGAGAAACTTCAATGGGTCAATAGTCATAACGTCAAGGGCGAGTATCTGCTCGCTTATCTTCATTATGCCTATCTCCGCCGTCATGGCCGATCCTGCCCGGGCCCCCACCATGAGCGCGCCCAGAACAGGGCCGAGCTCACGCACAAGCCCCAGGGATACGGCGGAGCCGAGGAGGGACTCGGAACCGAAGTGTCGAAGGGCGTAATACCCCTGCAGGGCCAGAACCATGCCGGAAAAGGCGCCTACGAGGATAATAACAAAGAGAGACTTAACGCCGATAAAGTGCATCTCCTGCACTACGCGCCTGAGACGTAAAGGCCTGCGGAAGACAGTGCCGAAGAACTGCACAAAGAAAAGCACCATCTTTCCCATCTCTCTCAGAGTGGATATCGTAACAACGCCTATAAAGGAAAAAACCTTCAAAACACTCTCTCCTTACATGCTCTTAAATAGACTCTCTGAATAGAACTATTCATGTCCCGAAGATAGTACATCTATACCTGCCATTGAATATATCATACTGCTTAAGAAAGCAGAACAATGTAATAGGGCTTACACTGGAGAAAGTACCGGGGGCCGATAGGGGCAAACTCGCCTCAGGGGGCAGATACGTCGCCCTTGAGTGAATGTATCTTTTGAGTGAAGATATCCGCGAAGACCTTTACCCTGTGACGGCCAAGGTAGCAATGCACATAAAAAATTTTATCTTTTGTCTTTAATATGTACTGCGTAAGCTCTATGGCCCGGTCCTTATTCGACTTATCGGAAAGATGTAAAAAATCCATGGGGAAGTTCATGAACTCCATGCCGTACTTCGACGCTAACTTTTTTTCTTTTTCAACAAAACCGCCCTCTACAATTGATGCCGGGTCCATGAGGCTCACCAGCACATCTACACCCATATTATTCTTAAGCCTTGCCAGTTCTTTCTTCTCAGGATAGGGACCGATGATGACATTATCGGCTACAGGCCTCACATCACCCCTTATAAATTTCAGCGGATAGCTCTCGGGCCTGAAGGCGCTGTAAATCCCAAAGGCGAAGAGACCGATGAAAACAATAATAAGTATCCTGACCTTGCTCTCTGTGCGCATTATATCACCTAAAAGTGGTAGTCCAGCCCTGCCCTGTACTCCTCGTACTTGAAACCGGCGGCGCTGGCAAGGGCGCTTCTCGCGTACTTCGCCTTACCCCTTATGGTAAGATACTTCGTGATATGTCCCTTTACCTCTAAGTAGAGCTTCGTAGTGGACTCGCTCGTCGTGTTAAAGGACTGCACACCGCCTCCGGCAAAGGCGTCAAACTCGATGCGCCCGCCGTAGAGAGTGCCGCGGGCGCGGCCATAAAAAGTATGACCGAAAAAATCCGCGGGGTCGAAGTACCCGCTGTTAAGGTCATGGGCAAAATCCCTGTAGTCCAGCCGATACCCGCCTGTGAACAATATGCCATAATATTCAAGATTTCTCGATATGTCGATAAAAAAGTCCTTACGTCTGTTGCCGTCGGAATAATCACCGTATTTAATGCCGCTGGTAACGTCGAGATAAATTACATGTCCCGAGACGTAAGCGCTGAACTCGTCAACCCTTATATTATTGCGTATAAGCTGTGCCGTATCAAGGAGCGCGTAGTGGCTGTATCCCGACCCTGCCCTGAAGGACCCCGACAGTAGTTGCCTTACAGAGATACCTCCTGTCATCTCCGATGTGGGATTATCAGGCGTATCAAGGCTCAGCCAGGCAAGCCTCGAATAGATAGTCGTCTTCTTCAAGGGGCTGTATGCGGTGCGGAGTCCCAGGGATTTTGCCCTCGACCTATCAAAAAACCGCGATGCCTCGAACTCGGAAAAGACAAGATTTAATTTCAGGGTAGAGACGGGGGAATAATACATCCCTGCCCTGTATATCTCAAGGTGATTGCTGTCAGAGTCCTCGGAGACAATAAAGTCCAGGCTCAATGCCGGGCCCCTCGCGAGCCTTATCTTTTTCCTTAACGAGATGGCCTCGCTGTTACCGGGCTCTGCGTCAAGGACCTCTCCAAGCTCTTTGTCGGCTCCGCTCCTGTCTCCGCTCCACCAGAGGGTTCGGCCAAGACCGAGCCTCGCCTCTTTATTCGAGGCGTCTTTACGGAGGACCTCCCTGTACTCGGATATGGAGGCCCTGTACGCCCCCTTCCAGCCCAGGACCCGCGCAAGACCGAGCATGGCTTCAACGTCATCAGGCCGCTCTTTAAGTACCTTGCCGTATTCGGAGACGGCCTCGTCATAACGCCCCTCCCAGCCCAGGACAGCGGCCATGCCCTTTCGGGCGTCAATCCTCGCGGGATGGTCGCGTAGGACCGTCCCGTAAACACTGACGGCCCCGTCATAATCCTTGCCCAATGCCAGAAAACGGGCCCTCATAATCTCAAGTTTTACCCTCTCCCGCCCCCTTCTCATGCCTGCAAGGGCATCCTTGAGGAAAGAGGCCGCCTCCAGATAACGACCATCCTTTCCGAGGGATTCCACGCGGGCCTGCAGGGCCTTGAGGCCAGCGGTTTTATTTGCAAGAATCGCGCCATTGGCATGGCGCCTCTCAGCCCTTGAGGCCTCGGCCGGAGAGAGCGGCGCTGAGGCTAAAGAGAGGAGAAAGACGGCAAGCAGAAATAGCGCTAATCTCTTTACTCTCGTAACGCCGAAAGAAGGCTCAGCCCTTTTTCCATTCAAAGCCATTCTTATCAACCTTCTCCCATTTTTTACTGCCGAAAAGTTTCTTTATCACTGCCTGAGTACGCCAAAAGCTATTAACCTGCCTGTATCCGAAATTTTCCAGAACCCCGTAGAGGAGCAATATGAGAAAATCGCGTTTTCTCGGATACCTCATATATGTCATCTCCTCAAGAAGTATGGCCCCTGTGGAGAGAAGTACTCCTACGAGTATGGCCATGGTTATAAAGAGGAGAAAAAAGCGACTGTCTATGATGCCGAGAATAAAGCTTAAGGTTACCACCACGTACCCGGCTACCTCCACGAGGGGGCCGATAAGCTCGATAAAGAGCTGATAGGGCATGGCGAAGAGCCCTACCGTAGAATACTTCGGGTTAAAGAGCATCTTCTTGTGGCAGAGGATCGACTGCATCAGCCCCATGTGCCAGCGTCGTCTCTGCCTCGCAAGCATCTTGAAGGTCTGCGGCGCCTCTGTCCAGCATACAGGATCAGGGACAAAAAGTATCTTATACCTCTTGCCCTTTTCGATAAAATATCTGTGCAGTGTAAGGATGAGGTCCATATCCTCTGTAACGGTCCTCGCAGTATAACCGCCGACAGCAGATAGAACCCTCTTGTTGATAACGGAAAAGGTACCGGAAATTATAAGAAGAGCGTTTACGGCGCTCCATCCTGCCCTGCCGAATAAAAAGCTCCTTACATACTCGACTATCTGAAACCTTGAGAGGCTATCCTTGGGCAGTCTCAGCTCCTCGATTCTCCCCCCTCTCACAACACAGCCGTTAAGGATTTTCACTATGCCGCCTGTGGCCATGACTGTATCGGGATCCTCGATGACCGAGCGCATGAGCCTCTGTATAGCCTTTTCTTCCAGTATGGAGTCTGCGTCAACGGAACAGATATAAGGTGACCTTGAGACGTTCACCCCTACGTTCAGCGAGTCCGCCTTGCCGCCGTGGGCCTTGGCTACTATGGTAAGATTGGGTATGGCGGGGTTAATATAAAAGCCCCTGACCTCGCTTGTATCAATAATGGCCCTGTACACAAGGTCTATTCTCTCAAGCTCAAAGGCGGTCTTCAGCTTTTCAAGGGTGGCGTCATCAGAACCATCGTCGACTACAATAACCTCGTAATCGGGGTAATCGATACGAAGCAGGGCCTTGACAGTGTCAACGACATTACCCTCTTCGTTGTAAGTAGCTATGACCATGGCAACGGGAAGGGCGAGTGATTGCCGCATATCTTCCTGATACCTGCCGTATCTAAGCCGCCTCATGTGGCGCACCACAACAAAGGTAGCCACAACAAGGAGAAAGACGTATATCAGATTGGCCACGCCGTAATAGGCGAGTACGACATAATTAAACCAGCTTATTATCTGCGCTACATATCCCACGGACACCTCTTCGTACGAAAAAAGACCAGCTCGCGGCCGTTATTACGGATATCCAAAGACCGCCCTCGCGGCCCTTCTTACCTCTGCGTCGCTATCACTATCTGCAGTAGCCTTTATCGCGGCCAGAGCCCTCTCTGCCTTGAAACGTCCAAGTATCCCGATGATGATACGCCTCACCTCCGGCGAATCTCTCTCAAGAGCGTTTATAAGGGGCGCGAAGGCGCCGTTAAGGCCGATGGCATAGAGCGTGTCCTCGGCCTTCTTACGAATGACCTCACTCTCATCCTCAAGGCCGTCGACAAAGGCCCGAACCAGCCCCGTACGCTGTATCTCTTCCACAACCATTTCCTTGGCATAGGCGTCTTCATGGTTCAGGAGTATGTCTCGAAGGGGCTCCATTGCCTCGTTTTTCATACGGCCCAGGGCCTCGGCGGCGGCGCGGCGCACCTGCCAATTCTCCTCAAAGAGGCGGAGCTTTATTCTGTTAATGGATTTGGGATCGGATATAAGCCCAAGGGCGCGGGTACTGTGTAGTCTCACTACCCAGGACGGGTCTTCAGTGAGCATCATAAGCTGGTTAACGGCACAGAGAGCCTTTTTTTTGCCGAGCCCCTTGGCCGCCTTGGCCCTCACATCGGGCTCGCCGTCAAGAAGGGATATAACGAGGTCCTCTACGACAGCGGGCCCCTCAAGGTCTCCCATGATATCCACTACAACGGCCCTTACCCGCCATCTGCTGTCGTTCAGCCCCCGCCGCAGCACCTTTACACCACGCCTGCCAAAGGAAAAAATCGCCGACTTCACTATCCTCAAGGAGATATCTTCAAGAGAATCAATGCCCGTCTTCAGGCTCTCCATAATGGCGGGAAGCCCCCTCTCATCCCCTATAAGCCCAAGCGCATAAACGGCCATATTACGCACATCCCTTGCCTTGTCCTTAGTAGCGTCTATCAGTTCATCTACGGACCTCGAACACCTTATTATCCCAAGCCTCTCGGCGGCGCGCGCCCTCTTCCACATCTTCGCGCTCTTAAGAGACCTCAGATAATAATCCACATAGCCAAGCTCCTCAAAAAACCCGTAGATGCGGGGATAAAGCCCAGGTCCCGCAATATCAATCTGCTCGATAAGGGCGTCCTCTATGGCAATCCAGTCAAGGGAGCCAGGCCCAGAGAGGAGCCTCTCTGTAGAGACCTCTCCCGGATACTGCACCATAGCGGAAACAATAGGGTTATAGATACTCCTGCTCATGTCAAGGCGGATAAATCGCTGTCTGCGCAAAATGCGTCTCATTAAGGCAAAGACGACAATAAGCGCTATAAAGCAAGTGATAACGGCAATCGTAAGGATCAGCGTATGGCGGGTCACAATAAAGACTCTTCGTGTTATGTGAGTAAAGAAGGTCTTTTACCAGCCCCTGCGTAAAAAATCAGGCGCTGACAAAACGCGGCATCAGAAGACACAGTTTTACCGCTAACAGATACATTATTACAATTTACATATATAAATCAAGGCTTTTATGCAAACACCCTCAATGGCTCGCATAGTGACGGAATTAATGCCCCTTGTGATGGCCCTGCCAGTGCTCAATTCCAGAGAGAAAGTCAAGGTCAAAGGACTGACGCTGAGCCGGGGTCAGCACCTTTCTCATCTCTACTATATGGGAGTATCTCTTCGTGAGTATCTTTTCAGTTACAGCGCTTATTTCATTAATCTTGGCCTTTATGGCAGACATTGCAGGAGCCTTGGTCGTGACCAGATTTTTCAATTGAGCTTTCTTGAACTCCAGCTCCGCCCTCAAGGGGGCAAGGTCGCGCTTGATGCTGAGGTGCATGGCCTCCATCTTCTCGTTCTGCGCCTTGCTCAAAGTATCCTTCCAGTTATGATGACTTGGACGGTAGTGCCCGGCGGAACGGAGACCATGCCCCGCCGCCATTGCGCCATGTCCCATGGTCATGGCGTTGGAGGCCACGGCGCCCTTGTGCGTATCGGCGGCATATGAGATGCCTGCAAAGGTTAATAAAATAGCCACAATGACGATTACACCCTGCTTTAATATCATCTTACATAACCTCCTTATTATCTCACAAAAAAAATATTATCCTCTTTAACCTTATTATACCGCCGCATCATGAAATGGCAACACATTAACGTAAGAGAGATAAAAAGAAGGGGCCGCGTCTGAAGACGCGGCCCCGATGGAGGGAAACCTCCCCGGCCCCTCAATCACTATCTGCCATCTTAATGCCTCCGCGGCTATAATATACGGCAAGACTATTGGCGATACTTTCTTCCGTCTTACTGAGACTGATAAGAGAGACCCGGTCTGCGCATACCCTGTACTCATAGACCACAGTGAGCTTCGAGGCCTCGCCTGAATCAAGACGCCTTAATTTCACGTCACCGCATCCGCCTTTGGCCTCACTCCTGTATGAACCATAGTACCTCTTGCCGGAAATATTTTTCACAAAGCCCCTCTTAATGGCCGCCATCTCGCGCGCCGTCCCCTCAAGGGAAGCAGGAACGGAAGGCCATCTCCTCTGAAGCTCTGCGAGCCGCAGGGCCTCGACGCCCTCGTCCTTTACATAATTAACATCATCAAGAACAAGTCCGGGTCTAAACTCCACCGTCTCAGGGCCATCTCCGGCAAAGGTGTAATTTTTAAGGACCTGAAACCTCGCAGACCCCTTGCCATTACAGGCCGCCAGCCACACACTCGCAGGCCCCTTCATTAGTATATACTGAAAGGCCTCCACTGCCCCTACCTCTGTCAGACGCTTGAATCTCCCATATTTTTTGGGTATTATATACACTATATCTCCGCCGCCGTCCCGGCAGGAAAGAGTTGCCATCTCGAAGATATCAATCGAGGAGTATCCACTCTTACCGGAAGACAGGGGCGCACGAGTGAGATCTACACTGCCGCTACGCAACGCCGCCAGCGAGGCGGGAGCCTTGCTCTTGTATATCATGGGCTCATCGCCATCATGCTCTATCATAACAGCGCGTAGAGTATGTGAGGGACCTCCATAGTAAGTACCCACAACCCTGAAGGCCTTGCTCAGCTCTACACGCCGAAGAGTGCCTATGACAAAAGTATGAGTTCTATCTACAGAATACACCGCTTCAACACCCGGGCTCTCCATAAGCCCCTCTCTGCGGGAAAGGGGAGATGCCGTAGCACTTCGCGCCAATGAAAAAAAAATGACGGCAAGGCCGAGAAAAACATATCGAAAGAGCGTCTTCATCTTATAAACCTCCTATAAATAATCTCCTTACTCTCTAAATTCTCAAGTTTTTATATAGCATAAGCCATGCCATGCACATAAAAAACCCGTAACATGCTAAGATATAAGATAAAAAAATGAATTCATATAAAAAAACACCCCGCCCATGCGTGCGCTTTTGGCGGGGTAAAAAGAACTCTCAGATTCATGCCATGAGAGCGCAAAGCCCACTGCCGCTGTCTTTACCGCGAATCAAGACACCTCTTGTCGGGGCAACGTGCGGTTTTTACAGCTGTGCGCTTTCGGCACACCTGAGGAGAGAAAGGCTGAACCGGGCTATGCAGAGGAAACGCCCCTCGCATCACATCGAAACCACGGAGGACAGAGATCTGCGCTTCAAGTTTTGATGGTATTTATCCGAATGTATTTATTTGGGAGGATTACTCATGGAGAACCGCCGGACACATAAGAGGCTGCACTTTAGAAAAAATGTACGGTACGGCCTTGCCTGCCCGCCGAAGCACTTCTCTTTTATCACCGACTTTTCCGATACCGGTATCTGCATACAGACTAACAGGATATACAGCCCCGGCACAAAGCTCTACCTTATCATCAATACAAAAGAAGGCTCCTTCAACGCAGAGGGCATCGTAGTGTGGGCAAAAAAGGCGCCGCCTCACCTCATAAGACATATGAAAAGCGGCATGGGAATCAAATTTACATCCATCGCCCCCGAGCTTATCGAGATATACAAGAATAAGTGCTAACCCTTCCGCTTTCTTTTCTGAGTACAATTGTTGGGTTTCGCTAATGCTCTACCCAACCTTGTATATTGAAATACACCTGACTATGCTATCATATATC
Source organism: uncultured Thermodesulfobacteriota bacterium (assembly GCA_964474975.1). GTDB lineage: Bacteria > Desulfobacterota > GWC2-55-46 > GWC2-55-46 > JADFVP01 > JAJRZX01. The sequence continues at coordinate 41,563 of CAYYUX010000008.1, forward strand.
A
>CAYYUX010000009.1:0-34452 GCA_964474975.1 uncultured Thermodesulfobacteriota bacterium
CCAACATCAGCGAACTTTTCGTGAGATGCGTGAGACAAGCGGCCTGATGACTCTTGTCTTCTACTTTAACAGGGTCGCGGATATGATGCAGATTGAGCGCGGTCTTACGACGGCCTATATGACGCAGGGCGATACCTCCTTCAAATCAAAGCTGAACCTTCAACGCTCGAAGACCTCCAACGCACTTCTAAAAGCCCGTGGTTTTATAGATGACTTGAAGACAAATCAAGTCAATAAAGATATTACGGCAGTTATCAAGAAACTTAATAAGAGATTCGCTTCTCTTCCTGATATTCGAAGACGCATTGACTCAGCCGCTATCTCCCGCTCATCCATGTTTAGTTACTACACGGATACGATAAACCTTATCTTTGATATTGTCGTAATAACAGGAGAACATACCTCCAATACAGATGTCGTAAGAAAGATAAACACCTATGTCAGCGTTCTCCATTATAAAGAAAACGCCGGTCAGGAGCGCGCTGTTGCCGCAATTGGTCTTGCTGCTCACAGATTTGACGCAGTTATTTACAGACGCTTCACAGACCTCATCGCCCGCGAGGGCATACTCTTTGAGTTTTTTCTCCACACAGCCAACAAAAAGTCAGTAGACTTTTATAATAAGACCATAGACAAGGCGGCCTTTGCCGGAGTGGACGCAATACGCGAGGTTATTATCAAGGCCGGTCCCAATGGCGTGGTTAATGGCGTAACAACGGCCGAGTGGTTTGATACCATATCAAAAAAGATTGCAACTCTGCAGGAAGTCACCGATTATCTAAACAATGATCTTTACAGACTAACTCATGACCTCTCTTCAATGGCATTCAGAAGGCTTGAGATAAACCTTCTCGGGCTTATTGTTGTCGTAGCTGTCTCACTCGGCATCCTAATTATCCTCTTCTTTGATATGAAGAACAGGAGAATAAACGCGAAGGTTCTCCGCGACAGCGAAGAGCGTCTAAAGGGGTTCATGGACGCGGCAACTGACGTTTTTGTCCTCCTTGACCCTGACTTCACTGTAACACTGATTAACAGGCGTGGTCTGCAGATGACAGGTCTTCCCCTTAACGAGGCCATGGGGGCGCCCATAAAAGACCTCTTTCCCGGTTTTGATGTACCGCTCATATCCGCGGGCCTCAACAAAACAATGACTACTGGCGCGCCCTTCTATGTGGAGGACTTTGTACGCCAGGTTAATGATGTAGAGAAGCATTTTTTCATCAGCGCCTTTAAATCCGATAATGGCCTCGGTCTTATCGTCACTGACATTACTGAGAGCAAGATGGCGGAGCTGGCCGCCGAGGAGGCTAACCGCGCCAAGAGCGAGTTTCTTGCGAATATGAGCCATGAGATACGTACCCCCATGAACGGCGTCATCGGCATGACCGGACTGCTCCTTGACACGGAATTAAGCGCCGAACAGCGTGAATACGCCGAGACAGTCAAGATGAGCGGCGATGCCTTGCTTACCATAATAAACTCCATCCTTGATTTTTCGAAGATAGAGGCCGGTCAGCTCGATCTTGAGATGCTGGATTTTGATCTGCGCTCTACAGTGGAAGACATCTCCGATCTTCTTGCAATACGCGCGCAGGCAAAGGGCCTTGAGTTCATCTCCGCCATAGCCCCCGATGTCCCTTCCCTCCTTGTAGGCGACCCCGGGAGGATACGTCAGATACTCATTAATCTTGCAGGCAACTCCATAAAATTTACCTCAAGGGGAGAGGTTGTCATAAACGTATCCCTTGAGAGGGAAGCCAATGGAAGGGCCATGCTGCGCTTTGAGGTAAGGGATACGGGTACGGGCATCTCACCGGAAAAGATTGACCGTTTGTTTGAACCATTCACCCAGGCCGATGCCTCTACTACTCGGAGATTCGGCGGGACCGGCCTTGGGCTGACTATCTCAAAACAACTCGTAGAGATGATGGGTGGTGACATAGGCGCAAGGAGCGCACCGGGCGAGGGTTCAACCTTCTGGTTCACTCTAAACCTTGAAAAACAACCTTCCGATAACCTTAAAAAAGAAGTTCCCATGTCTGATATCATTGGAAAGAGGTTCCTTGTTGTTGATGACAACGAGACAAACCGAAGACTCCTTGATCTCATCTTGAAGTCCTGGTCCTGCAGATCCGACGAGGCCCCTGACGGCCCCACTGCCCTTAAAATGCTTCACGATGGCGCGGCCGCCAAAGACCCCTATGACATGGCCATAATTGATATGCAGATGCCGGAGATGGACGGCGACACCCTCGGTACCATGATTAAGGCAGACCCTCTCATAAACGATACACTCCTCGTTATGATGACCTCCATAGGACAGAAAGGAGACGCGAAGCACATGGAAGAGATAGGTTTCTCCGCCTACCTCACCAAACCGCTTAAGCAATCCAAACTTTATGACTGCCTTGTTACCGTTCTCGGAGCCTCTAAGGCGAAAGTTAAGAAAAATCCCATTATCACCAACTACACCATTAAGGAAATAAACAAACGCAGGGTAAGGCTCCTTGTTGCCGATGATAACGCCGTAAACCAGAAAGTGGCCTTGAAAATTCTTGAGAAGATGGGCTACAGGGCCGATGCCGTGGCCGACGGCATTGAGGTATTAAAGGCCCTTGAGAATGTTCCCTATGACCTTGTTCTAATGGACTGCCAGATGCCGGAAATGGACGGTTACGAGTCCACGCGCCGTATCCGTGATCCGAAGTCAAAGGTGATGAACCATGATATACCCGTAATCGCCATGACCGCCAACGCCCTGAAAGGCGACAGGGAAAAATGCATTGAGGCGGGAATGGACGATTATATCTCCAAACCCGTTGACCCCAATGAGCTTAACGATATTATCATGAGGTTTATAAAGAGCGCCCCCCGGAGGGGCCTTTCTGAAAAAAATACTAATAAGGATAAGGGTGAAAAAAGAGTTATATTTGATAAAGCCGGGGTCTTGCAACGCCTCATGGACGACGAGGACCTTGTAGCAGAGGTATTAAAGGCCTTTCTTGGTGATATGCCCGGGCAGGTGTCTTCTCTTGAGGAGGCCCTTGCCCGTAAAGACATGGAGGCCGTGCGCAGGATCGGACATACCATTAAAGGCGCTACGGCCAATATGGGCGCCATTGCCATGAATAACATCGCCTTGAAGCTGGAAAAAGCAGGCAGGGCCGGAGATCTTGAAAAGGCATTGTCTCTGAAAAAAGAATTGATAAATACACTTGAAGAATTCAAAACATTAGTCTCCCAAGGCCCTGAAGAGGGTCATCCGCAATGAACATATGTAATATTAGGCTCCTTCAGTATATTGGGTCGGGTATTATTATAATTTGTAATTAAAGGATTTTATTGTGAAAGTACTGATAGCAGAGGACGAGCTTACCTCCCGCATGATTCTCACGGCAAACCTTAAAAAATGGGGATTTGATGTCTATTCTGTCAAGGACGGCCTCGAGGCCATGGAAGCGCTTCAGGGACCAGAGGCCCCTCAGCTCGTTATCCTCGACTGGCTCATGCCGGGCATGGACGGGGTCGAGGTATGCAAGAAGGTGAGGGCAGCGGAAGAGGCAAAGGAGGATGAGTGCTATACCTATATAATTCTCCTTACAGGCTGTTCCGAGGCAGAGGATGTGGTTGAAGGGATGAACGCAGGCGCCGATGACTACGTGGTTAAGCCTTATGACCTGCAGGAGCTGAAAGTACGCCTGAAGGCAGGCCGCAGGATAGTGGAGCTTCAACAGGCCCTTATGAAGTCACAGCGCGATCTCAAGGACTTATCCATGCATGACCACTTAACAGGCATATTCAACCGCAGGGCCGTGCTTGATAAACTCTCATTAGAGATGCCAAGGGCCGAAAGAGAGAAGGCCCCGCTCTCAATCGCCATACTGGATATAGATTTTTTCAAGAAGATTAACGATAGTTTTGGCCACTCCGCGGGAGACACCGTACTGAAGGAGTTCGTTAAACGCATACTCGCCACCATACGCCCATACGACATACTTGGCCGCTACGGCGGCGAAGAGTTTCTCTTAATCCTCATAGGCGCTTCCGGCTCAAGCTCAGCAACGGCATTTGAGAGGGTACGAGAGGCCATAGGCTCTGAGCCTTTTGCCATAGAGGGAAGAGATATCGAGGTGCGAGTGAGTATAGGCGGGGCGCAGTTCTGTTATGGTGAGACAGTGGACGCCCTTATAGAGAGGGCGGATAAGGCCCTTTACCGTGCCAAGGAAGAGGGGCGTAACAGGGTGGTATTAGCCCCAGACCCTGAAAAAACACCATAGTCATACTGAGTAAGATAAAAGCAGGGCTGGCAATATCAATTTTCAGCGAATTCCATTATTCCTCCCGGCCAAGCCATTCTTTCAGAATCAAGATAGCGCCGCGCTTATCAAGGGGCTCGTTGCCGTTGCCGCACCAGGGGTCCTGCGTGCATGATGGGCATGAGACCTCGCAGGGGCATTCATTCATTAGTTTCAGGGTAGAGCGAAACCAGGCCTCCACAAAATGAAAACCACGCTCCGAGAGCCCCACACCGCCCTCATGGCCGTCGTATATGAAGATGGCCGCACTTCCAAGCTCGGGATTAAATGGATAGCTTATGCCGCCAAGGTCCATGCGGTCGCATAGCGCGTAGAGGGGAAGAGCGGCAATGGCAGAATGCTCAAGGGCGTGAAGGGCTCCGCCGACGCTGAAGCCCTTTTCGCGAACCTCTTCAAGTAAATCCTCGTCAACCTCCATCCAGATACCCTTCGTAGTAAAGACCGTTGGAGGCAGGTCCAGCGGGAACTCACCTAGGTTTGTCTCCGTTGATATCTCCTTTCGTCTGTATCCCGTTACTTTTTCTGTTACACGGAGGCTACCGTGAAAGAGCTGAAGGGAGCGCATCCATTTGCGTAAATCAATAGAAATTATTTTGGTTTCCTCTTCGGTTATGGCAGTTGTATGATAATAAATATCATCAGCCGGGATGACTCTTGCCTCATGGTTTCCCATATCAAGTTTTGTTACCTGGTAGAGCGCACCCCGGTGCATGTAAACGGCTCCGGGGTGAAGCTCATGAAAGACTCGTTTAGCCCCTGACTCGCCGATTAGTTTGCTCGATTCTGTAAGAATACGGTATGGGTAACCTGATGCGCGTATGGAAAAATCTCTCTGCGGATTTCTTGTCCTCGGATACCAGATATCACCTTTTTCCCAGTACCGCAGTTTTCCATCGCTTTGTAATGAGTTTAAGACTTCTCGATGGGTCGTTATGTCATAAACGCTGTCCGTTGACTGGAGTTTTGTCTCAGTTGCGGCGCATAGTAGGTGCGGTTTTAAAATTACGGGGTTATCCATGTCGAGGACTGCCGCCTCGACGCTTCTTCGGAAAAAATCCTCGGGGTTGCGCATGAAGTACTGATCAAGGGCGTCTTCAAGGGCGACGAGGGCGATGAGAGAGTCGCGGCCGCTCCTGCCGGCGCGTCCCCCCCTCTGCCATGTGGAATTAACGCTTCCGGGGTAGCCGACGAGTATGCAGACATCAAGCCCGCCGATGTCCACGCCAAGCTCAAGGGCGCTTGTGCTTATTACTCCCTGCAACTGCCCTGAAAAAAGTTTGTTTTCGATGAGACGCCTCTCTTCGGGGAGAAAACCTCCTCGATAGGCCGAAACTTTATCTCTCAGCTCAGGCGCGCCCTGAATTACCCAGGAGTGCATAAGCTCTGTTATCTTACGGGCTTTGGTAAAGGCAATGGTCCTGAAACCATTGGCAATGGAGCGTGTAAAGAGTTTTGTGGCAACAGTATACGGGCTCTGCCCGGAGACGGGATTGATGAAGAGGAAATTACCCTTGCCCGATGGTGCGCCGTTTTTGCTGATAAGCGTATAATCAAGTCCTGTGAGCATACCTGCAAGCTCAACGGCGTTGGCTATCGTGGCGGAACAGCAGACAAAACGTGGACTTACGCCGTAATGGTTGAGAATTCGCATGAACCTATGAAATACATTTGCCACATGAGAGCCGAAGACGCCCCTGTATGTATGCACCTCGTCGATGACGACGTATCGAAGCCTCCTGATAAACGACTCCCACTGCCTGTTGTAGGCATTTATGGACAAATGGAGCATATCGGGGTTTGTGAGGAGCAGGGCAGGGGGGGTCTCACGTATCTTTTTCTTTCTGTAAGCAGTGGTGTCACCGTCGTATATTTCCGATATGCCGACGGGACGGCCCCTTTTTTTAGTGCCTTTCACATTGCCTTGGGTCTCGCCCATAACGGCCTTTGCAATTTTCCCGAAGGCCCGTTGTTGGTCATGCAGGAGGCCCTTAAGCGGCGAGATATAAAGTGCTGTGGCAGAAGGGTCATCCTCAAGGGCGGCAAGTACGGGTATCTGGTAGATAAGGGATTTCCCGCTCGCCGTGGGGGTCATTATTACGATATTACCTCCGGCAAGGAGTGCCTCTATACCCTCGGACTGATGGCAATAGAGCTTTTGAATCCCCAATTTAGAGAGACCCGATCTGATATGGCTGGATATCCCCCGAGGCCACGGGCCGGTGGATGCAGGCCTTTTCGCGATAAGCTCATGGTGAGCTACATCTTTAAAGTCCCTGCTCTTTTTAATATCTTCCGTAAAGGTCTTTATATTCATATTCCGAGAATCCAAGTCTGAAATATAACATGTTTCATGTATATTTGCACGGAAGGGACATAATTCGGCTTATAACTAAAGAGCCTTGCCATGATTATTAAAATCTATTGGGATTGACAAAACCCTCTTTTACAGGTAAGATTTAACCAACACCAAGTCTGTGATTTTCCGCTAATAAGTATGGATTTTCAACTCACAGGGTTGTTAATAACGGGGGTAAGGTTATAATGGAAAAACTCAGGTGTCAGAACTGCGGTATTGATATGGATCCCGATGCCCTGAAGTATGTCGTGGAGATAAGGAGCTTCGCCGACCTTGAAGGCTGTATCGGCGAGGATTCTGCCGAAGAGCTTGAAGAGGGCATCAATACTTTTCTTGACACAATGGATAATATGGAACTTACAAGAGTGGAAGATGTCTCCAATGATCTCATACTGATACTCTGCAAACAGTGCCACGACAATTTTATGGCCGACCCCCTGCAGACCGGTTTTCAAACCACCATGGGTGAAGACTTCAAACCTATCCTCCATTAGTTTCCCATCGATTACAATACTCTTCTGAAGGGGCAGAGCCTGTCCCTTTTTTTCTAATACAATAATAAGGACTAAATTATATATGCGTTTTGCCATAATTTCAGATATACACGCTAATATTGAGGCGTTGGAATCCTTTTTTGAGTCCCTAAAGGATAATCCCGTTGACGAGATAGTATGCCTCGGTGACCTCGTGGGCTACAATGCCAGCCCCAATGAGTGCATAGAGCTTATCAGGGACAAAAAAATCAAGTGCGTAATGGGCAACCATGACGCAAGGGCCGCAGGCATTGAAGATCTTTCTGAGTTCAATCTCCTCGCCGCCAACGCCATAGAATGGACAAAGGGCGTTCTTAAGGAAGAAAACAGGGCCTTTCTTGCAGGACTGCCGAGATGCCTTCATGTGGCAAAAAAATTTTACGCCATACATGGCTCTATAAAGGACACTGACCGCTATATATACGGGGCCGCCGATGCCCTAAGAAACTTCAAGCTCCTTGAAGATGTGAAAGGGCTCAATATTTGCTTTTTCGGCCATACCCATGTGCCTATCTCCTACCTATGCGCCAATGATTCCGTAAGGATGAACCTTGATAACAGTATTAAGGTAAAAACAGGCGTAAGCTACCTCATAAACCCCGGCGGCCTCGGGCAAAGCCGCGATAAGGACCACCGCGGCTCATACGCAGTATATGATACAGAGGTATCGGAAATCTCATTTTACAGGTTAGAGTATGATATTGATGCCACGGTAGCCAAGATATTGGAGGCAGGGCTCTCTCCAAGGCTCGCCGAGAGACTCAAATTGGGCTGGTAGCACGGGGAGTGGAAGAATAAAGTTGACGCAATATGACTGGTTGTTAAAAAAGCCCCTTCCTTGAAGGGGCTTTTTTAATGGCCTATTTTACCTGCGAAAACTTTAAGCGAGGCCCGTTATAGAGGTCCTCTAATTACCCGCCGATAAGGCTCATGGTGCGGGCGCATCTCTTGAAGATATTCTCGTTGATATGATGGCCCGCGGGTTTTTCCATTACCGCGTGAAATAGCAGGGCCTCGATGGCCTTATCATCAGAGCCGTCACGGAGGGCCCCTCGGAGGTCCACCTCTGTATCAGAGAAGAGGCAGGCCCTTATCTTGCCGTCGGCGGTAAGGCGAAGCCTGTTGCACTCGCCGCAAAAATGCTGTGTCACGGGGCTTATGAAACCAAGCTCACCGGGGGCGCCTTTTATTTTGAAGCGACGCGCGGGGCCCCGGCCCGGGCCATTTTCTTTTACGGCTGTAAGGGGCAGGTCGGTCTCAATGAGGGCCTTAATCTTATCGGCGCTGATGCATTTTTCCCTGTCCCAGCCTTCTTCTGTGTTAAAGGGCATGTACTCGATAAAACGGACGTGATATGGTTTTGTCTCTGATATACGGGCAAAATCCACTATCTCGTCATCGTTAAAGCCTTGTATTACCACCATATTTATCTTAACTGGAGTAAGCCCTACGCGCTGTGCCTCTTCAAGGCCGGCAAGGACTGCGTCGAGCCTGTCGCCCCTTGTTACCTTGGCGAATCGCTCGCGTTTGAGGGAGTCAAGGCTCACGTTTACCCGAGTCAGCCCCGCGTCTTTCAGAGGGCCGGCGAATTCTTTAAGGACCACGCCGTTTGTCGTAAGGCTAATGTCCTTTAACCCCTTTAGTCCCGATAGCTCATTGATAAAACCCACAATGCCCTTTCTCACAAGGGGCTCGCCGCCGGTGACACGAATACGGGTAACGCCGTGGTCCACGGCAATGCGGGCCACACGCAGTATCTCCTCATAACGGAGTATGGAGTCCGGCGCCGTGAGATTCACGCCCTCGGCAGGCATGCAGTAGAGGCACCTGAGGTTACACCTGTCCGTAACGGATATGCGCAGATACTCTATTTTTCGTTTGTGGCTGTCAATGAAAGCTCTCAACCGTACCTTCCTTAGTTGGCGGCAATGCGTTTATATCGTTAATAAGCAGGTCTTCATCTCCTGGTTTCACACTCTCGGGCGTTGCCTTCTTTGTGGGAGCGGTACCGGCCTTGAAGACCTCGAATATTGGGTTACGTGTAAATGGCGTGGCTGGCTGACCGGTATCAGCGTCAATCCTTGCGAACTCTATGCCCTCGGGAGCCTGAAAATCGCTTACGGGCTTATCTTTTGTAGCGTCCTTCATAAATGAAAGCCATATGGGCAGGGCCGCGCGTGAGCCTGTCTCATGCCTGCCGAGTTTTTTTTCATTATCATAACCGACCCATACGCCTGCCGTGAGGTTGGGGACAAAACCCAAAAACCATGCGTCGTTAAGGCCGTTAGTGGTGCCGGTTTTTCCCGCCGCAGGCCTTCCGAGGCTTCTCGCCCGCCATCCCGTGCCATGCTCTATGACGCCTTCGAGCATCTTTACCATGAGGTATGCCGTCTGAGGGCTTATTACCTCTGTGGCAGTGGGCGAGTTGTCCTCAATGACATTGCCGTCTTTATCTATTATTTTAGTAATGAAGATGGGCTTTGCGCGCTTTCCATTATTGGCGAATACAGAGTATGCCGAAGTCAGGTCATATAGCGTTACGGCGCTTGAGCCAAGCGCCAATGAGAGGTCGCGCGCCAGAGGTGTAGTGATGCCCAGTTTTCTGGCGTAGTCAATGCAGTAACCAAGTCCAATCTTCTTCAATATCTTAATTGTAACGACATTTCGAGATTTTGCAAGGGCCTTTCTTACGGTAGTAGGGCCTCCGAAGCGTTCATCGTAGTTATGAGGTCTCCATTGAAGGGCGTTCGCGCTGTCTTCAAATACTATAGGCGTGTCCATTATAATGGTGGCCGGGGTAAATCCTTTGTCAAAGGCCGCCGAGTATATTATGGGTTTAAAGGCAGATCCCGGCTGTCGTTTGGACTGAACGGCACGGTTGTATTGAGTGACAGAGAAGTCGGAGCCGCCCACCATTGCCTTTATATACCCTGTCTCAGGGTCCATGGCAAGCAGTGAGGCCTGGACAAGGGGAGTCTGTTCAAGGGTAAGGCGCATGGGCCCTTTGGATGGCGTTGTACTCACCCTTAAAAGCAGAACGTCTCCAACATTAAAGAGCGCAAGGGGGTTTGGGACAATAGTGCCTTCAGGTTTCTTATCGGGGTTGTAGAGCCTTGCCCAGCGGTAGCCCCAGCGGTTCATATATCCGGTGCGGCCGCCGAGGTCTACATCTATTCGTTTTGTGTTTTTGTCTATGGCGGTAATAATGCCCTGTACCATGTCGCCTGTCTTAAAGGGAGCCTTGCGACGCTTTTGTATAAGGCTGTCAACAAAGGCACGCGCCTCGTCTTCATCTATTATGGAACGCAGGGGACCTCTGTATCCGCGGCGCCTGTCAAAGTCTCTGAGGCCTTTTTTGACGGCCTTGTTGGCGGCCTTCTGCAGGTCTACGTTAAGGGTTGTGAAGATGCTGAGGCCGCGCCTGTACAGGGTATCATCGCCGTATTTTTCTTCGATGTACCTCCGTATGTGTTCTGTAAAGTATGGCCCGATCCAGAGAGATTTTGTGATGTATGGTTTTAATGTGATGGTCTCGGCCTTGGCAAAGTCCGCTTCGTCGCTCGTTATAAAGCGTTCCTCGACCATGCGCTGCAGGATGAACTCCTGCCTCTTCTTGGATAGGAGAAAGTTTACGTAAGGGGAATATCTGCTCGGGGCTTTGGGAAGGCCCGCGATAAGGGCGGATTCCGCAAGGTCAAGGTCTTTGATGTCCTTGTCGAAGTATGTCTGTGATGCCGCCTGAACGCCGTAGGCGCCGTTGCCGAGATATATCTGATTGAGATAAAGCGAGAGTATTTCACTCTTGCTAAGGTGCTTTTCAATCTTTCGAGCGAGCATCATCTCTTTAATCTTACGGATAATCTTTTTCTCAGGCGTAAGAAAAAAGCCCCTTGCCACCTGCTGTGTTATGGTGGAGGCCCCCTGAACAATCCTGCCTGCCGAGAGATTCTTATAAAAGGCGCGCATTATGCCAACATAGCTGATACCCTCATGCTGGTAAAATTCCGCGTCCTCGGCGGCGAGAAATGCCTCTTTAAGGTGCTTCGGTATCTGCTCAATAGGCACTATGACCCTGCGCTCAATGTAAAACTCGCCTATCATGGAGCCGTCATCGGAATATACGCGCGTCACGAGGTTGGGCTGATAGTTTTGCAGGGCGTCAAGGTCGGGGAGCGTCTTCGCAAGGTATATGTAGAAGCCGGCTATGAAGATACAAAAAAGACCTATGCATATCAAGGCGTATAGCAGGAGACGCCTGAAAATTTGTAAACCGTTTGCCATCAGAAAAATATAACAAAACCAATATGCTAAAGCAAGATATAGATGTATCGTCAACCTTATAGGGCAAAGGGCCTTTTTTTATCATTACTGGCAGGAAGGGAGAGAGCGATACCTTAATCCCGGGCGGGCCTGATGGCGAGGCTATTGAAAAATTTCCGCTTTTGCGCTAAATTATAAGAAGCGTGTCCCTTTCAACCTTAATTTTAATATAGTGAGCAAATACCCTGGTTAGATTCGAAGACATAGCCGATGTAGTCACGTCCTACAACCCCAAGGCCGATATCGAGCTCTTGAAGAAGGCATATCTATACTCCGCAATGGTTCACAAGGGGCAGACACGCCTTTCAGGCGAGCCCTATTTCGTACATCCCCTTGAGGTCACACTTATCCTCGCCAAGCTGAAGATGGATACGCAGTCCCTTGCCACGGGACTGCTCCATGATACTGTCGAGGATACATACACGACTATTGAGAAGATAGAGGAGAACTTCGGCCCGGAAATAGCCGCCCTTGTCGACGGCGTTACAAAGATAAGCAGAATCTCTTTCGAGAACCGCGAGGATCGAGAGGCGGAAAATTACCGCAAGATGATACTCGCCATGAGCCGCGACATACGTGTAATACTCATCAAGCTCGCCGACAGGCTCCATAATATGAGAACCCTGAACCACCACCTCGCCGTCAAACAGAAGCGCATTGCCGAAGAGACCCTTAATATCTACGCCCCCCTTGCCAATCGCCTCGGAATGGGCTGGATGAAGACCGAGCTTGAGGACCTCTCGTTCCGGTATATAGCGCCGGAGAGGCACCGCTGGCTCGATGAACGGGTAGCAAGGGAGCGCGAGGCATGGAACAAGTACACGGGGAATGCCAATGCCATAATACGAGAAAAACTCCTCGAACATAATATCCGCGCCGAGGTAACGGGCAGGTTTAAGCACCTTTACAGTATTGAGAAAAAGATGCGCTCGCAGAACCTCGAATTCGAGGACATTAACGACATTATTGCCCTGCGCATAATAGTCAAGGATGTAAAAGAGTGCTATGCGAGCCTCGGTATTGTTCATTCCATATGGAAACCCGTGCCGGGCAGGTTCAAGGACTACATAGCTCTGCCGAAACTTAACCTATATCAATCCATTCATACCGTTGTTATCGGGCCATATGGCGTGAGAATGGAGATACAGATAAGGACTGAGGAGATGCACCGCGTCGCAGAGTACGGTATTGCCTCGCATTGGAAGTACAAAGAAGGGAGCTGTGATGATGAGGAAGAGGATTATAAGGATTACAAGAGGTTTGCATGGCTGAGACAGCTTCTCGAATGGCAGCGCGACCTCAAGGACTCCGACGAGTTCATGGACACCCTGAAGGTGGGGCTCTATCCCGATGAGGTCTTTATCTTTACGCCGCGCGGCGAGGTAAAGCAACTGCCTATCTGCGCCACGCCTATTGATTTTGCCTACGCCATACACACTGACATCGGCAACCACTGTAGCGGGGCAAAGGTAAACGGTCAGGTAGTATCCCTCAAGACAAAGCTCCACAACGGAGACGTTGTGAACATACTTACATCGCAGAACCATCATCCAAGCTCTGACTGGCTGAACTACGTTGTCACGTCCAAGGCCCGAACCAAGATACGGTACTGGATAAAGACAGCTGAGAGAACGCGGAGCATAACCATGGGCAGGGATATATGCAAGAGGCAGTTCTCACGCAGGTCCCTGAACCTTGCCGCCCTTATCGAATCGGGGGAGCTTGAAAAACTCTCCGAAGAGGCCTATTCACTCTCAAGCGTCGATAGCCTATTCGCCTGCGTGGGCTACGGCAAGATTCAGGTCTCCGATATAATCAGCAAAATCAAACCGCAAAAAAAGACGGTTATGAATCAGCTCCATAAATTCTCCATAAAAGACGTTATAGGCCGGATAACGCGTGGGAAAAAACAGCATGGAAGTCCTGTAATCGTAAGCGGTGACATGGATCTCCTCGTCACTTTTGCCCATTGTTGTAATCCCCTTCCCGGTGATAGAATTATGGGTTTTATAACTCAGGGACAGGGGCTGGAGGTGCATCTGGCACACTGCTCGGCACTTTTGAATGTTGACAAGGAGCGCATGATCGAGGTTGCCTGGGACAAGGATTCCAAGATGACGAGGTCTGTCAGCATCATGGTTGTATGCAAGAACGAAAAGGGCAAACTCGCCGAGTTGACGGGCGCCATACACGCCTCGGACGCCAATATATCGAGCGCGGAGATAAAGACCATACCTGATAATAAATCACTATGCACCTTTGATGTAGAGGTTCGTGATATCAAACATCTTCAGGTGATAATAGATACGCTCTCAAAGATTAACAAGGTGCAGAAGGTAAAGCGTGTAAAGGGCAAGCTCTTTTCCAAGTATGAGGGCGTCTTCTGAGCCGCGGGCTACGGCGGGCCTGATTAAGATTATTACAAATAATAAAGCGCCTCATCTATAATTCGCCCCCCGGTGAAGCTGTGCTTGTATGGGGGCGGATGAAGAGAAGGGGATGAATTTAGAATGAAAAAAGAAGAAATATCGACAAAAAATGCTCCCTCTGCCATAGGCCCCTACTCTCAGGCCGTAAGGGCAGGGGGGTTTCTCTTTATTTCCGGGGCCATCCCCATAAAGGCTGAATCAGGCGAGATAATTACGGGCAGTATTGAGGAGCAGACAAGACTCGTCCTGAGAAATCTTGGAGCAGTCCTTTTCGAGGCAGGTCTCGGCCTTGATGATGTGGTGAAGACAACGGTTTATCTAAGTGATATTACCTTGTTTTCGGCAATGAACAGGGTTTACGGAGAGTTTTTCAGCCCACCGTATCCGGCAAGGGCTACTGTTGAGGTGGCAAGGCTCCCAAAAGACGTCTCTCTGGAGATAGACGCCGTTGCCCTCTATGAGAATAAGCAGGCGTAGATTAAAATCACGTTATCTGCCTCATGCCGCGGGGCGCGGATTCTGCGTCTATGGGTAATTAGCCTATGGTTAAAATGGGGCGGCGGGCAAGACAAAAAAACCGCCTTACCCAAAAAAGGGCAGGCGGCATCAATAGGGGGCCTATCTTACTAAATGGCCTTTGCCACGGCTCCGGAACGTATGCAACGGGAGCAGACCTTAATCTTGCGTACCTTGCCCTCGTGAAGGGCGCGTACGTTCTGTAGATTAGGGTTCCATCTTCTCTTTGTTTTGTTATGGGCATGGCTCACGTTGTTGCCGAATACGGGGCCTTTTTTGCATATTGTGCATATCGCTGACATTTTTGAAAATCCTCCGCAATTTTTAATCTTTTTAAATTATCAGTTTTTTAGTAGTTGCGCAAGAGTTTTTTTTCTTAATTTGCTCCGCGCATAGCGCCTGCGCAGAGGCTAAATGCGGCTACTGCCGTTTATCTATCAAATTTCAGTACTATCGCCGGGGTTTAGTATTCTTACATCGGATTCTACTCCGGAAAGGGCCGAGACAAAGTCATCGGGGTCCTGTCTGATGACATCAAAGGTATTGTAATGCATGGGTATGACTACGTTAGGGGCGAGCATCTTCACTGCGCGGGCGGCGTCGTCTATGCCCATGGTGAAGTTGTCGCCTATGGGTAATAGGGCGCAGTCTATCTTGTTTGTCTCGCCTATGAGCTTCATATCAAGAAAGAGACCTGTGTCCCCGGCATGGTAAAGGGTCTTATTGTCCATAGTAATAATAAATCCGCAGGGGTTTCCCACGGCGCCGCTGTCCGTAGTTGAGCCGTGATGCGCTATGGTGAGTTTGACTCTGCCGAAGGGAAAGTTGAATGCCCCGCCTATGTGCATGGCATGGCCCATGGCACCCTTGGAGATGCAGTAGTTGACAAGTTCGAAGGGGGCGATTACAGGTACGCTGTTGGCCTTTGCTATCTCGATGGCGTCGCCAAGGTGGTCGGCGTGTCCGTGAGTTACGAGTACGGCGTCCACTTTTACGTCCTCCGGCCCTATGTCAGCAAGGGGATTGCCGCGAAGAAATGGATCGATGATAAGATCGGCCTCCGCGGAATGGAGAGAGAAACAGGAGTGTCCGTGATATGTTATCTTCATGCTATAGCCTCTCAAGCAGTGGTAAATGACAAAGGGGCCTTTAACGCCCGATGGTTATTTTTTTTGCTCCCAGCAGGAGGCATGAGGCCTCTGGATAGGCCGATGTAATGGGTGCGCCTGATGCAACTACAAGGACTGTGCCGCCTTTCGAAAAGTAATAGCCCTTTCCTATATCAAATGAAAAGCTCGCTGTGCCGCCTTTTGAGAATAGGGGCGCGGCGGCTTCAGTTGAGGTTATATCAACGGCCCTGCCTTCAGCGCTGATAAGAAAGGCGTCAATATAGAGATTATAAGATCTGCCATGTCTTTTCTTTTGTGCCTTCATAGACGATGGTAAAGCGGCAATCTTAACGCGGCCCTTTATGCCAAGTAGGGGCAACATATCTTTGTAGGTTACCTTTGCAGAGAGGCTGAACTTTGTAATGTCCCTTGGAAGTACGGCAAAATCATTGAGAGGCGTATCAGCACCGCATGCGCGAAGCAGTGTGGGGAAGTGTTCCTTCAGCGAGGCGGAGTACCATACCCTTGAGTTTTCAATGTTAAGGGGGCTTAAGGCGCGGGCGTTACGTTTATAGCTCTCTTTTAGAACGCAGTCCTGAAGAAGGCTTCTGCTGTCTCCGCTTCCTCGTTTGCATAAGGCAAAGATATCATCTGGCACGGGGTTGGTGGCAAGCCACCTCTCGGCCTTTGTCTCAGCCTTGATACAGCTTTTGAAAGACCTGTTCATTGCCGAGGCGTTTTTATGGCAGTACTCTTTTATGGGAGCCGCCATGGATATAACAGGGCAAAGAATGATGAGTAGGAGCAAAGTAAAAAAAATATTCTTTTTCATTGTACACCTCTGTTTAATGATACAGAATTTTATGGCTCGTGAGTTAAAAAGCGATTACCTTGATGCCGGATTTTTTAAGCAGCGCCGCCGTTACCCCTGTGCCTTTGCATTCGCGGGCCCCGCGGCAGATGGTATTCACGGCGCACGATGGGCTCGATTCTTTTAAAATAGCCTTGCACGCCCCGGTCTTACGGGCTATTTCGAGGACGGCCTCTGCCCCGCGTATAAAAGAAGACGTTAATACAGCGCCCTCAAGGTCTACGACATCGGCCTTGCCTTCCAATACATCCTCCCCCGTGCCTCCACCTGCGATGAGGGCCGGTGTCCTCGGCGTTGAGAGGCCGCCAAGTTGTTCCGGGCATAGTGGAATAAAATAAGGCCCGGCTTTTTTTACTGCATCGGCATCAAATGAAGAGCTTCCGTCATACCGCGTCTTAATCCCGAGGAGGCACGCGCTTATGATAACGGGTTTTATTTTCATCTGCACTGCTCCATGGTCTATGAGGCTTAATCAATGGTGACAGGGGGGTTCTCCATGGCCAATTTTTTATCTGCTATAAGGGGTTCTTTTAATAAGACCCTTTTATCCTTCAGGTAAAGTCCCTGTCTCGCGAAGAGGTCTATGGCCTGCGGCAAGACGCGGTGCTCTTCTTTTAGAATCCTCGATGCAAGCGTATCCGCTGTATCGTCATCAAAGAGGGGGACAACTGCCTGAATGATAATAGGCCCCGTATCAAGCCCCTTATCGACAAAATGCACGGTGCATCCCGAAAATTTCACGCCTGCGTCTATGGCCCTCTGATGAACATCGAGGCCCGTAAAAGAAGGCAGAAGCGCAGGGTGTATGTTGATAATCCTTCCTGAGAATGAATCAACGAAGGCCGGACCGAGTACGCGCATAAAACCTGCGAGTACGACAAGCCCGACTCCATGGGCCGTTAATGCCCTTACCATGGCTGAGTCAAAATCGTCTCGTGTCCTGAATTTTTTTTTCTCTATGAGCAGGGCGTCAATGCAATGTCGCTTTGCCCGATGAAGGGCTTCCGCACCCGGTCTGTCGCTGATAACGACTTCAATGGATACGCCCCGAAGCCTGCCTGCGGATATGGCGTCGATAATACATTGAAGATTTGTCCCTCTACCAGAGGCTATGACGCCTATCTTAAGCGTTGGCCTATCTTTTCCTTTCATAGAGGCTTTCAAGAAAAAAGCCCCTTTCCTGTAAACTCAACGGCCTTTTCACCAGGTTTTTTTCTGCCTGTCTCACCGATAAGAAAGGCCTTCTCGCCGGCCTTCTCAAGGGCCCGCATAACTGCCCTGCTTGAAGACTTCGCTACTATAAGAATAAAACCAATACCGCAGTTGAATGTCCTCAGCATTTCCATCTCATCTACGGGGCCGCCGCTCTGAATGATATTGAATATGGGAGGTACGGTCCAGCTCTCTCTGTTTATGACGGCCTTTATCCCCTTCGGCAGTACCCTTGGTATATTTTCCTGAAAACCGCCGCCAGTGATATGGACCATGCCCTTTATCTTGTGTCTTTGCATAACCTTAAGGACGGGTCTTACATATATCCTCGTAGGCTCAAGGAGGACAGTGCCGAGGGCGCGGCCTTTTAAGCCCTTCAGACGTTTTTTTGCACTGTGGCCGAGCTTCTCAAAGAGGACCTTCCTTGCAAGAGAAAAACCATTGCTGTGAAGGCCGCTTGAGGCCAGCCCGATTATGACATCGCCCTCTGTAATGGAAGTGCCGTCGATAATCTTTTTTCTTTCAACAACGCCGACTGCAAAGCCTGCGAGGTCATATTCGCCTGCCTTGTATATGCCCGGCATCTCTGCCGTCTCTCCGCCTATAAGGGCGCACCCCGCGTCCACGCATCCTTCTGTGAT
Organism: uncultured Thermodesulfobacteriota bacterium; assembly: GCA_964474975.1. Classification (GTDB taxonomy): domain Bacteria; phylum Desulfobacterota; class GWC2-55-46; order GWC2-55-46; family JADFVP01; genus JAJRZX01. The sequence continues at coordinate 18,307 of CAYYUX010000009.1, forward strand.
GCCTTTTATTACCTCTGAGGCCTTTTTTCCGTCAAGGGCTCCTGTGGCAAAGTAATCAAGGAAAAAAAGCGGCTCAGCTCCGGCGGTGAGTATGTCGTTTACGTTCATGGCCACAAGGTCGATGCCCACGGTGGAGTCTTTTCCCGCCATGAAGGCTACGATGAGCTTTGTGCCGACGCCATCGGTAGAGGATACGAGGACCGGGTCTTTAAGCCCCTTGAAGCCCGCGGAAAAAAGGGCGCCAAAGCCCCCCGGGCCGCCGCCCACCTCTGCCCTCATAGTTTTTTTGAGGGCAGGCGTGATGAGCTTTACAAGCCTCTGGCCCTCACGGATATCAACGCCTGAGTCCTGATAGGTTAATTTTGTTTTTTTCATTGTTGAGATAGAATAATCCAATCGAGCCTCAAAGTCAATATAGGACAGGGCAAATCATTGAATTTTATTCATATAATAAAGATTGAATTACGGTTCGTATTACATTATATTGAATAATTAAAAAAACTCGGGTTCCCTCTAAATAATGACAAAAAAGATTATACTTATTTCCAATGACGACGGCATACATTCGCCTGGTCTGAAGGGCCTTGCCTCTGTCATGGAAGGCCTTGGCACTGTCTATGTCGTCGCCCCGGACCGCGAGAGAAGCGCGGCGAGTCACTCTCTTACCCTGCATAGGCCCCTGCGTATCATGAAAACAGGGCCCCGTGAGTACGCTATAGACGGAACTCCCACGGATTGCGTAACCCTCGCAGTAAACTCCATCCTGCCGCGCAGGCCTGATATCGTACTCTCGGGGATAAACCTCGGCACCAACCTTGGCGAGGACGTCCTTTACTCCGGCACAGTCTCTGCGGCCATGGAAGGCACCATGCTGGGTATACCTTCGGCGGCCATATCCATGGCGGCCCCATTTGAGAGGTCTGTTGATTACGCCGCTGAATTTGCCGCACGCATCACCGGGCATATCCTTGCCGATGGTCTTCCCGCCGATACTGTGCTTAATATCAATATACCCGGTTGTAATACCATAAAAGGACATAAGGTTACGAGCCTTGGAAAGCGTTTTTATAATGACGTTGTTATTGAGAAGATAGACCCCCGCGGCAAGAAGTACTTCTGGATAGGCGGAGAAGTGGATAGATGGGAGGGCGGGGAGGGGTCTGATTTTCATGCCATTTCACTCGGTTATGTCTCTATCACGCCCCTGCATTTTGATATGACCAATCACTCGTCCATTGAGGGGCTCAAAGGTTGGGACCTTGCGTAAATTAAGATTATCTTCAAGGAAAAATTATCCATGGTAAACCCACGCGGCGTGCGGGTAAAGGCCCGTGACGCTTATACCATATCAAGAGAGCGCATGGTCGCGGAACAGCTTGTTGCCCGCGGCATTCAAGACAAGCGTCTACTAAAGGCCGTCTCCATTGTTCCAAGACACCTCTTTGTGGCAGAGGGTTTCACTGCAAGCGCTTATGGAGACCACGCCCTTCCCATAGGCGAGAAGCAGACCATTACACAGCCCTATATGGTGGCCTTTATGATAGAGCGCCTCGGACTCAAAGGCACGGAGAAGGTCCTTGACATAGGTTCGGGCTCAGGGTACCAGAGCGCTGTTTTGTCGCTACTTGCCGGGAGGGTCTTCTGCATGGAGAGGATTGCGAGGATAGCCTCCAAGTCTAGGAGGCTTCTTGACGAACTGCACTGCGCCAATGTTGTCTTAAGGGTAGGCGACGGCACGCTGGGGTGGCGTGATGAGGCCCCCTTTGACGCCATAATAATCAGTGCCTCGGGACCCCATGTCCCTACGGCGCTTCTTGCTCAGCTCCGCCCCGGAGGCAGGCTTATCATGCCCGTAGGCGCGGAGTTCGAGGATCAGCACCTTATTCTTGTTACGAGACGGGGTTCTTCTTTTGAACAGGCCGACCTTGGCCCCTGCCGCTTTGTGAAGCTCCTCGGCAAGGACGGCTGGCCCGCTAAAAAGGGCAATTAACGGTCAGCGATAATAATTCTTAATAAAGAGGCCGTAATATGATGGATAATACATGGTAAGAAAGTTCTATGACTGGGTCCTTGGCTGGGCTCATACACCCTATGGCGCACCGGCACTCTTTGTGCTGGCCTTTGCGGAGTCATCTTTTTTTCCCGTTCCCCCTGATGTCCTGCTCATAGCCCTCGCGCTCTCTATTCCCGCAAGGAGTCTGTATTTCGCAGCTGTCGCCTCAGTGGGCTCTGTCCTTGGCGGAATATTGGGCTACGGCATAGGCCTCTATTTCATGCAGTTTATCGGCGCTCATATTATAAACCTTTACGGCCTTGGCGATAAATTTGACTATATTCAAGGGCTTTACAGGCATTACGACGCATGGGCCGTCGCCATCGCGGGGTTTACCCCCATACCCTACAAGGTTTTTACCATCACGGCAGGGGCCTTTCGGATAAACTTTTTTGTCTTTGTTGCGGCCTCGGCTATCAGCCGCTCGGCGAGGTTCTTCATAATCGCCCTGCTCATAAAAAAATACGGAAAACCAATAAGGGTATTTATCGAGAGGTACTTCAATATACTAACCCTTATATTCGTCGTCTTGCTCATCGCCGGATTCGTTCTTATAAAACTGGTTTTGTAGGGTTTAAACTATTCTCATGGCAGACATTGACAAAAAGCCTCTTATAGGCGTAATAGGCGCAGGCCAATGCGGCGAGGCCATACGCAAAGAGGCCTTTCAGGTAGGCCGGCTAATCGCGAAGAGCGGATTCGGCCTTGTAAACGGCGGCCTCGGCGGAGTAATGGAAGCATCGGCAGAGGGTTGTATAAGCGAGTCGGGGCTTACTGTAGGGATATTGCCGGGCCTTGAGGCCTCTTCAGCCAATCCTTTTATGGAGGTCGTTTTGCCGACAGGGCTTGGTGATATGCGTAACCTCCTTATTGTACGCGCCTCTGCTGTCCTTATAGCCATCGGCGGCAGACTCGGCACGCTCTCGGAAGCCGCCCTCGCCCTGAAGTCAGGGAAACCCGTAGTGGGATTTCACTCATGGGATGTAATAATAAAATTAAGGGCCCATTCTCCTGAAGAGGCTGTAAATATGGCGATTACGGCGATTGAGAAAAGTGCATAGGGTGTCTGAAGAAGGCCTCTTTCACTCTTTTTGTCCACAGCTCTTGATTTGAGGTTTTTTAGTGATGAGATTTGAGCCGATAAAGAGGGCAGGAGCGGTAATATTCCTCTCATTTTTATTGGTATCCTGTTTCGGAGGCGGTGTTTATCATACCGTGAGGAAGGGCGAGACCCTCTGGCGGATATCGCGGACCTATGATGTCAAGATGGAATCGATAAGAAGGGCCAATCATATCAGGGATCCCCGTGATATAAATACGGGGCGCCGATTATTCATACCCGGCGCGGACAGGGTGTTGAGGGTCCCGTCGGCGAGCGTAAAGACAAGTTCAAGCTCAACGAGAAGGAAGAAGGGAGAGGTAAAATACCGGGACGGTTTCATCTGGCCCGTGAAGGGACGGCTTCTTCGTGCCTTCGGCACAAAAAAGGGGATACGAAACGACGGCATAGATATCCGCGCCCGTGAGAACGCCTCTGTCAGAGCGGCAAAAGATGGGCGTGTTGTCTATGTGGCAGATACGTTCAGAAAATATGGTAAGATAATTATCATAAAACACAGCCATGATATATATACGGTATACGCCAATAACAAGACTAACGGAGTAAAAAAGGGCGAAGACGTTGAGAGGGGGCAGATAATAGCAAAGACCGGCGCTAAGGGGAGTGACGATGTTTTTATTCATTTTGAGGTCCGCGAGGGAAAAACCCCTGTAAACCCCCTTTTTTTTCTGCCGCGATAATGGGATATAGAGGAGAGTACACATACATCTAAAAGGAGACCATCGATGACTGAACAGTTAAAGGAATCAATAAGGAATATACCGGACTTTCCCAAAAAAGGGATACTTTTTAAGGATATCACTACCCTGTGTAAAGACGCATTGGCCTTTCAGCGCACCGTTGACCTCCTTGGTCACAGATACGTGGGCAAGGGGATTGATCTCGTAGTCGGCGTAGAGGCGAGGGGTTTTGTAATCGGCGCGGCCCTTGCTTATAAGCTGGGCGCGGGCGTGGTGCTTGTGAGAAAGCCGGGGAAATTGCCGCATAAGACCCATCAAACAAGCTACAGCCTTGAGTATGGCGAGGATACGCTGGAGATTCATCAAGACGCCATAGAGAAAGGTCAGAAGGTCATTATTGCCGATGACCTGCTCGCAACAGGCGGCACGGCCGGAGCTGTCGTGGAGCTTGTTAAGGGCATGGGTGCGGATATTGAGGAATGTGCCTTTATAATTGAGCTTGAGGATTTAAATGGCAGAGCAAAACTTGGAGACTGCCCCGTGTTTTCACTCTTGAAGTTCTAAATGGGTGAGGAGCGCCGGTAAATCGGATTTAAACAAAAGGGCCTTTCTCTTGAAAGGCCCTTTTGTCATGAATAGGATAGATCTTTTGAATATCATCCCGGATAAGACACCCCGGATTATTTGAGGAATTGAAGCCCCATTTTGAAATGATTTTTTACGGGTTTTACCCAGCGTACCTCTGCGATGCAGGGGACTTGAACTTTCGTGTGTTTGAGGTCGAGCCAGAGAGTTATGACCCTGCCAGGGTCAAGGACTTTTTCGCTCTGTATGCAGGCGCCCGCTGAGCTGACATCGACGACATCGGCGTCTACGGGTTCGGTGTTCCGGTCAAAACTGTTAACTTCAAACCAGATTGTGGTGTTAAGCGATGTTCTTGGATAGCTTCTGTCTAGCACGGTACACTCCATAGTTAATTTAAATATTAACATATATCAACTTGAAGTTAATGTCAATCCCCCGAAAGAGGGGGGGATGCTTTTTTTTTGAAGAATTTAAATCCTATTTTTTAAACATAGATATGATAAATGTAGCAATAAAGAAGAGAGAGCATATTAGTATAAAGACAGGACCCGGCGGAAGCCCTGCAAGCCTTGATGTTATTATCCCGAGTACGGCGGCGGCGATGCCGAAGGTCATGCTCCACTTCATGTATCCCACAATACTTGTGGAGATGTTTTTTGCTGTAGCGGCAGGCACAATAATCAGAGAGCCCATCATGAGCGCACCCACAAAACGAATGCCCTGAGCCACGGATACGGCGAAGATAAGGAGATAAAAGAGGTCGACAAGCCTGGTATTTATCCCGACGGAGTGGGCAATCTCGGGAGAGATCATATTTAGTGTAATGGTTTTGTAGATTTTAAGGACCACGCCTATGAGGACGATGGAGATGACTATAGTCACAATGGACTCCATCCATCCAAGGTCGAGGATATTCCCGAAGAGGGCCTCGAGAAGTTCGTGTTTCGGTGTTATAAGGGCGCCGAGGGCAAGGCTGGATGTAAAAAAGACGCCAACGATAGTGTCAATGGGGAGGGTGGATTTATTCTGCACCGCCCATATACCGAGGACTGCGATAAGGAGAAAGGCAAGGGCTCCGATAAAGGGGTTTATGTTAAGGAGCAGGGCTATGCCAAGGCCGGGGAGGGCCACATGAGAGAGGGCGTCCCCGACGAGGGCCATTCTTTTAAGTACGGCAAAGGAGCCTAAAAGGCTTGCCGCGGCGGCAACAAAGGCCGCTACAATGATGGGCAGTATGATGTTGTGCATGGAGTTAACTTGTCTTTGTTCCTATATGGTCGCCGTGCCTGTGTTGAAAGAAGGCGCTATCCTGTCCATAGAGGTCCTGCAACTGAAGAGGCGTAAGCACCTCTTGCGGTTTACCGATACATAGGGTTTCCCTGTTTATACAGATGACCTTGGCGGCATGAGAATATACGACGTTAAGGTCATGAGAGACGAGTATGACTGTAAGGCCGAGGTTTTCGTTGAGGTGTGTAATCATGTTGTAGATGGATTCCTGGCCCGTTACGTCGATATCGGCCGTAGGTTCGTCAAAGAGAAGGACGTCTGGCTCACCGAGCACCGCCCATGCCACAAGCGTCCTCTGGCGTTGGCCGACGGATATCTCTCCAAAGCCCTTCTCAAGTATGTCTGTCTTGAGCTGTACGTAATCGAGGGCTTGCTTGATTTTGTCGTCTGGGGGGCATTTACGGCGGAGCCTGAAAAACTCCCTCACTGTCAGCGGTATGTCTGTTTCAATATCAAGGCGCTGAGGCACGTATCCTTTTTTTATCCCGGCCTTCCATTTGATGCTCCCCATAGATGGCGTAAGCCCGAGGAGGGCCTTTAGCAAGACAGTCTTTCCGGCCCCGTTGGGGCCGATGATGGCAAGGATAGAGCCCTGCTCAATGGTAAAGGTCATGTTTTTCAGGACCATTACCCCGCCTATCTCAACGCTCATATCAGTAACTTCAAGTAAACTCATATATTACAGTATCATATATCACAATTGTAACTGTCAATATTTTAATTTTTTAATTTGTCTTTTAAAATGGCCGGCGAGGCAGTGGCGTGGAGTGAGGGGTTTTAGTGCTTGACAAAAAAACGGCCCGGTGTAATATAGTAAGTGCTTACTTACTAAACAAGGAGATATGAGGCCTATGGCAAAGCAAAGGCTAAGCGCGGAAAAAAGAAAGATGCAGATTGTATCTATCGCGACAGCTCTTTTTGTGAAAAGGGGCTTTAAGGGTACAACTACAAGAGAGATAGCCAGTAAGGCCGGTATAAGCGAGGCAGTCATATACAAGTATTTTTCAAAAAAAGAGGACCTCTTCAAGGCCATAATAAGCGAAAAATGCGATGATAATTTCGGCAGGTCACGGCTCCTTGGCGCCCTTGAGGGTAAAGAGGGCAGGGAACTCTTTCATGAGATGGCTAGTTTCCTTATAAGCGAGAATACGACAGATCAGACCCTTATGAGGCTTCTCATGCGTAGCGCACTTGAGCAACAGGAGCTATCGGAGGTATTTATCAGGACAAAGGGACTTGACCTCATTGAGTTTCTTGAGAGCAATATTAAGGGACTTATAAACGAGGGTGTATTCAAAGATGTCAACCCCGGGCTTGCGGCGCGGGCCTTTCTCGGCATGGTGCTCCATTACGTCATGACTCAGGAGATATACGGGCTGAAGAGGTGTTTCAGTTTCTCTTCCGGTGAGGCGGTTAATACCTTTGTAGATATTTTTTTTGACGGTATCAGCAGGAGGCAGTAATGAAGGCAGGGGAGATGAAAGCCATAAGTTCGAGTTGCGCAGGTACCCGCACAAGGGAAGCGCTTTATTTTATCTTAATACTCTTGATTGCCCTGGCCTTTCAGGCCATGGCAACGGCCGGTCCATCCTTGGCCGGTGATTTACAGAAGGATACTCCTCTTATTACCCTTGGCGATGCCTACCGCCTTGCCGTAATGGGCCATGAGGACGTGGAGATTGCCAAAGAGGGTATAAGCCTTGCGAGTACTGACATAAGGAAGGCCGATGCGGATTTTCTGCCCAATATTACGGGCGAGGGCAGTTTCGAGAAGTTTACGACAAACAAGAGGGCAAGCGGTTTTCTCCTGCAACCGGATAACAGCAGGCTATTGACGCTTGTTGTAAGCGTGCCTGTCTTCAAGGGCGGGGCCGCATGGAACGGCAGAAAGGCCACTGTGCTATCGCTTCAAAAATCCAGAGAAGGGTTGAAGTCTGCCGGCGAGGTGATAATGCGCGATACGGCCACGGCCTTTTTCAGCCTCCTTAAGGCCATAAAGGATGTTGAGATACGTAAATCGGCGCTTGAAAGGTCTGTAAAGAGAAAAGAAGTAGCCGCCGCGAGATTCGAGGTGGGCGAGGTAACAAAGTCGGATCTTCTTCGCGCGGAGTCTGAGGAAGCCGGCTCCGAGGCCGCGCTTATTACGGCTAAAAGCGCGATGCGAAACGCCGTAAGCGTCTTCCGCCGTTTTGTCCCAATCTCCGGTGAGTTTCGTCTTGAGGATCCCAGGATTGAGCCCGGTCCTGAGAATACCCCTCGTGAACTTATCAAGATAGCCTACAAGAACCGCCTTGATCTCACGCAGTCCGTTCTGGATAAGGAAATAGCGGCCCTGGAAATTAAAAAGGCATGGTCGGGTTTTCTGCCAACCGTAAGGGTTGACGGCACCTATATCCGCAGGGATAGAAACCCGTCTACGAGTTTTCTCCTCAAGGAATCCATCTCCGCCACGGCTGTTGTTACGTACCCGTTGTTTGAAGGGGGGCTTCGTGTGGCGGAGCTTAATGAGGCTAAGACAAAAAAAAGGATAGAGGACCTTAAGCTACGCGGCCTTAAAAAGGACATTATTGTTCAGGTGCGACAGGCCTATAACGACGTTCAGGAGAAGGAGGCCATTATAAAATCTCTTGAGAGGCAGTTGAAGTTCGCAAGAGAGAATTACAAGATGGTCTTTGAGCAGTTCAAGAGCGGGGTGGCAACCAACGTAGATGTTACGGATGCCAATACAGAGCTTTTAACGGCGGATAGCTCTCTTATGAACGCCAGATTCGACCTTGAGCTTTCCGTGGTAGAGCTTAAATACGCGATAGGAACACTTCATAATGAACTTTAGTCTTTTTTCTGTAATATAATTAAATCGGAGTATTTTCATGTTTAGATTGGTAAAAAGGTCAGCTCCCATACTTCTGATTTTTATCTTCTTCTATGGCTCGTCCGTTCATGCCGATAAGAAAAAACCGGGCCATGCCCGGCGGCCCGGCGGCCCTCCGCCTGCAAAGGTTTTAATATCCACACTGAAAGAGGGACTCATAGCGCCGAAGTCCGAATTCACGGGGACTATATATTTCAAAGAAGTCTCAAACCTCGCGGCAGAGACGAAGGGCAAGGTAAAGTCTTTGTATTTCGAGGACGGCATGAGGGTAAAGCACGGCGACGTCCTTATAACCCTTAACTCCGCCATGCTTAAAAAAGACATTGAGGCAAAAAAGTCTGCCCGTGCCGAGGTAATCTCAGAGCTTAACAAGGCCCGGAGCGACCTTAACCGCGCCACAGGTTTGTACAAGAAAAAGCTCCTTGCCGGAAAGGATTATGACCAGTACAAGTACGCCGTGGAGGGCCTCAGAAGCCGCTCTCGCTCCCTAAAGGCAGAGATAGAACGCCTTGCCATTGAGTTGTCATATAAATCCGTGCGCGCGCCTTTTGACGGCATTATTATGCGTAAAAAAGTAGAGCGCGGCGATTGGGTAAACGCCGGCACCGTAGTTGCCACCGTTGGCAATGACAGCGAGATGTATCTTCTCGTAAATGTTCCCCAGAAAGCCCTGCCTTATATAAAGAAAAGGTCTTTTGTGAAGGTAGAGACAGGGGGCATATCCTACACAGCCAGGGTTCACACCATAGTCCCGCAGGGTGATATCCGTACACGTACCTTTCCCGTAAAACTGCTTATCCCGAATAAAAACAAAGGCCTCTATGAGGGCATGGAAGGGAGCGTAATGCTTCCCGTGGGAAAAGCCGAAAAGGCCCTTCTTATTAATCGCGACGCCGTTACCTCTGTCATGGGCCAGCGCGCTGTTTACGCTGTCATCGGGGGAAAGGCCGTTATGCTGCCTGTATCTGTCTCGGGCTTCAAGGGCTCGCTTGCCGGCATCATAGGCCGCGGCCTGAAGGCAGGGATGACAATCGTCATCAAGGGTAATGAACGGCTAAGGCCGGGCCAGCCGGTGATTATTATAAACAAGGGGAAGTAAGGGCCTGTGGATACTGTAAAATTTTCCATAAAAAAACCTGTCACAGTAATAGTGGGCGTTATCTTCGTGGCTCTCTTCGGGCTTATCGGGCTTTTTTCCATGCCCTATCAGCTCAGCCCCAATGTATCCATGCCGGAGATAGCTGTTTCCACGGCATGGCCCGGGGCCACGCCCCTTGAGGTGGAGCGCGATATAATTGAAGAGCAGGAAAAGGTGCTCAAAGGCATCGCCGGGCTTGAGACAATGGAGAGCACGTCTTTTGATAATCTCGGCACGATTACCATGCGTTTCACCATCAGCACCGATGTTGACGACGCCCTGCTCCGAGTATCCAACAAGCTTAATGAGGTGCGCCACTACCCGGAGAATGTTGAGCGTCCCGTTATAAACGCCACGGGCTCGGAGACGGCACCGGTTATTTGGAATATCCTAAAGACCCTTCCTGGCAATAAATCTAATATATACACATACAGGACCTTTTTCGAGAACAAGGTGCGTCAGCGTCTCGAGCGTGTCGAGGGTGTAGCCGACCTCATGGTGGCAGGCGGACGGAAAAAAGAGATGCACATCGTCGTAGACCCTGCGCGCCTTGCCGCCTACGGCATTACCATACCTGAGCTATCGGAAAGGCTTGTCGCAGACAACGTGAATATCTCCGCCGGCACGATGGGTCTTGGAAGAAGGGATTTTAGAATCCGCACTGTAGGGGAGTCGAGGACTCCGGCTGGACTCGGCAGTATTGTTATTAGAGATACTGGCCAGGAGCGCACTCTTCTGCGTGATATCGCAAAAGTGCGCTACGGCTACGAGAAAGCGAGCGTGGCCATGTTTCAAGACGGCACGGAAGGCATTGCCGTTGGCATCAAACCCGAGCCCGGGGCCAATATACTGGCGCTTACGGACAGGGTTGAGGTTGTTATAAAGGACTTGAACAAGGGGCTTCTGAAGGACAACGGCCTCTCTTTCACATGGGTCTATGACCAGCGTCCCTACATCAACGGCGCCATAGGACTTGTAAGGGAAAACATCCTCATCGGCGGCGCACTTGCCATTATAACGCTTCTCATATTCCTCGGAAGTTTTTCCTCCACCCTTGTCGTTGCCGTCTCCATACCCATAAGCGTTATCGGTACGTTCCTCTGTATGAGCCTTTTGGGGAGAAATCTCAATGTTGTCAGTCTAGCGGGCATTAGCTTTGCCGTGGGTATGCTCGTCGATGACTCCATCGTTGTACTTGAGAATATCGACAGGCACCTGCATATGGGCAAAAGCGCCTTCAAGGCCGCCTACGACGGTACTGTGGAGGTATGGGTCGCCATACTCGCCTCCACTGTTACGACGGTGGCTGTCTTCCTGCCTGTTATCTTCATGAGGGAAGAGGCGGGTCAGCTCTTTCGTGATATCGCCCTTGCCATTACCTTCAGCGAGATTCTCAGCCTTGTAGTCGCCGTTACGGTTATACCCATGCTCTCAAATAAACTTTTGTCCTTGTCCATTAAAAAAAACAAGGGCATCGCAAAGAGAAAAGGCGGTGTATTTGCCCCCTTTGGAAAAGGGCTTGCAAAGGGCTACATGGGCCTTGTGGGTCTGGTTATCAAGACACCGCTCACTCGTATAGTTACAATCGTAACCCTCCTTGTTATTGCCGGAGGCTCTGTTTTTTTTCTCATGCCCAAGATGGAGTATCTACCGCAGGGAAATAGAAACCTGCTCATGAATATACTTATTCCGCCGCCGGGCATCTCATATAGTGAAAAGAGGGATATCTGGAAAAACAATATCTTCAAGACCATAGAGCCGCACCTTCATAAAGAGGCAGGCGGGCTTCCTGCCATTAAGCATACCTTTTATGTTGGTTCCGATCAGTTTACTCTCTTCGGGGCCATGTCCGAGGAGCCCTCACGGGTGCGTGAACTCATACCTTTATTTCGAAGGGCCATCTTCAACATACCTGGCTTTTTCGGCATAAGCACGCAGGCGAGTATCTTTCAGACACGACTCGGCAGGGGCAGAACCATTGACATGGACTTCAGCGGCACTGATATAAACCGCATTGTCATGGCGGCGGGCGCCATGTATGGAATACTTAAAAAAAATATACCCGATGTTCAGATCCGCCCTGTGCCGTCTCTTGAGATACTATATCCCGAGGTGCGTATAAAGCCCAAAAGGGACAGGCTCCGCGCCGCAGGGATGAGCGTTAGTGACCTCGGAATTATAACTGACGTGCTAATGGACGGCAGAAAGATAGGCGACTTCAAGCCAAAGGGAAGTAAAAAAATAGACCTTATTCTGAAGGCACCCAAGAGGGACATCTCTACGCCTGAAAAGCTTTACAAGGCACAGGTGACAACGCCATCGGGCATGGTTCTGCCTCTATCATCAATATCAACCCTTGAGAGGACTTACGGAATAACGCAGATACGTCACCTTGAGAGGCAGAGGACCATAACCCTGCAGGTAACGCCGCCGAGATACATGCCCCTTGAGATGGTCATGGATTCCATACAGACGAAACTCATTCCAGGTGTGAAAAAGGCCGGTATACTTACGGGGATTAACGTGCGCCTGAGCGGCGCGGCCGATAAGCTGACGGAGATGAGAAGGTCCCTGCAGTGGAATTTTCTCCTTGCCGTGATTATCACATATCTACTCCTCTCGGCGCTCTTCGGCAACTTCATATATCCCATTATCGTCATGTTCACCGTGCCCCTTGCCGGCGCCGGAGGTTTTATAGGGCTGAGGCTCGTGAATATCTTCATCGCCCCCTCGCCACTTGATATCCTCACCATGCTCGGCTTCATTATCCTCATAGGCGCTGTTGTAAATAATGCCATACTTATCGTCCACCAGTCCCTTAACTTTATCCGTATTGACGGCATGGAACACAAAGAGGCAGTCCTGGCCGCGACACGCACAAGGCTTCGTCCCATCTACATGAGCGCCGTGACAAGCATCCTCGGCATGCTTCCTCTTGTGGTGGCACCGGGGCCTGGCTCCGAGCTTTACAGGGGCCTCGGGAGCGTAGTGCTTGGAGGCCTCGCACTCTCTACTGTCTTTACAGTCCTCCTCATCCCCGCGCTTCTCATGTTTGTCATCGGCATGGAAACCCCCCGTAAAGAAACAGAAAGCAACTGAGGGCCAAGTCCTCTTAATGGGAACTTACATACTTTACATCCATTGTAATTAATAATACAAATGGTTATCAGAAAAGGGATTTAACTCTTGAAGGAGCGATGGATGCCTGAAATCTTTTTGTGATTTAATCGTCCTTATTTTTTAATCCTGTAAGGGGAAGGGCTGTTTTCGCCATTGTTTTCACACGTCTGAGTAATGATCTTGCGGCAACATATGATTGGCCCCTGTGACTCTTTGATGATGTTAGAATAATGTTGAGAGTTTTATAGCTTTTTTTTGCCCACCTTGACTTATAGGATTCCGAGCCTCGCATGAAATCAAATATCTTGAGACCGTTATCAATAGAGTCTTTTATGCAACGGCCGAGCAATACTGTCCCCGCACTCAGTTTTGCGAATTCGGGATCCATACCGGTCTGATAGTCATAAAATCTTCCGCAATATCTGAAGCCGTAAATTATTGCAACAGGTTCTCCCTTTATCTCCATAGTATATATTTTCAAGATACCTTGTTTATTAAAAATTAGCGCTATGTCATTATGAAAGGCGAGCAGTCTATCTCTAATAAAGTCACCCTCGTCGCCAATCATCTTCCTTCTTTTTTTATGGAGAACAATGAGATGCTCCATGGCTTTTTTGATGCTATCAGACGGCTTTAGTATTGTGAACCGGGCATTGATTTTTTTTTCAATGTCCCTTGTTTTTCTTCGAAGGTTGTAACGCATATTTTTGCTCAGACTTTGCGTATATGCCTCGTAAGTATCGGGCAGTTCAATATAAGGGCATGTTGCGGATTCGTTCACTAAAAAATCAGATTTCTGAGATCGCAGAATCTCTAATATCATTTTGTAGTTTGGCGACGACTCTGCCATGTCATTTAGAACTGCGAAATGCCAGAGATTGGAATGTGTTTTGATATGTTCAAGGAGAGCTCTCAAAACTTCATCATGCTGTTCTTTACAGATAATGAAGTCTAAATAATCAGAGCAAACTTCACCTGAGCCAAGGAAAGTAAGCACTTTGAGGGTGGCGATATGATAAACATGTTCAGAAGTTATGCACAGAGGTGCCAGCCCGAGAAGCTGACCGTCATCATTTGTTACTTTAATGATGTAAAGACTCTTTTCTGTGTGGTAGTACTTCCACCATGTGAACATCCATTCCCATGTAAGGCAAATAATGTTGCTTGTGCTATTTGCAAGGAGGCGATTCCAATCCTCACGGAGGTTCTGAAAGTCTTCCACTGTGTGTATGGTTTCTATAATCATAAAAAAATATGCGTCTCTTATTTTTTTAGAGATAAAAAAAGTAAAGTAATGTCGTAGCGAAGAGTTTTTTGAGACTGTTAACTTAAGATAACCATGGCATGGTATATTTAAGTTAAAGGGCGGACAGGGATGAGGCGATTTGTGCTAATGAATTTGTCCGGCGTCATGCCTTCGTTAAACACATTCCCGTACTCTCATCATTAAATTTATTAATGCCATTCGACTTATGAATATGGATTGATATCTTAATCCATATGTCACGAGTTACCTCTATACTGATACGTATTTAATGAAATTAATGATTATCCGACGGGTCGGTTTGAACTGCTAAGCGGCTACGTGAGATCTTGTATTGATACACAACCCCCTACTTTAGCTATAATAATATTAAATAGTGTAGAGTGTCAAGAAATATGAGAGGTGTAGGATTATAGGGATTTACCCTCTTATCGCCTCGTAAGGTTGCGCGTCCAGTTTAGAAATAACAGATTGTCGCCCTATAAAAAATGGTGTGCTGTGTCTACCCTGCAAAAGGCCTGATATACCCTTTAATCTCTTTCCGTCCCTTTTTTTTATTTGATTCACCGCCGCTAAAATAATATAATATTCACTCCTAATAAGGAGATTAACCAAAATATAAAGGAGCCTATCCATGTCAGAGATAAATATCACGGGAGAGATGACAACAGGGGAGGTCACGGAGACGTGGCCCTCTACAAAAGAGGTCTTTACACGCCACTTCGGTTCCGGGTGCTTTACCTGCCCGGCCTTTGGCACGGAACCCATATCAATGGCCTGCTCCATGCACTCCACGGACCTTGATATGTTTGTCGGCGAGCTTATTGATGCCGCCGAGGCCGAGGAAGCTGGAGAATAGGACAACAAATTAAGGGGAGGGGGCTTAACGCGCCCCCTCCTTTTTGTCATAAATCTCAATACCTCAGCCGTCTGCTCGGGGTGCAAGGCTAAAATCCCTTTTACTTCTCCTTATAAATTTAAGCGCCATAAAATCACTGACTATTCCATGTACGGAAAACGCCCATCAAAGGCCCTCTCATGAGCTATAAAGAAGTTCTTTCTCCGGGCGAAGAAAAGGCCGAGAGGTTAAGGAAAATATCGGGGCTGGTCATAGCTCCACTTGTTTTTATTATACTCTACGCACTCCCCCTCGGCACAATGAATGCGGTTCAGCATAAGCTCACAGCCGTAACAGGGCTTGTTATCGTATTATGGCTCACTGAGACCATTCCCATACCTGTTACGGCCATGCTCGGCGCGGTGCTAAACGTACTCCTCGGCGTGGCCCCGGCAAAGGTCGTCCTCGCGCCATTTGCCCATCCCCTTGTATTCCTCTTTATTGGCTCTTTTATCCTTGCCGAGGCCATTACGCTTCATGGACTTGACAGGAGGTTCGCATTCGCCATATTTTCCATCAAATTTCTTCATAAATCTCCATCACGGGTACTCTTTAGCATAGGTCTTATAGTGGCCCTTGTATCCATGGGCATAAGCAATACGGCTTCCACTGCCATGATGCTACCCATAGCCCTCGGCGTGCTATCCGCCATGAGAGATATTCACAGGGAAACGGGCGGCGGCTATGACTTCAAAAAGTTTTCCGTCGCCATGATGCTCATGGTTGCCTACGGCGCATCCGTAGGCGGTATCGCCACGCCCATAGGCACGCCGCCAAATGTAATCGGAATCGGCATGATGGACCAGCTCTCCGGTATCAAGATATCATTTTACGAGTGGATGGTCTTTGCCCTTCCCGTTACATCTGTCATGTTTCTCTATCTTTTTTTCATATTAAGAGGAAGAGGCGGGTTCAAGGGCGCCAATATCAAGGGAATTGAACATTATATATCAAAGGCGCGCAGTGAGCTCGGCCCCTGGTCAAGGGGAGCGAAGAATACGGCATTCTGCTTTTACCTCGCCGTATTTTTATGGGTACTGCCGAGTATCTCGGGAATTATCCTCGGCAAGAGCGCCCCTCTTTCCCATCTCCTCTCCGCAAGGCTCAACGTGGGAGTCGTGGCCCT
>CAYYUX010000010.1:0-30484 GCA_964474975.1 uncultured Thermodesulfobacteriota bacterium
TTGTCCTCTCTGCCTATCGGTCCTCTCTCGCTATACCTGACCTGATGTTACAGGTTGAGGGTGGATATTCCGGAAGGTATTCAGAAGAATTCTTACAATATTATTATCGAAGAAAAGGGGGAAAACTTTAATCCCTGACAAGGAGGAAGGTGTCTGCGGTAAAGGAGAGGTCAAGCAGATATCCGGGACATTGAAGGCAAGGATGACTCAGTAGCCTCCGGAGATGCCGAGGCCTATGCCGATGCTTATGGGAGAACTGCTCTCGCCGCGGAATTTCCAGAGGTGAAATTCACGGGACTCGATGACGGGGTATGTGTACTGTGCCTTTCCAAGGTCTCTTGTCATGGGCGCTCCAAGGGTGCCGGCTATTGTTATGAGTCGGCCTTCGTAGACAAGGGGATCAAGAAAGCCCTTTACGCGTAAGATAAAACGTCCCCCGGAGTCCTTACGAGTACGCGGCCGCATACTCCGTGAGAGCGGGAACTGGAGAACCTCTGCAAGGGTAATATTTTCCCTGTTTGAGATCTTGATTACTCTGCCGCCAAGGAGTACTGCGGCCCCCGTGTATTGGGATGGGTTTTTTATTATTTCCGAGAAGGCGAGGCTTCTGTCTACGTCTTTAAGCGCAGTATCCGAGATGACAGGGGCGCATCCCGCGAAGATGAGGATGGCGAGGGCGAGGAGCATGGCTACGGGAGAGGTTTTTATAGGCGTGGTTTTTTCGGGAGTCTTATCCTTCATGGGGGTCTCTTTGCATGGTCTCTTATTCTCCCTTTTCAGGGAATATTACAAGCCCCTTTTATAAAAAATTCAGGGCTTCGACAACGGCCTTGATGACATTGCTCTCACCTCTTTCAAGGTCCTCTTCTGTAATGAGCCCGCCTTCGGCGCGGTTGATAACGCCTGTTATACAGCCTCCCTCAAGGCCCATGGAGGCTGTCATCGTAAGAAGGGTGGCGGCCTCCATCTCGTAGTTTAGAACATGGAGCATGCGCCATTCCTTTGTGCCTCCGCGGACATTTCTAATTGCGTATTTTCTGAAGGCCTCGGACTTTTCCTCTCCTTGATAGAATGTATCCGAAGAGGCTGTTATACCTGTGTGAAATGGCAGGGCCGCCTTTTCTGCGCCTTGTACGAGGGCGTTTGTTACTCGAAGGCTTGCAACGGCAGGGTACTCGATAGGGGCGTAGTGCCTCGATGCCCCGTCAAGGCGCACGGCTCCCGTTGTGATTATGCACTCGCCGTTACTGAGAGAATCCTGTATGGCGCCCGTAGTGCCCACCCTGATGAAGGTCTTTACGCCGATGCGTGCCAGCTCCTCCACGGCTATGGATAGGGATGGGCCGCCGATGCCCGTTGATGTAACGATAACGGGGGTATCATCGGTCTTGGCCATGTATGTGGTGAACTCTCTCTTCGAGGCCAGCTCAAATGAAGGGCCTCCTGATGAGGCAGAGATTGCGGCCGCTATCTTGGCTACCCTTGCCGGGTCTCCGGGCATGAGTGCGATTGACGCCCCGGCGACGGCTTCTTTTGTAAGTGCGAGATGGTATAGCTTTGTCACGATTTAACCTTTTTGTACGTATATGGTCACGGCCTCCCGGCCATCGAGTATCTCTTCTTTTATATCAAGAACGGCGTTGCCCGATGCCTTTGCCCAGACCGGAAGGTCCTGCTTTGACACAGGGTCGTCGGTAATAACGAGAAGGACCTCGCCGGTTTTCATGCCCTCAAGCTTAAGGGCTGTCTTTACTGACGGCATGGGACAGGCCATGCCGCGGGCGTCAAGTGTATTATGTGTTGTTATCTTTTTCATCTGCCCATTATAGATGATTTTATATTTTCATACCACTGATAAAAGGGCGTCTTCCCTATCTACCGTGATTTTTACGGCCTTTGATTTTTATGGATAATTATGTGATAATGCGAAATCATAATTTTTCGGAGGTACGGATAGATGAAAAAAGTCATATTGGCCCTATTGATTATCGTGGGGTGCGCTTCATATGCCATGGCCATTGGGATCCAGGACGTGGAGAGAATTACCCCCAAAGAGGTCATGGCCCGTATGGCGGCGGGAGAGAAGATATTTATTCTCGACGTACGCTCGAAGGGCGCCTATGATGCCGGTGATATAAGGATAAAAGGGGACTATCGCATAGCCCCTGACGAGCTTTTGGACCGTATGTATGAGCTCCCCATGGGGATGCCGATAGTTACGTACTGCACGTGACCGCACGAGGCTTCGAGCGCAGGTGCTGCGCTCTATCTCATGAAGGCGGGCTTTAGAAGGGTAAAGGCATTGGATGGCGGCCTTGCCGCCTGGGTGCGTGCCGGAGGGGCGGTAGAGGATAAGTAGGTTTTAATGCTTTTCGGGCTTTTTTTGTCAATTAAGGGCTTTTTTTGTCATATAATGGCCTTTTTTACCATATTTTATATGCCGATAAACAGAACTGAAGGGAATTCTATATCATGTTAAGATTTTTGAACGCTGGTGAATCCCATGGAAAAAATCTTACGGCCATACTCGAGGGTCTGCCTGCGGGTCTTCGCCTGAGTAGCGCCTATATCGACGCCCATCTGAAGAGACGGCAGGGCGGGTACGGGCGAGGCGGACGCATGGCCATAGAGAGCGACCGTGTGGATATAACATCGGGGCTCCGGGGCGGCATTACCCTTGGCTCACCATTGACGCTTGTCGTCAACAACAGGGACTGGGAAAACTGGCAGGATGTCATGGGGCCTGACGGCCCATTGAGGGGCAGTGCCGAGAGGGCCGTCACAAAGCCGAGGCCCGGGCATGCCGATCTATCGGGCGGGCTCAAATACGGACACCGTGACCTTAGAAATATCCTCGAGCGTTCAAGCGCCAGAGAGACGGCGACACGCGTGGCCGTGGGCGCGGTAGCAAGGAGGCTCCTTGAGGAGTTCGGCATCAATGTCTACTCCTGGGTAGAGACCCTCGGCGGTGTTACGTGGGAGGCCGCTAACGGTTACGGAGCAGACCCGGCAAGGCTTTTTCAACTTGCCGAAAAGTCGGCGGTGAGATGCCCCGACAAAAAGACCACAGAGTTGATGAAAAATAGGATAGACGAGGCAAAGGAGGCCGGAGACAGCCTCGGCGGCATCTACTGCGTGGCCGTTACGGGAGTGCCTCCGGGCCTTGGAAGCCACGTGCATTGGGACAGAAAACTTGATGGCCGTCTCGCCGGGGCCATTATGAGCATACAGGCCATGAAGGGCGTTGAGGTGGGAGTCGGTTTCGAGGCGGGGATATCGCAGGGGTCGAAGGTCCACGATGAGATTTTTTATAGAGAGCCCGAAAAAAACAGGCCGGCCCACTTCTGGCCCAAGAGGCATCCCTATTTTAGAAAGACCAATCGCGCCGGAGGCATAGAAGGCGGCGCTTCCAACGGCGAGACTATTTTTCTAAAGGCGGTTATGAAGCCCATACCAACGCTTTACAAACCCCTTCGCTCCGTGGATATAGAGACAAAAAAAATATTCAAGGCAAGCGTTGAGCGTTCTGACATCTGCGCACTGCCTGCCGCATCTACTGTCGCCGAGGCAGTCACGGCCTTTACTATGGCTACTGCCTTTCTGGAAAAATTCGGTGGAGATTCCATTCTCGAAATAAAGAGAAACGTCTCTTCTTATATAAGACAGGTCTTGAAATTTTAATCTCCTTCGGGCTATATGGGGGGCGGGGTAAGCATGGGCGTCCTTATCCTGAGGGTGGATGTACACACAAGGTGTATGTGACATACATACGCTTTGTTAGTAATGAAATAACCTTGGTGTAAAAAAACGCGGGGGCTGATGCCCCTGTTTTGATATGAAGAATATAGTGCTTACAGGTTTTATGGGTACGGGCAAAAGCGTTGCAGGCCGTCTTCTTGCACGCGAGTTATCTGTGACCTTCGTGGATCTTGACGCGGTTATTGAGAAAGAGGCCTGTCTATCCATTAAGGAAATCTTTCAAACCCTCGGTGAGAAGCGTTTCAGGGCCCTTGAAAAAGAGGCCCTTAAGCGTATAGTATCGGGCAAAATGGGCGACGGCATCGTCCTTGCCACAGGCGGCGGCGCCATGGTTGACCCGGCTAACAGGGCGCTCCTTCGAGAGTGGGGCTCTATCATATGCCTTACCGCCTCTGTGAAGACCATACTGCAGCGCACGGACAGGGGCGGACAAAAGAGGCCCCTTCTTTCCGGAGAAGACAGGGAGGCCGATGTAAGGAGACTCCTTAAAGAGAGAGGGTCGGCCTACAGAGAGTGTGATATGACCCTTGATACCACCTATGACACTGTATCCGATGTGGTGCGGAAGATAATGTTATTTGTTAAAGAGGGAGAGAAGAGAGATGGTGTATAATATCGTATCAGCGGAGGTCGTCTCTTGGCCGTATTAAAGGTGGATTTGCAGGAGAGGACTTACCCCATTGAGATTAAAAACGGGCTTCTTGCCGATGTGGGAGACCGTCTTAAGGGACTTGGCCATTCAGGGCTATGCGCCGTTGTAACCAATCCCCTTGTGGGAGGGCTGTACGGCGAGGCTCTCATGGAGAGCCTCGACCGAGCAGGAGTTTTTACACCCCTTCTTATAACCGTGCCTGATGGCGAGGAATATAAAAACCTCATTGAGGCAGGTAAAATTTATGATGTCCTTGTGGAGAACCGCTTTGAGCGCGGCTCGCCCGTAATTGCCCTCGGCGGAGGAGTAATCGGAGACCTAACGGGTTTTGTGGCGGCTACCTATCTGCGAGGCGTGCCTTACGTGCAGGTGCCTACGACGCTTCTCGCGCAGGTCGATAGCTCTGTCGGCGGCAAGACGGCAGTCAACCACAAAGGGGGAAAAAACCTCATCGGCAGTTTTTATCAGCCCATATCCGTCTTTATAGACCCGGAGACGCTAAAGACCCTTGAGCCGAGGGACGTGAGGACAGGGCTTGCCGAGGTGGTAAAATACGGCGTCATACTTGATAAGGATTTTTTTGCCTTTCTTGAGTCTAATGCCTCCGGGCTAACGTCCCTGGAGAGCGGCATTATTATAAATGCCATAAGCCGCTCATGCGCCGTCAAGGCGGGAGTAGTAGCCGTGGACGAGCTTGAGATTACGGGCCAGCGGGCCAAGCTTAACCTTGGCCACACCTTTGGCCACGCCATAGAGGCGCTCTCAGGCTACGGTGTATACAGACACGGCGAGGCCGTTGCCATGGGCATGGTCATGGCGGCGAGGTTTTCCGTACGCCTTGGTCTCTGCGGCGAGCAGACGGCACAGAGAATCGAGGCCCTTATCGTGTCACTCGGTCTGCCGGCGGCCCCTCCGCCCATAGACGCCGCGGCCTTTGTCGAGTCCATGAGGCATGACAAAAAGGTGAGAGGCGGGGCCTTGCGCTTTATCCTCGTCAGGGAGATAGGCTCTGTGGAGCTACGCGATGTTGGCGAGGGAGAGCTTGAGAAATTTTTACGCTCCCTCTGAGTTAGCCGAGCTATCCGGACCCTGGTGGGGAAGCATTACATCTACTCATAACGCTTCTTATTTTGAATAGAGGCAAAGCGTCTCTCAGGGCAAGTTGAGAATCTTCTTGACTTGCCCGTTATTCTCTAATAATCTTTCATTTGGGGGCTTTTTTTGATGATTTTGGCCCTTTTTTACGAAATAGCGAGTTCCTTGTGAATGAGATAAAAGCTGGTGATGATATGTTTTTTACGAGGACCATGGCAGAGGTTCTCGAAGAGCAGGGCTTTCTTGAAGACGCCCTCATGATATATAATATCCTTATTGTTTCGAGCCCGGCGGATGAAGAGATAGCGGGGAAGATAAAGTCCCTGAAGGATTTTGCCGCCGCGAAAAAAGGCAGAAAAGGTGCTTTTAAAAGCACTTAAAAGGCGGGCCAAGAGCCATCTGTTGTAGTTATTTTCTTTGCTAAAACAGCACGTTGTCTGTTTAGTAGTATTACTTTCTTTTTCTGGAGATAGGGCTTATCAGTATGCACGGTGATTATAAAAAAAGACGGGCCGAGATGCTTGCCGTCCTTCGCGTAAAGAGGGCCGCTGTCTTTGTCGAGACGGGTATCGAGAACATCCGCTACCTTACGGGCTTTAGCGGTTCAAGCGCCTTTCTTATATTTTCAAGTGAAAAATCTACGCTTCTCACTGATTCGAGGTATGCCTCACAGGCTAGAGAAGAGGTTAAAAAGCACGGTTTTTCTGTAAAAATATACAAAAAAGACCTTTTTTCCGTAATTTCAAGCGAAATAACAAAACTTTCTTTCAAGGGTTCCGTTGCCGTTGATGGAGGCGGGCTTTCCTTTACTGCGTATCAGAAGCTGAAGGGCGCATTAAAACCCCTTCGTCTCCGTGCTGTCGGCAATTTGACGGGCATGATAAGGATGGTCAAGGAGCCCTTTGAGATAGGGCTCCTTGAGAAGGCCGCCGCTATCATGGAAAAAGGCTTTAAGAGGGCCGAGAAGGTTCTCAAGGTCGGCGCCATTGAGCGGGACGCGGCGCGTAAAATCGAGAATTTTTTTATTGCAAGGGGCGCCGAAGGCGTCTCTTTTGAGAGCATAGTGGCCTCGGGGCCGCGCTCGGCCATGCCTCATGGAGTGGCATCGGATAAGAAAATAAAAAAGGGCGAGCTCGTGGTCATGGACATGGGCGTCTCTTTCAAGGGCTACTGCTCTGACGGCACGAGGACCTTTGCCATGGGCAGGGCCACGGCTCTGCAGAAGAAGATATACCGTATAGTAAAAGAAGCGCAGATGCTTGCCGTGGAGAGGATAAGAGATGGGGTCAAGGCCTCGCGTGTTGACGCTTCAGCAAGAGGACATATAAGAAAATCAGGCTATGGGAGGTACTTCGGCCACGGCACGGGACACGGCCTTGGACTTGTGGTGCATGAGGGGCCGGGTATCGGACCGAAGAGTGTCGATATCCTTCAGAGCGGCATGGTTGTAACAGTGGAGCCCGGGATATATCTTCCGGGATGGGGCGGGGTGAGGATAGAAGACATGGTCCTTGTGAAAAAAGATGGATGTGAGTTGATTACGGCTTCGCCGGAAAAACTTCTCTGCATATAACAGGAGGCAAGATGAACCTAAAGGAAATAAAGGCCCTTTACAGGTTTTTAAGAAATACCGACATAGTTGAGCTTGAGTCCGAGGACGGCGAGGGCCGGTTGAAAATAAAGAGACGTTTCCCATCGGAGCCCCAAAGCGCGGGCCGTAAAGCGGCCTCCCTTGAGGTTGTCCCCGGGGCCGCACCGGAGGCGGACGTCGCCAAATCCGAGCCATCGAAAAATATCAAGTCAGTCACCTCTCCCATGGTGGGAACCTTCTACGGCGCTCCGGACCCTGACTCCGACTCTTACGTAGATGTGGGTAGCCGGGTCAGCCGCGGACAGACCCTTTGCATCATAGAGGCCATGAAGCTCATGAACGAAGTGGAGTGCGAGTTTAACGGCGTCATCACCTCCATACTCGTGGAGAACGGACAGCCCGTGGAGTACGGCGAGCCGCTGTTTTATGTAGAGGTCTCATAAGGGGCGCAATAATTCGCCTGCGAATCAATACAGGCATGAGAGCCACGTGATATTGATGCACCTGCCGGACTCTGCGCTGTTGTGCGCAGTTCCGCCCAGCGAGGGCTCATGCCGTGACAATACAGCCAATGATAATAGGAGCGATATTAAGGTATGTTCAATAAGGTACTCGTAGCTAACAGGGGCGAGATTGCCATAAGGGTAATCCGCGCCTGCAAGGAGCTTGGCATAAAGACCCTTGCCGTGTACTCCGAGGCCGATAGAGAGGCCCTTCATGTAAAGTTTGCCGACGGGGCCATCTGCATAGGTTCTGCCAAGCCCGCCGAGAGCTATCTCAACATGATAAACCTCATCAGCACCATGGAAGTAGCCGATGCCGAGGCCATGCATCCGGGTTATGGTTTTCTTGCCGAGAACGCCGCCTTTGCCGAGGCCTGCGAAAAATGCGGCATCAAGTTCATCGGCCCTTCCTCCGCCATAATAAGGCTCATGGGCAATAAGGTGCAGGCAAAAAAACTCGCCGAAGGCGTCAAGGTCCCCGTACTCCCATGGAGCAACGCCCCTATTGAGAATGAAAAAGAGGCTATCGCCGTAGCAAAGCAGATAGGTTTCCCCGTCCTTATAAAGGCATCGAGCGGAGGAGGCGGCAGGGGCATGAAACTTGTGCATACTCAGGCGGCCATGGCAAGTTCATTTCACATGGCCCGCAGGGAGGCCATCAATTCCTTTGGCGACGGCGAGGTCTTCATAGAAAAATACTGCGAGCTTCCACGTCATGTGGAGATACAGATACTCGCCGGTGAAGGCGGTAACGTAGTACACCTCGGCGAGAGGGAGTGTTCTATACAGAGACGCCATCAGAAGATTATCGAAGAGTCTCCAAGCCCCGCCGTTGACGCGAAACTGCGGCAGAAGATGGGAGAGGCCGCCGTAAAGCTCGCAAAGGCCATCGGCTACACGAATGCCGGCACGGTGGAGTTTCTCCTCGATAAAGACAAGAAATTTCACTTCATGGAGATGAACCCCCGCGTGCAGGTAGAGCATCCCGTTACGGAGATGGTCACGGGCATTGATATAATCAAAGAGCAGATAAATATTGCCGCCACCAGGAAACTGCGGCTCAGGCAGAGGAACATAAAGATGCAGGGGCATAGCATCGAGTGCCGCATAAACGCCGAAGACCCGCAGACCTTTGTCCCCTCGGCAGGTAAGATAACGGAGCTTGTGCTTCCCGGCGGCCCCGGCGTAAGGGTTGATACGCATATATACTGCGGGTGCGTCATATCACCATATTACGACAGCCTCCTTGCCAAGGTCATCGTACACGCCGAGACCAGAGAAGCGGCCATAGCGAGGATGACAAGGGCCCTCGGCGAGTTTCATCTGCGCGGCATAAAGACCAATGTCTCCCTTCTCCTCAAAATCATGAAGAACCACGACTTTATCGCCGGTAAGATAGATATAGATTTTCTCTCAAGATTAGTCTAAAATATAGAGAGAAAGGGTACGATATTTACTCACGTATTCTCTTCTGGTACGGCGATCCCTTCAGAGCTTGATTTTACCTGTGAGTTTTTTTCCCTGAAAGCATTGAATAAATTTTCATTATCCGACGATGTCTGAAAAGTGGAGACTCATCATAGACCCGTCTTCTTCGGGTTGTGATAATATGGCGACTGACGAGGCCCTCTTGCTGGCCGCTTCGTCGGATGGCGTCTCCGCGCCTGTACTGCGGATATACGGTTGGGCTGAACCGACTCTGTCCATCGGGTATCTTCAAAAGGCCGCTGAGTTTATGGATACGGGTCTCCCGCTGGTGCGCAGGATTACCGGCGGCAGGGCATTGCTCCATGATGACGAGCTTACCTATGCAGTTATCGCCGGAGCCGATAGCGAGTTATACGCCATGGGTATATCTATGTGCTACTCTGCCATAAGCAGGGCCATCGCAGGGGCCTTGAATGCCTTTGGCGTGGCCGCTGATTTTGCCAGACCCCTATCGCCGAGGGGCTACAGGAGGCATCGGGCCTGTTTTGCAAGCTCTGCGCGTTACGAGGTCCTTGTGGGGGGAAAAAAAATAGCCGGAAGCGCGCAGAGGCGTTTAAAGGGCGCTCTTCTACAACACGGCTCCATAATGTTCGGCATAGACAGCGGCCTTTGGAGCAAGGTCTTCGGCGCAGAGGTACTCGACAAAACGGCTACCCTTATGGACCTTGAGGGGCGGATTGATAGAGAGGCCTTTAGAGATACCTTTATTGAGAATATTTCGCAGTTCCTCGGCGCTTCTTTTACGGGCCAGGGACTGACAGAATATGAGAAAGAATTACGGCAGAGGCTTATAACGGAAAGATACTCAAGAAAAGAATGGAATGAGAAGGCCGAGGGCCGTGAGTCTTACGGCGGCACAGAGAGTTTACAGAGCGGCCTCTGTAATGTAGGTAAATAAAGAAAAAGCGAAAAGGTATCAATGGCTCGCAAGGAAAAAATACTTAAGAAGGCTCAGAAATTCATCCAGAAGGGCGCCTTTGAAAAGGCCGTGGCAGAGTACATGTCTTTAAAAGACATGTATCCTTCAGATGTATCTTTGCGGCTTCACCTTGGCGACCTTTTTATGCAGATGGGCCGTAACGAGGAGGCCGTAAAAGAGTACGTAAGCGCGGCGAAGATAAGCGCGAGGCTCGGTTTTTACCTGAAGGCGATAGCCGTTTACAAGCGGGCCCTCAAGGCGGACAGCAATAATACGGATATCCATTACAAGCTCGCCGAGCTTTATACGAAACAGCGCCTCATCGCCGACGCCATGAGTCAGTACACCATTATCCTGAATATCTTTGAACAAAAAGGTATGGTTAATGAGACCCTTGAACTGCTGAAAAAAATTGTAGAGCTTGACCCATCTAATGTCACCATGACGCTGAGACTTGCCGTATTGTACAGAAAGATGGACTTCATTGATGACGCCTTTGAGATTTATGAGGACATATACGCTGTCCTGAAAGAGACTGGTAACTTCAAGAAGGCCGAGGATGTATATCTCGACCTTTTCGAGGCCTTTCCTGAAGATCCCCGTGTCTTGAAGCGCCTTGTGGATATCTACAGGGGTAAAGGCGAGGACACAGAGTCTCTCAAATATTCTCATGCCCTTTTACGGCATTATATCAGCCTCGGAGAGCTTGAGGATGCAAGCTCCGTCAGCAGGGATATCCTCTCCATAAGACCCTATGACGAGGAGAGCCTGAGTTTCTTTGAGAGCTACGATGCCGAAGAAGTATCAGGAGCCATATCTACTTCAGGGCCTTTCGATGGCCGGGTTAATACCTCGGAGAAGGCTGATGCAGACGATGGTACTCCGCCGGAGATTGAGCCTGCCGCGCCTGCGGAAGAAGGGGATTTTGAGGAAGATGCCTTTTCTCCTGAGTCGGGGCAGGCTCAATCTTTTGTGGAGGATGCCTCTGAAGAAGAGTTGGAGATTCTCATTGAAGGTTTTGACGAGGCTCTGCCCGAGGCAGGGGAAGGCCCTGGTGAAGAGGAAGGCGACGGCGGGGATAAGGCAGAGGATGAGTATGTGAATCTCGATACTTCAAGTCTTTCCGACGAATGGAATGAAGGGCTTGAGAGGTATGTCGCCCATGCCACGGAAGTATCTGATGATGACGAGGAGACAGAAGAAGAGTCCTTTGGTGAGGCTGATGTGGAATTTGTTTTAGAGGGCTTTGGTGATGAGTCTGACTTGAGTCCAGAGTCCGGGGATGTCCATGCCGATGATGATGAAGATGCCGAATCCACAGATATTTCTTTTGACACAACAGCCTTCGAAGATGAAGAAAAAATTATTGAAGATGCGGAATCGCATAACGAAGATATTGTAGATAATGAGTATGTAGAAGAATCAGATAATACATCAGACTCTGCCGATGAACTCCCTGAGGAGATAGAATCTTCTTTTGATGCAGGGGAGAAGGAGGCGGCGGAAGGACGGGCAGATGTGAGTGGCGCATTTGAGGCTCAGGATGTCGCTTACGAATATGGCTCTGAAGAATTAGATACTTCGGAAGATGTAGTGAAAGAAGACGAGCCGCCCCTTGAGGATAATGCCTCTGAAGAGGAAGAGACCTGTATTGAGGCAGGGCCTTTTTTTGAGATGGAGGAAGCCGGTGAAGAAGGCCCTGCCGGGGAAGAGGATAGGGCAGAATTTTATGAAATTTTGGAAGAATCCTCTGGAGCGGGTTTTCCTTCTGTAGATGAGGAATTCTCTGATGAAGAAGTTGCCGAGATAGAGGAACCAGACCTTGATGAAGAAGCCTCTGATGAAGATGTGCTTGAAGAAGCCCCTGACGAAGAAGCCGGTGACTTAGAGGCCGAAGATGGACTTGCCGCCGAGAGTCCCTCTGATGAATTGAAAGAGGGGTACGATGGCGGAACCTTCACTGAGTCGGCCTCTGAAGAACTGGTAAATGCCGAGGAGCTTCTCGATGAGGAGCCGTCTGTGGATATCAATCAGAGTGAGGACGAAGGCGGCGTTGCTGATGAGGAGCCGTCTGATGAAGACAAGATTATTGAAGAAGACCTTGCTGAAGAAGTAAGCGAAGATTTAGAGATTGAAAATGTGGCGGAGTCCTTTATGGTTGAGGCCTTGCCGGAATCAGATCTCGCTGATGACGACGGGCCTGAGGCGGAGCTTGATTTTAAGGAAGATGGTTTTGGTGATGAGATGGCCGAGCCCGAGGCATCGGGTGATGGTCTTGATGATGGGACCGAGGCATTAGAGGGAGCCATTGAGGAGAAAATTTCTGAAGAGGAAGAGTCTTATCTTGAGACGGAGTCCATAGATGATATGGAGCCTTCTCTTGATATGGAAGGGTTCGAGGATGGCGGGCCTGCCGAGGAAATTGCTACAGATGAATCTCCGGAAGTCCCTGAAGAATCTTTTGATGAAGAAGTTGCCGAGATAGAGGAACCAGACCTTGATGAAGAAGCCTCTGATGAAGATGTGCTTGAAGAAGCCCCTGACGAAGAAGCCGGTGACTTAGAGGCCGAAGATGGACTTGCCGCCGAGAGTCCCTCTGATGAATTGAAAGAGGGGTACGATGGCGGAACCTTCACTGAGTCGGCCTCTGAAGAGCTGGTAAATGCCGAGGAGCTTCTTGATGAGGAGCCGTCTGTGGATATCAATCAGAGTGAGGACGAAGGCGGCGTTGCCGATGAGGACGAGGGCTCTGAAGAAGAGGGTAGGACAGAATTTTCTGAAAATCCGGAAGCATCCTCTGGAGCGTATTTTTCCTCTGTAGACGAGGAATCCTTTGATGAAAAAAGCGGCGGGATAGAGGAACCTGCCCTTGAAGAAGATGCACCTGATGAAGAAGTTTCTGATGAACTGGTGACCACTGAAGGCGCTACGGAAGAAGATGGACAGTCCTTTGAGGCCGAGGTTTTTATTAAAGAGGGCCTTGGAGAGGAAGCTGTCTCTGCCGACGAAGACGAGGCCGCTGAGGCGGATACAGAAGAAGAGTCCGGGACCATGGCAGAGGAAACTCTTGACGAGTTGGAGCCTGCCGAGGAAGTTGGATCTGCTGAAGAAGTCCCTCTGGACGAAGAACTTATTGAGAGTGAAACTTTTGTTGAGATAGAGGAGACCGGTGGTGAGCCTCCTCTTGAAGAAGATATTTTTGAAAATGAGCCAAGAGAGGATTTTGAGACCGTAGAGGACGAAGCCTTTACTGAAGAAATCGAAGAGGCTGAAGGTCAGACCATTGACGAAGAGGCCGGCATTGAAACTGAAGAAGATATTTTTGATGATGGGCCGGATGCCTTTGAGGATACTATGGGCGAGGGCCTTTCCGGGGCCGCCGTTGAATCCGGTGAACCTCCGGAAGACGAGGTCGCCGAAGAAGGAGCTTCTCTTGGGGAAGAAATTTTTGACGAGTCAGATGGCGGCGATGCGGCCTCTGATGAAGAAGGACTTTCCCTTGAAGGTGCGGACTCTGAAGAGACTGAGACCGCTCTCGCAGAAGAATTAACAGAAGAACAGGTAGAGGCAGATACCCCTCGTGAGTCAGATTATTCTGATGAGGCTGATGGTGAGCCTGATTATACATCTATTGCAGATGGCTTTGATGAAGAGGGCGCCTCTCATGATGAATCGGGCGAGGGCCTTGGTGAAGGCGGCGAAGAAACAGAGACTCCGGCGGATGGGGAGGTCTTTTATGAGGGACGCGCCATTGAGGAAAATATTTCTGATGAGTTGGATACCCCTGAAGAATTTTCACAGGAGGGAGAGCCCTTACCTGATGAAGTGGTGGTGGAAATAGATGAGCCCGAGGAAGAGAAGGAAGAAGCGGAGACGCCCCCGGGAGAGGAGTCTGCCGAAGATACCGAGCCTTCTCTTGATGTGGAATTCGAGGAGGACGAAGGTCCTGCAGTTACAACGGAGACAATTGAGTCGTTGGATGCCTCTGCGGAATCCGACGAGGCGGAATTTTCTTCTGTAGATGAAGAATCTTCTGATGAAGAAATCGAAGAGATAGACGAACCGGCCCTTGAAGATGAGGCCCCTGAAAATCAGGAACCAACTGAAGAAATAATAGAGGCAGATAATCTCGGTGGCGCTGATAATGAATTTGCTATAGATGATTTTGAAGAAGAGGCTCTCTCCTCTGCCGAGTCAGGCGAGGGCCTTGAAGATGAAGCTCCCGTGGAGTCAGATGGCGATGAAGACGCCGAGTTTTTAAAGGAGTCTGAGGCTGAAGAGTTTGAGATTATTGATGAGTCGGGACCTCTTGAAGAAATAGAGGCAGGGGAAGAAGCGCCTTCTCTTGAAGAAGATGTCTTTCATGAGGAGATCGGGGAGGAAGAAATCCCTGTAGAGGAATCATCCCCGGCTGAAGAAAATTCTTTTGACGAAGAATCCCCTGAAGAATTTGATGCCCCGGATGATATTGAGCCCTCTGAAGAATCAGCGGAAGAAGGGGGAGGCGAAGAGGGTGATATAGAAGAGGGGAGTATTAAAGGGGTCTTTGGCCAGGAAAGCTTCGAGGAATCAGATACCCATGAACAAGAGGAGCACCCGCACGGGTTGGAGATGGACGAAGCCTTGGCGGCCTCTGATGAAGAAATCCCTGAAGTATCAGAGCCATCTGATGGCCTTTCCGGGGAGGAGCCGTCTCTCGATATAGGGCAGGCCGAAGAAGATTCGCTTCCTGCCGAAGAAGAGCCTTTTATTGAAGAAGGGCCTTCTGTCGAAGAAGAACTTTCTCTTGAAGATAATGAGACCTTTGAAGACGAGGCCCTTGAGGAGAAATTCACCTCAGTCATGGAAGATGATACCAATAGTGCTAACTCCATGGAGTTGGAGACAGAGGACGATGATGAGGGTGATGAAGAGCCTCGCCTCTCCGATGAACCCGTTGAAGAAGAACCCTTTACCGTGGAAGAGCCTCCTGCAGAGGAAGATGAGGCCGATGAGCCGGATATAACTCGTGAGGGTCCTCAAGATGAGCAGACTCCCCTTCAAGAAAGGCCCGTTGATGAGGCGCCCTCATCCATGGACACAATATACACAGAGCCTGAGCTTGAAGAGGCCATCCAGAACCTTGCCAGAACCAGCTCCGCGGGAGATGTCTACGAGACCTACGAAGAGCTGAAGTCAGGCCTTGAGAATCAGTTAAGTTCCGAAGACGCGGAGACTCATTTTAACCTCGGCAGGGAATACCTTGAGATGGAGCTTTTTAAAGAGGCCTCAAGGGAGTTCAAGATTGCCTTGAAGGACAGTAGTCTTGATATCGACTGCTACATAAATCTCGCGAAATGCTCTATGGCCGATGCTAATCACGAAGAGGCAATAATATATCTTCTAAAGGTTTTGAAGGGCTTTAACGGCGAAGAGTTCGAGAGGCGCGGGTTTCTCTATGACCTTGCAAGCTCATACGCCTCTTCAGGTCAGGAGAGTGAGGCAAATGGAATATTCCGTTCCATCTACGCCATAGATCCGAGGTTCAGGGATGTGGCGAAAAAAATTAAGGCCTTACGTAAAAAAAGACGCTCCATTCCAATGGACGATTCCATGCTGGAGGTAGAACTCCTGTGAAGACGGTAAGGTCAAAGAGTCCCTCTCTTGAAACGGGCCTTTTGGGGGCCCTTTTTTTTAGCGGCCTTCAGTGGCTCGAAGAAGACTCCTTGCTGAGCGCGGTAATAGGTCTTGCTACGAAGGGCGGGCGGGACCTATACCTCGTTGGCGGTATGGTACGGGATATCTGCCTTAAGATGCCTCTTTCCAATGATTATGATTTTGTCTATGAAGGCGATGTAGCTGAACTCGCCTCTGAGGCGGCTCGTGCCCTTGGCGGCAGTGCCTTTATACTTGACCGTGCCAACGGCCTTTACAGGGTGGCGATAAAGACCGGGGGCAGGCGCGGTATTGTGACCATGGATTTTCTCCCATTGAGATATGCGGAAATAGAGGATGATCTCCGGCGTAGAGATTTTACCATTAACGCAATGGCCATCGCGCTTAATGGATTTCACGCTTCGATGGCGGCCTTGAGGGGCAAGGTCGGTAAGGGCCCCCGGCTTATCGATCCCCTTGGAGGTCTCGGTGACTGCGAAAAAAAGATCCTGCGCCTCGCCGCAGGGGAGGACACCCTGAAGTCGGACCCGCTGAGGTCTCTCAGGGGCGTAAGTCTTGAACAGCGATACGCCTTGACCCTCGACGGCGAGGCAGAGAACCTTATCAAAGAGTACGGCTGTCTCATAGGCGACAAATCTATCTCAAGGGAGAGAATAGGCGCCTCCGTTGCCTCTATATTCAGTTGCATGGGCGCATCAAAGGCCATTGGCCGTCTTATCGAGCTTGGCCTTATTGATGCGGTTCTACCCTCGCTGAATCTCCCGGCACGGACAGCTTTGCCCCTTGCCCTTAATACGCTTGACGCGGCGGAGAAACTCCTGGCCGAGATAGACTCGGGCCGCTTTGTCCACCGGCCTTCTGAGATGAAGAAGGTTTTTGAAGATACCGGCAAGGGACTTTCTCCTGCGCTGGTCTTTAAATTGGCCGCTTTCTTTTATGATATCTCACCGAGCATTTGCAAGGCTTCATCTGCCGATGAAGGCGCGGCAGTGCGCCGCGGTCATGGGCTTTGTACCCATTCCGCGGACCTTGCAGAACTTGTCCTGAAGGGGCTTGCCTTTGCCAATAAAACCGTTAGGGCCGTTAGGGGACTGCTCATTAATATCGAGAGATGGCTTAAGATGCCGGCCTTTGCATACGATTCGCCTTCAGCTATGGCATTGCTCTTTGACCGCCTCAAAGAAGAGACAGCCCTTGGGCCTCCCGTATTTATAGCTTTTGTATTGATAACTGCCTCGGCCCATATAGATGCCCTTTACGCCATGCTGGATTATTATTTCGGAGATTTTTTCCTCGCCCCTCCCCGGCCGCTCTGTACCGGCGTAGAGATAATGAGGGAACTTCATATCTCCGGGGGAGAGACCATTGGAAGAGTTAAAAAGGACGTTGAAAAGGCTATACTCACCGGCGGTATAAGAGACAAAAAAGGCGCTCTTCTATATATAAAAAAGTGCATAGGGGAAAGTAGGGGTTGACAAATACCAAAAAAAATACTTTCATTACAAATCATCCGATGTCTTAGACAAGAAAAATAAAAGGAGAATTCCCATGACTGAAGCAACTGCGACAAAGGCCGTAATCGAGACCTCTTACGGAGAGATTGAGATAAAGTTTTTTCCCGAGACCGCACCGGGACATGTGAAGAATTTTATCGATCTCGCAAAGGAAGGTTTTTATGACGGCACTATCTTTCACAGGGTAATACCCGGTTTTATGATACAGGGTGGAGACCCCAATACAAAGGGGACAAATAAAGCCTCTTACGGAATGGGCGGCCCCAACCATCAGGTAAAGGCAGAGTTCAGCGGGATATCCCACAAAAGAGGCATTCTCTCCATGGCAAGGTCGCAGGACCCTGACAGCGCCGGCTCGCAGTTCTTTATAGTGGTGCAGGATTCGCCTTTTCTCGACAGGCAGTACACTGTTTTCGGAGAGGTAGCTTCGGGAATGGAAGTAGCCGACAAGATAGTGAATCTGCCCCGCGACCCCAGGGATCTGCCCAATGAGAGGGTTGAGATGAAGATAAGGATAGAGGAATAGGGCTCCCTTATTTTCGCTTGATAAAAACATTCAAGTATGCTATTTTTCCTTGATACGACTCATTAAAGACGGTTAGGTGGGCAGTAAGCCCACTTTTTCTTTATGAGCAGGGGGCATATTATCTTTAAGGCCGCGTGAGGATAGGGGTGCAGGGGAATGCGGGGCGCATGGGGAATACGGGGCGCATGGGGGGACGAGCAGGATGGGGGCAGGATGAGCGGGGAAGAGGCAGAGGTTCTCAGCTGGACTATGTAAAGCTGGGGTATGGGGCACGCGCGCTTTACGCGTCGTCCTGCTTGAAGGTTTTTTTAAAGATTGATTATCGTGACAGGTCTTGTATGATGAGTTTAAACGCCTCACTGATAGAGAGGCTCGAGGCCGTGGCAGAGCCTGTTGTCTCCGGGGCGGGATGCGAGCTTGTGGACCTGCGGTGCCTTGTTGAAAATGGCCGTAATATTCTACGCCTCTATGCCGATAAATCCGGCGGCCTGACTATAGACGACTGCGTGGCCATAAGCCGGGAGCTTGGCGCTGTCCTTGATGTAGAGGATATTATGCCGGGCAGATACTCCCTTGAGGTATCTTCCCCGGGCCTTGAGAGGCCCTTGAAAAAAGAAAAGGACTTTTTGAGGTTTATCGGAAAGACGGTAAAGCTGAAGACATCCCTGCCAATGGAGGGCAGGAGTAACTTCAAGGGCCGCCTTGAGTCTGTTCATGACGGGGTTATTGAGATCCTCGATGATACTGAAAAGGTCTGGAGCCTTAAGATAAACGATATCAAGAGGGCCAACCTTGTCGCGGAGTTTTAATAATATGAAATTTATGATATTGCATAATACAAGATGGGGGGGTGCGTGGTTTGATGCCTGTTAATCTTGCCCATCTCATAGACCAGGTTGGTCGAGATAAGGGTATAACAAAAGAAGTGCTAATAGACGCGCTTGAGACCGCTGTGCTTAAGGCCGCGGAGAAGCGTTTCGGCGCAAATAAAGAGATAGAGGCTCATTATCAGGAAGAGTCCGGTGAGATTGAGCTTTTTCTCTTTAAGACTGTCGTCGATGTCGTGGAAGACGAGGACCTTGAGATAACTCTTGAAGACGCCCTCGAGTTAGATTCCGAGAGCGAGCTTGAGGACGTAATCGGCGTAAAACTCGATTCTAAAAAATTCGGGCGCATAGACGCTCAGACGGCAAAGCAGATAATCATACAAAAGGTCCGCGAGGCCGAACGCGACGTAGTCTATAAAGAATACGGCGATAAACTCGGAGAAATAGTCTCCGGCGTCGTGCATAGATTCGAGCGTGGTGATATAATAGTTGATATAGGGAGAACAGAGGCCCTGCTAAGCAAAAAAGAACAGGTGCGGCGCGAGGGATACAGGCAGGGAGATAGGATAAGGGGCCTCATTGTAGATGTCTGCAATGATGTCAAGGGGCCGCAGGTAATGCTCTCAAGGGCGCAGTCGTCTTTTTTGATAAAACTCTTTCAGATGGAGGTTCCCGAGATATATGAGGGAATCGTTGAGATAAAGGCCGCCGCCAGAGAACCCGGTGAAAGGGCCAAGATAGCCGTTGATTCCCATAGCCCCGATGTTGACCCCGTAGGGGCCTGTGTGGGTGTGAAGGGTTCGAGGGTGCAGGCCGTTGTGCAGGAATTGAAGGGCGAAAAGATAGATATTATTCACTGGTCCGAGGACCCGGCCCTCTTTGTAAAAAACACCCTCTCTCCCGCAGAAATATCACGGGTCATTGTCGATGACGAGGAGCATGCAATGGAGGTCATAGTCCCTGATGACCAGCTCTCCCTCGCCATTGGGCGAAAGGGGCTTAACGTAAGGCTTGCCGCGAGGATTAGCGGCTGGAAGATAGACATACATACTGAATCCGATTTTGGCGATGAGCCCACTGCCGAATTGTCACCCGAAGAGGTGTTCCAGAGAGAAATGGCGGCCATGGTGGCAGGTGAAGAGGCCGATAAAGAAAAAAAAACGGCTGACGAATCAGGGCCTTCTGGTAATGAAGTCCTGGAGAGCGATCCTTCCGGAGACGATGTAAAGGTGGATGCAGAGTCCGAAGAAAGGGACGAGGCGCAGCCCGGGGCTACAGACGCAGTAGAGGCGGATAGTGAATAGGGGCAAGTCCGCTGTGTCGGCGGCGGCGTAATCTCCGGTAAGGGTAAAGTCATGCAAAGACCTGTAGTCGCCTCTGCCGCGAGGACGTGTCTCGGTTGCAGAAGCGTCCTTCCGAAGACAAAACTCTTAAGGGTCGCCCTTATGGATAACCGTCCGAGGGTAGATTTCAAAAACCGTGCGGGAGGAAGAGGCGCATATATCTGTCTGAGAGCAGAGTGTCTCTCTGTTGTCCGTAAAAAAAAAGGGGTCTTTGCGCGCGCCCTGAAAAAAAATATTTCTACTCACGAAGTGAAGGAACTCTTTGATGAGATAATCTCGATATTGAATGCAAATACGGATAGCGGTGTTATGGATGGCCGCAAAGTATAAAATCAACTGAACTTACAGGATGATAAAGAATACTTAAAATATGGTAACCGAAAAAAAAGAAGAAGAAAAAGCGGAAGTTATAGAAAAGCGGATTAAGCCCTCGGTAATCCGGCGAAGAAAGGCCGTTAAGGCGAAACCGCCGGTAGTCGCTGTTGAGGCTAAGCCTCCCGCTCCTGTAGAGCCTCCTATCGAGCCTCCTAAAGCTAAGCCCGAGCCCGCTCCCGAGGCGAAGCCCGTTGTCAAAAAAACTTCCGAGCCCCTTGCCTCTGAATCTGTAAAGAAGATTGAGAAAGAGAGTGCGCCCTCCGAGGCCAAGGATGCCCTTTCAACGGCCCCTCAGCCTGAGCCGCAGGCCGCCAAGTCGGCGGGAAAGCCCGCCGTAGAGGCGAAACCGAAGAAGGTGGAGAAGGATAAAAAAACCGCGGCCACAGCCAAACCCCGTGGTCTCAAGGAAGTAAAGGTTCTCGAAAGGCCAAAGGCCCCGGTTACGAAAAACTTCTTCTCACCGAGCGGACGCCGTTCAAGGGGCCGTCGTTTTCAAAAGCCGAGACAACGCCACGGAAGGCCATCCATAAATCCTTCACGTAAACTAATGAAGACGGAAATTACCGTGCCATCGGCCTCCAAGCGCGTTGTGCGCATATCCGAGGCCATCAGCATCGCAGACCTATCGCAGAGGCTTGGCGTCAAGGCAGGTGAGCTGATTAAAAAACTCATGGGCATGGGCGTAATGGCCACGGTGAATCAGTTCATAGACATAGACGCGGCGACTCTCATAGCCAATGATTATGATTATGAGGTGGAGAACGTATCCATACAGGAAGATGTCCTCCTTGAACAGCCCTCCATGGATAAATCAAATCTCAAGTCAAGGGCCCCGGTAGTGACTGTCATGGGCCATGTTGATCACGGCAAGACGTCTCTTCTTGATGCCATCAGGGAGACAAAGGTGGCCACCGGCGAGGCCGGAGGCATCACACAGCATATAGGCGCCTATCGCGTTCATCTTGATAGGGGTGATGTAACCTTTCTTGATACTCCCGGGCATGAGGCCTTTACCTCCATGAGGGCAAGAGGCGCCATGGCCACGGATATCGTTGTCCTTGTAGTAGCCGCCGATGATGGAGTCATGCCGCAGACCATAGAGGCCATTGACCACGCCCGTTCAGCGGGG
Organism: uncultured Thermodesulfobacteriota bacterium; assembly: GCA_964474975.1. GTDB lineage: Bacteria > Desulfobacterota > GWC2-55-46 > GWC2-55-46 > JADFVP01 > JAJRZX01. Next base: position 21,377 of record CAYYUX010000010.1, read on the forward strand.
GTTCCCATTATTGTCGCTGTTAATAAAATAGACCTGCCGCAGGCCGACCCCGACCGCATCAAGACAGAGCTTTCGGGCCGAGGTCTGGTGGCCGAGGAGTGGGGCGGAGATACCATATTCATAGAGGTTTCCGCTAAAAAAAGAACTAATATAGACGGCCTCCTTGACATGATAATACTTCAGTCAGAGATGCTTGAGTTAAAGGCCCCGGCTACAGGCCCGGCTGGCGGCGTCATCATTGAGGCAAAGCTCGACAAGGGCAGGGGGCCCGTTGCCACCGTCCTTATACAGAGGGGTTTGCTGAAGTCCGGCGACGCCTTTGTCACAGGTTTTCATTCCGGACGTGTCAGGGCCATGATAGATGATAACGGCAAGAGGGTGAAGGCAGTCGGTCCATCAATGGCCATTGAGATATTAGGGCTCTCCGGCGTGCCCATGGCCGGCGATACTTTTGCCGTTGTCAAGGACGAGGTTACTGCAAAACAGATTGCCTCCATAAGAGAGCAGAAGAGCCTTGAGCAAGACCAGGGCCGGACTGCGAGGGTAAGCCTTGCCGATCTCTATGAGAAAATAAGCAAGGGCGAGGTGCAGGAGCTTAACGTTATATTGAAGGCCGATGTTCAGGGTTCCATAGAGGCCGTAAGGGAATCTCTCGAAAAGCTCTCCACAGAGGCAGTGAAGATAAATATACTGCACAATGCCGTAGGCGGGATAAACGAGGGCGATGTTATGCTCGCCTCTGCCGCAAATGCCATTATAATAGGTTTTAACGTCAGGCCCGAGACCAAGGCCCATGAGCTGGCCGTTAAAGACAGTGTCGATGTAAGGCTCTATGACGTCATTTATAACCTCGTTGACGAGATAAAATCTGCCATGGAGGGGCTCCTTAAACCCATCATAAGCGAAGAGATAATCGGCACTGCCGAGGTTCGCGAGGTTTTCCGCGTAAGCAAGGTTGGCAATGTGGCCGGCTGTTATCTTACCTCCGGCAAGGCCGTAAGGGGGTCAAAGGTGCATCTCATAAGGGATAGCGTTGTTATATATGACGGCAAACTCGGCACCTTGAAGCGTTTCAAGGACGATGTCAAGGAAGTGCAGACAGGATACGAGTGCGGCATGACCATTGACGGATATAACGACTTGAAGACAGGCGATGTAATAGAGCTGTATGTTGAAAAAGAAGAGGCCGCAAAGCTCTGAGTTGACTCGGGGCGGGTTTTGCCTTGATAAATATGAGGGGCCTCAGCCGTGAAGACGACTGCCTCACCCCCTGGGAATACAGGTCTTTGATTGTGGTAGTAGGCATGGTTTCCATAACCCTTATGCTCCACGGCAACCGTTCTCTTAAGGGTAAGAGGTCTGTCATCAAGGGCATAAAGGGCAGGGTATCCAATAGCTTCAACGTATCCGTAGCCGAAGTTGATTTACAGGACTCTCTGCAAAAATCTGTCCTGGGCATTGCCGCTGTCGGCAACGACCGCTCCTATATTAATTCCCTTCTTGACAAGGTTATAAATAAAATAGAGGGGTGTAATACGGCGGAGATAATCAATACGCGTATGGAGATTATGAACATATAAAAGACCTCTCGGGAGATAGAAAAATCATGCATGGATACAAGAGGGCGGACAGGGTTGGAGACAGTATCATGCGTGAGATTGCTTCCATGATTCAGCGGGGCGAGATAAGGGACCCGAGGATAGGCTTTATTACAATAACGCATGTCAGGCTGAGCGCCGATCTCAAGGAAGCCAGGGTGTACTTCAGCCAGATTGGGACAGAAGAAGAGATAGCCGACTCGTTGCAGGGCCTTGGGAGCGCAGTTGGATACATAAGACGCACCCTTGGGCATATCCTCAAGCTGAGGTCCGTACCGAAAATTACCTTTTTCTATGATGAGACCCTTGAGTATGCCGAGCATATTGACAAACTCCTGCACGATATTAAAAAAGACGAGGCATAGCGCAGGGAAAAGGGGCATAATGGGGGTATGAGGCATGGCGCATGTGTGGGAGACACGGGGCAGAGACATGGGCCAGGCCTTTTCTTTGTGAGGCAAGAGACGGGGGTTGTATTCCCATGTAGCGGCACTTTTTATCCCCTGCAGGGGGGGGCTTCACCTATCTTCCTTTTTTAAAGGAAAGTAAGAATAAAGGTTTTTTATGGAACACAGATTTGACGAAATAATAGAGAAGATAAAGCAGGGCAGGAGTTTTCTTGTAGGCTCACATGTTAACCCCGAGGGTGATGCCGTGGGCTCTCTCCTCGGGCTGACGCTTACGCTCAGGGCCCTCGGCAAGGATGTAACGGCCTATCTTGAGGACCCTGTCCCCGATATACTGGAGTTTCTTCCCGGCGCTGATACCATTGTTCACGATCTCGAAGGCCGCGGTCCCTTTGATTGCATCTTCGCCGTTGACTGCGGCAAGAAAGACCGCCTTGGAGGTCTCTTGAACGCCTTCAATCACGATGGCCTGCTTATCAATCTCGACCATCACGCCACGAACGACTGCTTCGGTGATTTAAACGTCGTAGACGCCGATGCGAGCGCCACGGGTGAGGTTATTTATGACCTCTGCGAGGCGGGCTCTCTGGATATAACAAAAGACGCGGCCACAAATCTTTATACGGCCATACATACGGATACAGGTTCATTCAGGTATTCCTGCACCACGGCCGGTTCTCTCATTAAGGCCGGTGAGCTTGTAAGGCTTGGCGCTGAGCCATGGGACATCTCCATGCGCGTTTATGAGAACTACTCACCCGTAAGGTTCAGGCTTCTCGCACGCGTTCTCTCCACCCTTGAAGTAATCAGGGTATGCGGAGAGGGGCATGGTGGCGACATAGCCACACTCTGCGTGACCCGTGATATGCTGGCGAATTCCGAGGCCGGTGTAGATGATGCCGATGGCTTTGTAAATTACGCACGCAGTATAAAGGGTGTTGAGGTGGGCGTGCTTTTCAGGGAATGCCCCGGAGGCGAGTATAAAGTGAGCCTTCGGAGTAAAAGTTATATGGATATCGGCACCGTGGCCATGGAGCTTGGCGGCGGCGGCCATGCCCGCGCCGCGGGATGCACCATTCGTGGGACCCTCGAAGAAGTGCAGTCAAGTGTCCTTGGGGCCCTTAATGAGTCGATGCAAAAGGGCTGTAATCCGTGAACGGTGTGCTTATCGCCGATAAACCCGCCGGTTGGACATCTCATGACGTAGTGGCCCGCGTCAAAGGCAGGCTCCGCGCCGCGAAGGTAGGTCATCTCGGCACGCTTGACCCGGCGGCCACAGGGGTATTGCCCCTTGTGATAAACAAGGCCACGAGGTTTGCCCGCTGGATTGAGGGGGGTGTAAAAGAATATGAGGCCATGATGACCCTTGGTCTCGAGACAGACACCTATGACGCAGAGGGCAGGGTCACTGCAGAGGCCGATGCAGGCGCGCTTACGAAGGATGATATAGAAAAGGCCTTCAGCGCTTTTATCGGCACGATTAAGCAGGTGCCGCCCATGTACTCGGCAGTTAAACGCTCCGGCAGGCCTCTTTATGCTTTGGCGAGAAAAGGCATCGTAGTGGAGAGGCCGGCAAGGGATGTGGAAATATTCGCACTGAATATCACTGATATCCAAATCCCTCATCTCGCTTTTACTGTTTCCTGCTCAAGGGGTACATACGTCAGGTCTATATGCCATGACGTAGGCAGAGCCCTTGGTTGCGGGGCTCATCTTGGCGGTTTGAGACGTATCTCAAGCGGCCCCTTTCATATCGGCGAGGCCATTGACCCGACCCTTGAGAGGGAGACCCTTGAGGAGGCTATTATTCCCCTTGATGTTGTGCTGAAGAGGGTATGCTCGGCCTTTAGAGCCGTCCCTGCTGAGGGCCTTCATAGCTTGGGGTTTGAGATAGGCATGCGTTTTGAGCTTACGGCTGATAAGGGCTTTTTCCCTTTTCAAGAAGAGGGTGAGATGATAAGATTTACCATAGACGGCGCGGATGCTGCTCTGGCACAGCATATTCGCGGCAATATATATAAAATAAAGTGGGTTTTTGAGAGGCCTTGCGAGGAGGCTCCGCAAAAAACCTGCCTTGCGCAATGATATTTTTCTCAAGGGCATAAATGAGGCACTTGAGCGTAACATCCGGTATTATTAAAAAAATTCGGATAAACTTAAGAGACAAGTACGAATATACACAGAAGGAGAGGGTAATGATAGACACAGAGAGTAAGAAAAAAATCGTAAGCGAATACCGTACGCATGAGAGTGATACAGGGTCCCCTGAGGTGCAGGTAGCCCTTTTGAGCGCCAGGATAAAGGGTCTTCAGGATCACTTCAAGGAGCATAAGGGCGACCATCATTCAAGACGCGGCCTTCTTAAAATGGTCGGCCGCAGAAGGAGGCTCCTTGCCTATGTAAGGGGTAAGGACGTGAATCGCTATAAAGACCTTATCGCGAGACTTGGACTTAGAAAATAGAATTCATACTTAATGTTATTCAGGCCCATGGGGGTCTCCGACAGGGTGCGCGTCCGCCCCTGCCGGCCGTTGTGCAGGTATACAAAAATCAGGAGATTGAATAGAGGATGGTAAGAACATACGAGACTGACTATGCCGGAAGGAAACTTACAATTGAGATAGGAAAGATGGCCAGACAGGCCGGAGGCTCCTGTACGCTTCGCTACGGAGACACCGTTGTCCTTGTGACGGCATGCCGCGCCAACTCACCCGTCCCGGGCAGGGATTTTCTTCCCCTTACGGTAAATTATCAGGAAATGACCTATGCCGCCGGTAAGATTCCGGGCGGTTTTTTTAAGCGCGAGGGCAGGCCCAGCACCAGAGAGGTCCTCATGTCCCGTCTTATCGACAGGCCGCTCCGGCCGCTCTTTCCCGCCGGCTTTGCATACGAGATCCAGGTCATAGCCACGGCTCTTTCCGTGGACCACGAGAACGACGCAGAGCTCATCTCTTTAATCGGCGCCTCTATCGCCCTTGGTATATCGGATATACCCTTTGCCGGCCCCATAGCCGCTTACAGAGTTGGCTCCATTGACGGTGAGTTCATAGAAAACCCCACATTGGCCCAGCAGAAGGACGGCGACCTCGACCTTATCGTCGCCGGCGGCGAGGGCTCTATCAACATGGTAGAGGGCGGGGCCAAGTTTGTCTCAGAAGAGTTGATGGTTAAGGCCCTTGTCCTTGCTCAGGAAGGTATGACAGGTGTGCTTGAGCTCCAGAAAAAGATAGTCAGTGAGATAGGTAAAGAAAAGATACCTGTCGTACTCGTAGAGGTTGAGGACGAGCTGCGGAGCCGCGTTGAGGAAAAGGCAACTGAAGGCCTTAAAAAGTGTCTTGTCATCGCCGAAAAACTCCCCCGCTACGCCGCCATTGACGCCTTTAAAAAAGAGGTCATCGAAGAGCTCTCCGAAGAGTTTGAGGACAGGGAGAAGGATATTTCAAAGGTATTCAGCTCCATCAAAAATACTGTTATGCGCGATATGATAGTAAAGGAAAAAAAGAGGGTTGACGGCAGGGGACCAAGAGACATAAGGCCCATAACCTGCGAGGTCGGCCTTCTTCCGCGCACGCACGGCTCAGCGCTCTTTACGCGCGGCGAGACGCAGGCCCTTGTAAACACAACCCTAGGCACCTCTGATGACGAGCAGAAGATAGACGCCCTAAGCGGTTGGGAGTATAAACGCTTCATGCTCCATTACAACTTTCCGCCGTTTTGCGTTGGCGAGGTCAAATTTCTCCGCTCTCCCGGCAGACGTGAAATCGGTCACGGAACCCTTGCCGAGCGTGCAGTGGGCAAGGTATTTCCCGGCCCTGATGATTTTCCATATACAGTTCGCGTAGTCTCCGATGTCCTTGAGTCCAATGGCTCATCTTCCATGGCCACCGTATGCGGCGCCTCCCTTTCGCTTATGGATGCGGGCGTGCCAACAAAGTGTCATATCGCCGGTATTGCCATGGGGCTCATCAAAGAAGGCGACGAGGCAGTCATCCTCTCCGATATCCTTGGAGACGAAGACCACCTCGGCGACATGGATTTTAAGGTGGCGGGCTCCTCAGAGGGCATTACCGCACTGCAGATGGATATTAAGATAGGCGGAGTAACGGCAGAGCTTCTTACCGAGGCCCTTGCACAGGCACGTGAAGGCAGGCTCCATATACTCGGCATCATGAACGAGGCCATTAGCGAGCCAAGGGGAGAGATGTCTTCATACGCTCCCCGCATAGTAACCCTCATGGTAAAACCAGAGAGGATAAAAGACGTCATCGGCCCGGGCGGCAAAAACATTAAGGGCATTATTCTCGCAACGGGCGTCAAGATGGACGTTGACGACACCGGTAAGGTCAGCATCGCGAGCAACGATGACGAGGCCGCCAAGGCCGCCGTTAAGATGGTAAAGGACCTTACTCAGGAAGCGGAAATTGGTAAAATATATAACGGCACGGTTCGGAAAATAATGGACTTTGGCGCCTTTATCGAGATACTGCCAAAGACAGACGGCCTGTGCCATATCTCCGAGCTTGCCGATGAGAGAGTCGCCAATGTAACCGATATTCTCCACGAGGGCGATAAGGTTCGCGTAAAGTGCCTTAACGTAGACAGGAGCGGCAAGATAAAACTCTCAAGAAAAGCCGCCCTCCACGAAAAGGACACAGCCGAGTAAGTATTGCACCGGGGCAATTTTTCGGGGGAGGCGGGGTGTTATTCCGGGGGAGCGGGGTTGTATGGGGAGCGGGGGGATATGGCGAGGGTAGCGGGGATGGGGTGTTTTCGGGGTTGGGGGGGGCGATATCCGGGGCTCTCGGGGTTGTATTTTGAGGGGGATTCGGGGCGGTCCGGTAATAATCAATGGGCTAAGTGGTTGAGGGGAATATGCTCTGCCTTAACCACATTTTTCCTTCAGTAAACCTATAACGCCTTGCGGGAGGAGCATGTCCATAATAACAAAGTCAACCCTTGATACGGGTGTAAAGCTTATCACAGAGGAGATGGCGGACTCCGAGTCCACGTGCATCGGTCTCTGGGTTAATACGGGCTCAAGGTACGAGACAGCAGATATCGGCGGCGTATCTCACTTCATAGAGCATATGCTTTTCAAGGGTACGGCCAATCGTACTGCCCATGATATCTCCAGAGAGATAGAGTCCGTGGGAGGCGTGCTTAACGCCTTTACTGGCCGCGAGTACACCTGCTTTTACGCTAAGGTCCTCAATAAAGACGTGGGCAGGGCCGTAAGGATTCTCTCCGATATGTTCCGCAACTCCCTCTTTTCCACAAGGGAGATGAAAAAAGAAAAAATGGTCGTGGGCCAGGAAATCAAGATGGTTCAGGATACGCCTGACGACCTTATTCACGATGTCTTTGCCGAGAGGTTCTTTAACGGCCATCCCCTTGGCCGCTCCATACTCGGCACCACCGAGACCCTCAACGCCATTACCCGCCGCAGCCTGATGAAGTATTTCGACTGCCATTACCGCACAAACGGCGTATTCGTGGCCTCAGCCGGCGGCGTTAGCCACGAAAAAATAGCAAAACTCCTTAAAAGAACCTTTGATCCCCTGCAAGGCGATTTTTTTGATGTTGAAGAGCCTGTCCTTGCCGAGGGGCCGGCACTCAAACTCGTTGAAAAAGACCTCGAACAGGCCCATCTCTGCCTCGGGGTGCCAGTGCCGCCGCAGGCACATCCGCACAGGTACCGCCTCTATCTCCTTAACACCATACTCGGCTCAGGCATGAGCTCAAGGCTTTTTCAGAAGATACGCGAGAAGAGGGGGCTTGTCTATTCCGTCTACTCGTACCTCAACCTCTACCTTGACGCAGGGGCCATGGTCGTCTATGCCGGGACGACGGGAGAAAATTTTAAAAAGGTCATAGAGCTTGTGATGAAGGAGTTTTCCTCTATTGCGAAAAATATTACCGCCGAGGAACTACGCGAGGCAAAGTCGCACCTCAAGGGCTCGCTTCTCCTTGGTCTTGAGGGCTCTGACAGCAGGATGGCCAAGCTCGCCAAGGACGAGCTGTATCTTGGCGGTGTTGTACCTATAAAAAAAGTAGTGCGCAGTATTGACAGAGTCTCTGTAAAAGATGTGAAAGACGCCGCCGCAAAATATCTACGGCCTGAAAAGATGACCCTTGCCGCCATAGGCAAAGGCCTTGAGGGCGAATTGCCCCCTTCTTTTGCAAAACTTTTAACTTAGATAGCAGGTCTGATATGAGAATACTCGTAGTCGAAGATGAAAAAAAAGTAGCCTCTTTTATAAAGCGCGGACTTGAGCAGGAGAGCTATGCCGTGGATATCGTCCATGACGGCGAAGAGGGAGAGAACTATGCCCTTACCAATGACTATGATGCAATAATCCTCGATATAATGCTTCCCAAAAAAAACGGTCTCGATGTATTGAAAGACATCAAGGAGGCACACGTAGAGACCCCGGTCATACTCCTTACGGCCCGTGACTCCGTAGATGACAGGGTCAAGGGGCTTAACCTCGGCGCCGACGATTACCTTACAAAGCCCTTTGCCTTCGAGGAGCTCATAGCGAGGCTTAATGTCATGATGAGGCGCGGCGGCTCCGGCCTGCCTCTGCTTAAATTCTCTGATCTCAGCCTCGATCCCGCCACAAGGCGCGCCAAAAGGGGAGAGACAGAGGTGGAGCTTACCGTAAAGGAATACGCACTCCTTGAGTATCTTCTCAGAAATCCCAACAGGGTCCTTACAAGGACGCTTATCGCCGAGCATGTATGGGACCAGTGTTTCGACAGTGAGACAAACGTCGTTGATGTCTATATAAATCATCTCCGCGGCAAGGTGGATAGCGACGCCTCCAAGAGGCTTATCCATACCGTGCGCGGCGTTGGGTATGTCTTAAAAGACGAGTAGCCTTCGCCTGATTATCCCCTTCCCATATAATCACTCTTTAAGCATTATTATAAAAATACGCGGCGTGTCAGATGAAGCTATCGAGGTGGCGAACGTGTTGCCTATTGGTTTTTTACGTCCAGCCTCTTTGGAATATCGCGGGGCCCAGGTCGTAAGTTCAATATGGACGCTCCATGCCCCATTGTGGTTTTCTTTGCCAAGCTTTCTTTTTTCCAAAAGAAAG
>CAYYUX010000011.1:0-30111 GCA_964474975.1 uncultured Thermodesulfobacteriota bacterium
CATAAAACCCAATGCCATGGCCAATAACACCATGAAGTACATCAGGCTCGACGCGGCCGAGAGGGCGCGTATGCGTAAGCTCTGGAACAGGCCGAGAGTCTGGCCCGTTGTGCTTTTGGCAGGGATTCTGGCTGGGATTATACTCTTCGGCATCTACTCCATGAAAAAAAGAAGGGGATAAAAAATGGCGGAGGTCAGGCAGTAATGCTCTCATACATCATCAGGCGTCTCCTCTACGCCGTCCCCATTATCATCGGCGTCAATGTCTTAACAGCCATGCTTTTTTTCCGCGTCAACACGCCTGATGATATGGCGCGTAAGATACTCGGCGACAAATTCGTCACACCTTCAGCCGTTGAGAACTGGAAACAGGACCACGGTTATAACCTTCCGGCCTTTGTCAATACAGACGAAAGCGGGCTTGGGGTAATTACGCAGACCATATTTTTTCAAAAATCCGCGCCTCTGCTATGGTTTGATTTCGGTCGCTCCGACAGGAACAACATCGACATAGGCAGGGAGATAGGCCGAAGGATGTGGGCGAGCCTCGCCATAGGTGTGCCTACTTTCATTATGGCCATCTTGATAAACCTCTTTTTTGCCATGATACTCGCCTACCTGCGCGGGACTTTTATTGACACGGGGGGGCTTTTTATCTGCGTTGTAATGATGTCCGTATCCATTCTTTTTTATATAATCGGCGGGCAGTTCCTCCTCGGCAAGGTACTGCGCCTCCTGCCCATATCCGGTTACGATACGGGCCTTCACTCCATAAAATTTCTCGTCCTGCCCGTCGTCGTAGCCCTCCTCGGCTCCACAGGCGCCGGAGTGAGATTTTACAGAACCGTTTTTCTTGAGGAGACGGGCAGGGATTACATACGAACGGCGCGGGCAAAGGGGCTCAGCGAGGGCCGCGTCCTCTTCAAGCACGCCCTCAAGAACGCCATGATACCCGTTCTTACAAACGTCGTCGTCTCCATACCATTTCTCTTTTACGGGTCCCTTATCATGGAGAGTTTTTTCTCCATACCCGGACTCGGTTCTTTTACTATCGACGCCATACAGGCGCAGGACTTCGCCATCGTGCGCTCCATGGTGTACCTCGGCTCCATACTCTACATCGCGGGGCTTATACTGACGGACATAAGCTACACCCTTGTCGACCCCAGGGTGGTATTTGAATAAAGGAACCTTTTAAATGCCCGTAATACTCGCAACAGACCTTATCGTCTATCTCGTGGCCGGGGCCGCCCTTTATATGGGCTACAGGGGTATGCGCGATAAAGGGGCGGTATTTCAGGAGATAAAGAGAAACCGCCTGGCCGCCATTTCCATGGTCCTTTTGTCTCTCTACCTCGGAGTCGCCCTTATGGACAGCGTGCGCTGGCGCGCTCACGCCGTGAATGACAACGGCTCGTCGATTACGGCAAAAGACGGAAAGGCAATCTACGAGGGGCAGGCCCTGAGTCTCCTTGACAGGGTGTTTTCCGGCCTCCGTAAAGATACGGAAAAGACCTACTCCGCCCCATTCGCCCAGAGGCTCTTTGTAAAGGAGAGCATGGAAGGCCCCGGCGGAAAGACGGTCCGTGGTTATCCACAATTAAAACACCCGGGCAGACACCCCCTCGGCACGGACAAGGTCGGCTCCGACGTATTATACGCGGCCATGAAGGGGGTGCGCACGGGCATCGTCATCGGCACGGGCACCACCATCATCGTAATACCCTTCGCCATATTTTTCGGGGTCATAGCAGGGTTTTTCGGCGGTTTTGTCGATGACATCATCCAGTATATATACACGACGCTCTCATCCATCCCCGGGGTTTTGCTTATAGTGGCCTTCATGCTTTTGTTCGGAGCAAGCGGATATCAGGGCGGGCTTATCTCAAAAAGCGATATATACCTCGGCCTCTTTGTGCCCAATGACCGCTTGTTCTGGCTCTGCCTAATACTGGGCATCACCTCGTGGACAGATCTCTGCAGACTTATCAGGGGCGAGGCCATGAAACTGCGTGAGCTCGAATACGTAAACGCCGCGCGCGCCTTCGGCGTGCCGAGCGCGGGGATTATCTGGCGGCACATCGTGCCCAACCTCATGCACATTGTGCTTATAACCATGGTCCTGCAGTTCAGCGGACTTGTGCTTGCCGAGGCAGTGCTTAGCTACATAGGCATCGGCGTGGGCCCTGAGATGGGGAGCTGGGGCAATATGATAAACACGGCGAGACTGGAGCTAAGCCGGGAGCCCGTTGTATGGTGGAACCTCTTTGCCTCCTTTCTCTTTATGTTCGGCCTTGTATTGCCGGCCAACATCTTCGGCGACGCCGTACGCGACGCCCTTGACCCGAGGCTGAGGTACAGGTAAAAAAACCAATAAAGGGCGGCATTACCATGCAATATGAACCTTGCGCCATAGGAGAAAACACGTGGCAGTAATACCGGTACTCATGTACCATCATATTAACCCTAATAGCGGGGATATGATAACCATAACCCCCGAGGACTTTGAGGCCCATCTCCGCTCCATCAGGGAGGGCGGCTACAGGGTCCTCGGCCCCGATGAACTACTCGGTTTCATGGACGGGTCTTTTACGTGCAATGAAAAGGCACTACTCATCACCTTTGACGATGGCTATCTTGACAACTTTGTATATGCCTTTCCCCTCTTAAAAAAATATAATACGCGCGCGGTCATCTTTACACCCACGGGCTGGCTTGACGGGGCAAGCGCCGAGCCCCTCGACAACACCGGCCTCAATGCCTTTTTTAAAAACCCGCCAACACACCGCGAGGCCAAGTCCCTTGTTGCCAGAGGGGCGTTCAGCAAGGCCATTATGGACTGGGACATGGCGCGGGAGATGAAAGAGAGCGGCCTTGTGGACTTCGCTTCTCATACGGTTTCTCATATCGAGTGTCATAATCTTCCCTCGAGAATACTGGAACGGGAGCTCAAAAACTCAAAAAAAAGGCTTGTCGAAGAGCTGAATACGCCCTGTGATTACCTCTGCTGGCCCCGAGGCAAATTCAGCGAAATGGCGATAAAAACAGCGAGTGAAGCAGGATACAAAGCCTGTTTTACGACGAATCACGGCGTTGTAACAGAAGGCTCCGAGGCCATGAAGATAAACCGCATAGTGGTAAAGGCCGGGGCCGAATGGGTTGGCAAGAGGCTCGCCATATACACAAACCCCGTGCTTTGCAGACTCTATCTGAAGATAAAAGGCAGAGGCAGATGAAGCTACGGCCCATGGAGAGTATCCTCTATTATGCGCTGAGGTTTTTAAAAGGGCGCGACCGCAGGGAGCGCGGCCTTAGCGCCATAAAGCCGGGCTCAATTAAAAACATCCTTATTATCTCCTCAACGGCCATAGGTGATACGCTCATGAGTACACCCGCCATGCGCGCGGTACGTAAAGGCTTCCCAGAGGCGCGCATTATCGCCCTTTTTAATAAAGACAATATGGAACTATTCGCCAATAATCCCAACATAGACGGCGCGATGCCCTATTACGGCGGGTGGAAAAAGTTTATCTCCACTGTAACGGAACTTAGAAAGTACTCCTTTGACGCGGCCCTTATCCTGCACGGCAACGAGCCGCAGGCAACGCCCCTTGCATATCTCACAGGGGCGAGGTTTATCGTAAAGCTCCCTAACGTGAGCAGATTCAGCTTTCTCCTCTCCAACGAGAGCCCCGAACTGCGATGGGCCGAGCTTGGCCACGGCATCGAGGCGAGGCTACGCACTGCGGCGCTCCTTGGCTGTAAGGCAGATGGGCTTCAGATGGACCTTCCCCTTGATAAGGGTTATGATGAAAGCATAGGGGCATTTATGAGGAGGGAGGGGCTCGAAGGCGATGCGGGAGAGGTTCTTATCGGCATCAACCCCGGGGCCTCGACTCTTAGCAGACAGTGGTTTCCCGAGCGCTTTACAGGGCTTGCCCAAAGGCTCATGGAAAAGACGCCGAACCTTAAAATTATCCTTACAGGCTCACCTGACGAAGTTGGGCTATGCTGTAAGATAGCCGATGGTATTAGTAAAAGTCATGGGGTAATCGTAGCCGCCGGGCGGCTGAGCCTGCCTGAGAGCGCGGCCCTCATAGGCCGGTTCAATGCCTTTATTACAGGAGACACGGGGCCAATGCACATAGCCTATGCCCTTAAGACCCCGGTGGTGGCCCTCTATGCCGTAAGCGAGCCCGAAAAAACCGGGCCCTTGACGAAGAGGGAACTTCACAGGATAATCAAAAAACCGCAGACCTGTCAGCCATGTATAAGTAAAAAATGCGCCTATCAGAAGTGCATGGAGCAGATTTCCGTTGATGAGGTCTTTTGTGCGGTTATGGATATACTGAAAGAGCAGGGACACACAAAATGACAAACACCATCGGCCCCTGCAAGGGCAGTATGACAGGCAAGGGGCCATCGGGAACGCGCCTCTTCACCTCCTCTGACGGAAAATTAAAAAAAATCCTTATCGTTTACTTTTCACGGCCCCCGATTATCGAGTATCTTCAGAGGGCCTTTAAAGATAAGGGCGTCGAGGCGCGCGGGTTTTACTCCGATGCCAATAACTGGTTCGACCGATACGTCATACGCCCCATTAACAAGACGGCCCATAATTTTCGTATTATCCCGAAGAGCAGATTTCTCTTTGAGGATCACCCCCTCTGTCAGCTGAGATATAGAAATAGAAAACTCCTTGAAGAGGTAGAGGCCTTTCGGCCCGAGCTTGTCCTTGTCATAAGGGGGTACCGCTATCTGCCGGGCACCCTCGCGGAGATAAGGCGAAAGAGTATGCTCTTCGGCTGGTGGATAGAGCGGGAAGAGGGCGCCGAAGAAGCCATAAGAGAGGTGACATACTTTGACCATTATTTCTTTCTTCACCCCTCGGCAGTAAAAACCGCCGAAAAAAGAGGGCTAAAGAACACGGGCCATATCCATCACAGCGTGGACACAGGAGTCTTTCGACCCCTTGGACTCGCAAAAAAATACGACTGGTCTTTTGTGGGCGGCTGGTCCGGGGCAAGGCAGAAGTTTTTAGACAAGGCCATTGAGGTATCTCCCAATGGCGCAATATACGGCCCGAAGTGGCAGAAAAAACTCTCTGGAAGGGCAAAGAACGTAGTCAAGGGAGACTCTATCTGGGGCGAAGGCCTTGTGCGCCTATACAACGAGAGTCGTGTGGTGATAAACCATACGCACTGGGGCGGTAGCGAAAAGACACGCACGGGCATGACCATGCGTGTCCTTGAGGCCTCGGCCTGCGGGTCCTGCCTCCTCACCGACGGCTCACAGGACCTTACCTCTCTGGTAACTCCCGGCGTAGATGTGGTATCCTATAAAAATCTTGACGATTTTGGTATTCAATTAAAAAAACTCCTTGCCGACGATGGGCTGAGGGAGAAAATAGCCTCGGCCGGTATGGAACGGGTAAGAAAAAATTTTTCGTATAATGATATTGCAGATAAGATTATGAAAACATACGTGGACCTTACGGTGGCCGCAAAGAGAAATAAATCATGACAGATAACCAAAAATTCTGGAGCGAGCTGACGCGCGGCAGGCAGAAGGCCGTGGAGACACTGCCCAATATACTGAAATTTCCCATTGTAAGGGACAAGATGGAACTCCTTCGCAATATACTTAAAGACGGAGACCGCCTCCTTGACATAGGCGCGAATGACCGTCTCCTTGAGAAACAATTAAGGGAGGCCGGGCTTAATGTAAAATACTTCAGCCTTGACGTTGACAAAAACCTCAAGCATGACTATTACAGCCTCGACGAGATAAAGGGTAGCTTTGACGTAATCACCTCATTCGAGGTCATCGAGCACATTAGCCCCGCTGAGATAACGGCCATGTTCAAAAAGGCGCAAAGCCAGCTGAAAGAGGGCGGTTATATTATGGTAAGCACGCCAAACGTCTGCCATCCCGTTAATCTCTGGACAGACTGCTCGCACATAACGGCGGTGCGGCACAATGTACTCTATTACCTCCTTAGCTCCGCGGGTTTCAAGGATATTCAGATATACCGCGGCGGCAAGATCAAGTGGAAGGACCGCTTATGGGCCTTTGTCTACAGGCCATTATTAAAATTACTGAGACTCGATTACATACGGCACATCATCGTAACGGGCAGAAAGGTCTGAGCATGGGGCAAGTGGATAGAGCGAAAAAAAAGATACTCATCCTTGATACAGGAAAGGAATGGGGCGGCGGCACGGTGAGCCTCATTGAGCTCCTTAAGAGGATAGACCGCGACAAATACGAGTTCTCGGCCCTCTTTTATACCAATTACAAAAAAGGCGAGGGCTCTGATATAAGGAGCGCCCTTGAGGACCTTGGCGTGGAATTTATCCATGTTGAGATAAGAAAACGCTTTGTCGCCAAGGTAATGAAAGAGGCGATTCGCGGCGTACTCTGGCCCCTACCCTCGGTGCGCAAAAAATTTATCGCCTTTCATGACCTCTCGGAACGTATTGAGCCCGCCGGAAGGGCCATCGCCTCTGTCCTCGAAGAGGGTGGGTTTGATATGATATACCTTAACAACCAACCAAGCTCCAACATGGAGGGCATGCTCGCCGCAGGCATCGCAGGCACGCTCTGCGTCCAGCACTCACGGGTGGACGTAAGCCTGAGCACTGCCGAGGCCGAAGAGGTGAACCGTGTCGTTGACCGTGTAATCTGCGTCTCCGAGGGGGTGATGGAGTCTCTTGTAAAGGCCGGTGTAAAGGCCGAACGATGTATCGTCGTTCATAACGGAATCGACGCAAAACTAAGCCCGAGACGCAGTGCCGAAGAGGTAAGGGCCGAGCTTGGCATAAAAAAAGACGAAGTGCTCATAGGCACGGTTGGCTCTCTCATAAAGAGAAAGCGCGTCCATATTTTTCTTGAGGCCATGGCAAAACTCAAAAAAAAGGGCCAAAAAATACGGGGTATTGTCGTGGGCACGGGTCCCGAAGAGGGGGCCCTGAAAGAGCTGACCCGGGAGCTCGGCATCAGCGAGCTCATTACTTTCACGGGGTTTTCAGATACAGCCCTCTCTTATATAAACGCCATGGACGTATTTCTACTTACCTCAGAGGCCGAGGGGCTTCCAAGGGTAGTCCTTGAGGCAATGCTTATGGAAAGGCCCGTTGTGGCGGCGAATGTCACGGGCCCGGCAGAGCTTATTCTTGATAATAAAACAGGTTTTCTCGTAGAGGGCGATTCGCCCGATGACTTTACGAAAAAAGTTTCAAATCTCTTAAACTCTTCAGATACACGGACCCGCATGGGCTCTGCCGGTAAAAAACGGGTCATTGAAAAATTCTCCATAGAGGGCTACGTTGTGGGAGTTGAGAGGGTTTTTAAAGAGGTATTTGATAAGTGATGCCCATGGACTGGAGCGAGCTTAAGAAAAGGCGCGAGGAGGTTAAGCGCCGATATCCTTCCATAAGGAAGGTTCCCATTATCTTCTCCACAAAGAGAGAGCTAATCAATGACATTGTGCGGGGGCTATCAGGGAGCGTCCTTGACGTGGGCGGCTCGGGAAGGTTTGTGGGCAGACTCTGCGAGAGGGCCCCTGCCGTAACAGAGTACAAGAGCATGGATATCGACAGCACGGGCGAACACGACTATCATAGCCTCGCCGAGATAACCCGCGCCTTTGACTCCATCTTTGTCCTTGACGTAATAGAGCATCTTACCCTGAAGGAGGGTCAAAAACTCCTCAAAGAATGCGCGGGGCTCTTAAAAACCGGGGGCAGTATCATCCTCACCCTGCCCAACAACCTTCACCCCACGGCCTTTAACGGCGACGTTACGCACATAACCTCTTACCGCTATCATGAACTCGGCGCCCTGCTCCTCATAAGCGGTTTTACGGGATTGGATATCTCAAGGGTATCGGCAAAGAGAAAAACAGGACACAGGCTCATGGCGTGGCTCTTAAAACCCATTATGCGATTCATGGACGTGGACTTTGCGACAGGCATCTTAATAAAGGCGAAAAAAGCGGGTTAGCGGGGCGAAGACCTTTCTTTGATTGGCACAAGCCCAGCCCCATTTTGGTTTTCTTTGCTCCACTTTCTTTTTTCCAAAAGAAAGTGGAAGGTCTTAATAAAAAATATGTTATACATCATCTTATCCACACTCTTCTATCCCCTAATCTTTCTCGCGGCCATGCTCCGCAGGCGCAGGGCCATCAGGCGGATTCTCATAATTCAGCGTGCCAAGATCGGGGACATGGTTTGCAGTACCGCCGTATTTCGCCTCTTAAAAAAACGATACCCGAGGGCAAGAATCGCCGTCATGGCAGACCCGGCCTCTTGCGGCATCCTTGAGGCCAACCCCCTTGTAGACGAGATTATCCCCTTTAAGACGATAGCGCTAAAAGGTCTTGGCCGAAAACTCGGCATAGCCGGCGTCCTCATGCGCGAGGGCTTTGACCTCTCTGTATGCCTTTCACCCGACATTACCAATACCATTATCCCCCTCTGGGCCCTCATCCCGCGTCGGCTCTCTGTTGGCCCTGACAGGGCAGGTATCACCTTCAAGTTGGCCGCTCTATTCAATAACCGCGTGGTCTGGCACGAGACAAATAGGAGCGTGCCCGAGACCTACGCACTGCTTCTTCAAAAGGCCCTCGGCATCCCTCGCGACAAAGACTCGGCGAGGCTCGAACTTCCCGTCACCGGCGAGGCCCTCGAGAAGGTTACAAAAATATTAACCAAGGCGAAAATCGAAAAAGGCGCGCTCATCGTAGGCATGGCCCCGGCGGCGAGGAACAAATTAAAAGAGGTCTCGCCTAAACTCTACGCCGAGGTCGCCGATGAATTGGTAGAGCGCTTTGGCGTCAATACTCTCCTCATAGGCGGCCCCTGCGACAAAGCCGATGTACGGGCCGTTATGGAGCATATGAAACACAAGGCCGTAGATACATCAGGCAGATTCTCCATCTCCGAGTTGCCGGCCCTCCTTGTGAGCATGGATCTTTTCATTAGCGTAGACAGCGGCCCCGTGTACATGGCCATAGCCATGGGCGTGCCTACCATTAACATGGCAGGCCCCTGCGCCATGGAAGAAAGGCCCCTTGGAACGCAGAACACCGTCATACAAAAAGACCTTCCCTGCTCGCCATGCTCCTATACGTTCCATACGGCTACTTCCTGCCGGAAGGGTGATAGAGAGTGCGTTACCGCCCTCACAGCGGGTCCTGTCATCGAGGCCGCGGCGCGGGTGCTTAAGGCAAAAATAGAAAACAGGAAAAAAGAGAACCCCGAGGCAAGAGGCGCCGCTCCCACAGCCGGGAGCCTCTAAGAGAAGGCCATGGAGAAAGTATACGTCTTAATAAAACCACTGCTCCTTATCTACCTTTTTTTTCTCCCCTTCACGCATTTTTCAAGCCCGCGCGATACGGCCTTTGTCATCCTCTTTGTCCTCTTTACCGTTAAAATTTTTCATAAAGGCCCGAGCATCAACTTCAAAGACAAGACCGTCCTGGCCTTCTGCCTTCTTCTCGGCATCACCCTTATTACCTCTCTCATCGGCCCCTACCCCTACGAGAGCCTTAACTTCATCAGAAAAAACCTCCTCTATCAGGGACTCGTCTTCTTTGTTATCATTAACGAGTACAAGAGTTTTAAAGACCTGAAACCCCTCCTGTACACACTCTTCGCGAGCTATGCCCTCCTTACCGTCCTGGTCCTAATATACAACAAACCAACAGTACTCCTTAACTGGATAGAGTACACAAACAAAAAATACGCCGAGGGCTACTCCCTGCACGGCACCTTTTACATACCCCTGCTCGCTGGTTTTCTATACGCAACAAGGGTAAAGGCACGCCTCGGCTGGGCCATGATAGCCGCCCTCTTTGTGGAGTTCGCCCTCTGTCTCCTTGATAATCACCGGGGCCAGACCGCGGCCATCGCTATCTCCCTTATCGCCGTCGCCATCCTTGCAAGACGCTGGAAAGTCCTCGTCTTCGGACTTATCATCTGCCTCGGTCTCGGCGGGGCGCTCTTCGCCGTAAAACCCGATATGTTCACAAGATACCGCACACTGCTGTCTCCCGGCACCTATATGACAAACAACTACCGGGGC
Source organism: uncultured Thermodesulfobacteriota bacterium (assembly GCA_964474975.1). Lineage (GTDB taxonomy): Bacteria > Desulfobacterota > GWC2-55-46 > GWC2-55-46 > JADFVP01 > JAJRZX01. The sequence goes on from CAYYUX010000011.1 coordinate 10,087, forward strand.
TGGAACGGACGCTTCGCCATATGGAGCGGTGTGACTGATATGATAAAAAAGCGGCCTATTACAGGTTACGGCTATGGCTGGAAAAAAATGGCAACCGTGGCCGCAGAGGGCGGATTTCTGGATAGATGGGATAAACAGGGCGGAACATATAAATTTTTCTCCACACATCACTACGGTAGCGCAACAGCACATAACCTTATTCTGCAACTCCTCTTCGAAGGCGGCTTCCTCGGCCTGCTGGCCTTTCTCCTATTCTGGGCTACCGTGTTTTTAAAAGTCCTGCCACTGCCAGCCCGCAAACTCGGAGAGGGAGCAGACTTCATACGGTACGGCGCAACGGGCATTCTCATCTCCTATCTGCTCGTAAATATCGCCTGGAGCCTCTGGGAAGAGGTGGCAGGCGTGCTTTTAATACTCTTTTCCGCTATTACTGTAGTATTATATGAGGAAATGAAAGGCAGGAGCACAACGCAATAATCCCCTTGCTTTCTTTTAGAAAAAAGAAAGCAAGACAAAGAAAACCAATAGGGGATGGGGGGTAATGCCATTGAACTTACGCCCTCCGCCCCCCACTATACAAAGGCCCTAATGAAAGCAAGACCCATTGAGAGGTGCAAAAGCATCCTATTCATACGCCGAGATAACATCGGCGACCTTGTCTGCACCACCCCTGCCATAAGGGCGGCGCGTCAAAAGTACCCCGGGGCGAGGATATGCGTCCTTGTAAACTCCTATAACGCCGAGGTCATCGCCAACAACCCTGACATAAATGATATCTATATCTATGAAAAAGAAAAACACAGGGGCAACAAAAGCCGCCTCAGTGTGCTTGCCGCAAACGCCGGACTCATGAGGCGCATACGGGCGCAGAAATTCGATACGGCCATAGCCTGCGCCTCTTCATACTCGCCGCGCCTCGCGAGGTACGCCTTCCTGACAGGCGCACGCGTACGAATAGGTTATGGCGAAAAGGATAAATCAAAGTCCCGTCTATACTACAACCAGCCCCTCACCGCGCCCGCCCGCCCCATGCACGAGGTAGAGGCCGTCATGGGACTGCTCCGTCCCCTTGGCATAACAGGCACGCCGCCGCCTCTATCTGTAAGCCCCGATGCCGTGACACTCGCAAGAGTGCGTAAATATCTTGAAAAAATACCGGGCCGCGCCCCATTCATCGCCTTTCACATCAGCTCAAGAAGGCCGGAAAACAGATGGCCCGTTGAAAATTTTATTAAGCTCATCACATCTCTCAGAAAAAAATTTAATATAAGGCCCCTTGTATTATGGTCGCCCGGCGCCGCCGATAACCCCCTGCACCCCGGGGACGACGAAATGGCCGAAAGGCTCAACAAGGCCCTTCATCCGCAACCTGCCTTGTTCAAGACAAAGACCCTCGGCGAGCTAATAGCCGTGCTTAGCCTCACAAAAATGGCAATATGCCTTGACGGCGGGGCCATGCACCTTACAGCCGGACTCGGCAAACCCGTCCTTACCATCTGGGGCTCCACAGACCCGGTGCGCTGGGCGCCCTGGGGCGTTGAGAATATAATACTTCAGGCCCCATCAAAAAAAGCCCCCGACATAACCGTAGACGAGGCCATCACGGCCTTCACAACCCTCAAAGCCAAGGGGGTTATCCTGTGAAAATAGGCATCATCAGAGGCGCGTTCAACCCCTATGGCGGAGCCGAGGTCTTTCTCTCAAGGTTCATCGAAGGGCTTATCTCAAGGGGACACGAGGTAATTGCCTACTCCCGGGAGTGGCCCGAGACCAAAGGCGTAACCCTTCACAGAATAAGGGCCGGAGGCCCATCTTTTTTACGCCCCCTTACCTTTGCCCTTAATGTAAAAAAGGCCGTTGAGGCCGATAACCCCGATGTGGTAATCGGTTTTGAGAGAACTTTTTCGCAGGATATCTACCGCGCCGGAGACGGCTCTCACAGAGAATGGCTCGCGAGACGCGCCCGAACCGTAGGCCCCTTGAAGAGATTACTCATTGCTCTGAACCCGAAGCACCGCGTACTTCTTTATCTTGAAAAAAGGCTCTTTACAGACCCACGCCTCAAAAAAGTCGTAGCCAACTCCAATAGGGGTAAGGCCGAAATTACGAGACTTTACGGTTTACGGCCCGAGGACATTTGTGTTATATACAACGGTACCGCGGCCCTTAAAGACAGGGAGCTTAATAAAGAAAAAGAACGGGAAAAACTGCGTGCAGAGCTCAAAATAGAGGCCAAGGCGCCTGTGCTCCTCTTTATCGGCTCAGGTTTTGAGAGAAAGGGGCTTCCATACCTCTTAAAGGCCATCGCCTTACTGCCCGCTGAGACAATGCTCGTAGTAATAGGAAAGGGCAGAACGGGACGCTATAAAAAAGAAGCCGAGAGGCTCGGCATATCAAAGCAGGTAATATTCATGGGGCCCGTAAAAGGGGCGAGACGCTACCACCCCATTGCCGACGTATTTGTCCTGCCGTCCATATACGAGCCCTTCAGCAACGCATGCGTAGAGGCCATGGCCTCGGGACTTCCCGTAGTGACCTCCCGCGTATCAGGCGTTAGCGAGATAATTGATAACGGTATCTCCGGGGCCGTTGTTGAAGACCCCGCCGACGAGGCGGCCCTCGCAGACTCCATAAGGCCTTTTCTAAAACCCGAAAAGGCAAGGACAGCGGGGCTGAAAGCGCAGAAAAGGGTCAAGACCCTTACCATGGATAGTAATGTAGAAGGCTTTTTAAGGCTTGTAGACGAAATATGCGCCTCAGAGACAAGAGGCTCATAAACATACCCGGTATTACTAAAGAAGGAGCCGCCGCGTGCGTAGATATATCACAATAGAGAGGGCCAGGGAGCTTATCGACATATTCCCCTCAGTGCGGGTCTTTGTCATAGGCGACCTCATCATGGACCACTTTCTCTGGGGAAGGGTGCGACGCATCTCCCCTGAGGCGCCCGTACCCGTTGTAGAGGTCGAGCGCGATGACCTTATGCTCGGCGGCGCGGCCAATGTCGCACACAATATCGCAAACCTCGGCGGGGCAGTATCCATAACAGGAGTCATCGGTAAAGACGACGACGGAAGGCGTTTTCTTAAGACACTTGAAAAACAAACCCTGCCCTTAGAGGGAATTATACAAGACCCCGGGAGACCCACCACTACAAAGACCCGGATAATAGCCCATAACCAGCAGGTTGTACGCTATGACCGAGAGAGTAGAGACGGCATAAAGGCCGCTGTAACAAAAGAGGTCTTCTCTTACATCAAAAAAGCCATTGACAGAGCCGATGTCGTTGTTGTCTCCGATTACGCCAAGGGGCTTATCTCCCAAGGCCTCATGCAAAAGACAATAACCCTCTGCGCTAAAAAACAAAAACCCATCGTAGTAGACCCCAAGGTAGAGCACCTTGATTACTACAGAGGCGCCGATATCGTCACGCCCAATAACCTCGAAGCCGCAAGGGGCGCTGACATGGAAATAAAAGACGCCAAAACCCTTAAAAAAGTCGGTAAAATCCTTACTGAAAGGCTCGCCTCACGGGCCCTTCTTATCACAAGAGGCGAGCAGGGCATGAGCCTCTTTGAAAATGCCTCTGAGACGCATATACCAACCGTGGCAAAAGAGGTATACGACGTAAGCGGCGCAGGCGATACCGTGGCCGGTGTACTCGCCCTCTCCATGGCCGCGGGAGCAGACTTTAGGGAGGCCGCGGTGCTGGCCAACTTCGCGGCGGGAGTCGTAGTGGGTAAACTCGGCACGGCTACGCTCAGCGCTGAGGAACTCTTCAAGGCCGTTGCCGCGGCGCTGGACAGAAGAAAAAACCCCGCCCGTTAATGACCGGCAAAACCTTCCGCTTTCTTTTGGGAAAAAGAAAGCCTGGCAAAGAAAACCAATATGGGGCAAGGGTGTATCGTCATTGGACAAAAGACCTGCGCCCCGCAAAAAAGGGAATTCAATATTGCTTAAGAGTATGACAGGGTTTGGAAGGGCCTCTTTTTCCGTCAATGAAAAGGAACTCACCATTGAGGTTCGCTCCCTTAATCACCGCTTTCTTGATATCAAAACAAGAATACCCGATACCCTCTCCATCATTGAGACGGGAATAAGGGGACTTGTAAAAAAGAGGATATCAAGGGGCTCCGTTGTGGTAACAATACTCTCTGAAGACGGGTACTGCGCTCCAGGCCTTAACATGGAGGCCGCGCGAGGCTACTCCGAGGCGGCCCGCGCCTTAAAGGCCGAGCTGAACCTTACGGGAGAAGTAGACCTTGCCCTCGTACTTAGACAAAAGGGGGTATTTAGCGAAAAACCCTCGGCTATTGATGAAAAGGGCCTCCTCGCCGGGGTTAAAAGCGGCCTTGGCCGGGCCATTGACGAGCTTGATTCTTGGCGCCTTAAAGAGGGCCGGGCCCTCGGGCGGGACCTTAAAAAACGAATACGCGCCATCAAATCCGCCCTCACAAAAGTGGAAAAAGGCATGCCAAGGGTGCAAAAAGCCCATAAGCAGAGGATCGCGGCCCGCATCAAGGGGTTATCCCAAAATGCCCTTGCCGAACCTGCCGTCCTTGTCGAGATGGCCGTCTTTGCCGAAAAAACCGACGTTACCGAAGAAATAGTCCGGCTGAAGAGCCATCTTGAGGCCTTTGGCGAGTTTCTCGCCGCCGATGAAAAAAAACCCCTTGGGAAAAAACTTGATTTTCTCGCGCAGGAAATATTCCGTGAACTCAACACCATCGCCTCCAAGGCACAGGACGCCCTAATATGCCGAACCATTGTAGCCATGAAGTGTGAACTGGAAAAAATAAGAGAACAGGTACAGAACATAGAATAAGGACACAGTAAAAATGAACCGCGGCATTGCCTTCATAATATCAGGCCCATCGGGAGCCGGCAAGACAACGCTATACAAATTGGCCCTCAGAAAAATACCAGGGGTACGCCACTCCATTTCATACACCACCAGGCCTCCTCGGCCAGGAGACGTAAATGGCGTAGACTACCTCTTTGTTACTGAAGAGGTCTTTTCCTCAATGGTCTCTGACGGCCTCTTCATAGAGCATGCCCATATACACGGCAACCGCTACGGCACGGCGCGCACAGACCTCGAGGCCCTACTCGCAAGCGGCTCTCACGTCATACTCGAGATAGACGTGCAGGGAGCGGCAACTCTTCGAAAGGCCCTTGCGCAGGCCGTCTATATCTTCATCGCCCCGCCCTCCATAGAGGCCTGCAGAGAGAGGCTCTCTGCAAGGGGTAAGGACAGCGCCGATGTAATCAAAGGCCGCGTACGCGCCGCCATAGAGGAAATATCACATGCACCTGCCTATGACTACATCATAATCAACGACAATCTCGAAGACGCCTTTGAAAAACTCAAGGCCATTATAACCGCCGAGGCCTCACGCAGGGACCGCGTCATGGAAGAAATAATTAAAAAATTTCCATTATAGGCTGGATTATTCCCCTCTTCATCGTTATAATTACATACAGAACACAGATTCTTAAACATTGCCCGAAGGGTTTTATTTTTATAAAGGAGCGTTTTAATCATGGCCAGAGTCACCATAGAAGATTGTATAGAAAAAGTTCCAAGCCGTTTTACCCTCATCCACCTTGCGAGTCAGCGCTCAAAGCAGATCTTAAGGGGAGCGCGGCCCTTTGTCGAGAGCAATAACAAACCTGTAGTCGTCGCCCTGAGGGAGATAGCCGCGGGCTTCGTAACCATTGCCGACGATAAAGAGCAAGAAGATTCCAACACCCCGGCCTGAAAAGGGGCCTCAGGGGGGGCGTAATCAAGGGGGGGCTTAATCGGGGGCATATAATCGGGGGCTTAATCGGGAGGCGTATAGACGGGGGAATAGTAGACACCGCACTTGCGGGAAGGCGGCGTTGCGGAGATGGGAGATAGTAAACAGCGGGGACGCGGGGGCTTAGCGAGGCAAGGGTAATGTAGTCTGAAGGGCATTATGGCAGACTTAACGTAATGTTGGAAAAGCTCTGACGCGCGGCGAGATAGCGCGGAGGGAAGTTGAATCATAGCAGTAGCGCATTGAGGTTAATCCCGGCGAGTTAAAAAAAGGTGCTGGCCTTGCCCGCTACAGATATTATTGTTTTCGTCTTGGGTCCTAAGGACTAAAGGCGTTTTTTTATATCCGAAAAGCAGGGCTTCGGGCATTGTTGTCTTGCTTGAGTATTATTCGTGAAGGGGGAGCAGGTTACATGTTCAGCGGGATTTGAGCGCCCTATATTGGTTTTCTTTGCCAGGCTTTCTTTTGGGAAAAAAGCCGAAGGGTTAGCTGTCTTTCTACGTCCTCACAGGCAATGGCGCAAGATAGACACAATTTTTTGATATATCCTTAGCCTTGTACATAGCCATATCAGCTATCCTTATGAGTTCTCTTTGATCTCTTGTATGCACGGGATAGGTAGAGATGCCGATAGAGACCGTAAGCCTTATCTCAATACCTTCATCTTTCTGAAAACAGCTCTGCTCCATAATTGCCCTTATCCTTTCAGCTATTATCAGGGCCTGCTCAGACCCGGCGTCAACAAGAATAACCACATACTCGTCACCGCCATACCGTACTACGGTATCGACCTCACGAACGCACTTCAGGATGGCCGCACCAACCTCCACGAGGGTTCTGCTTCCCACAAGGTGGTTATTGGTGTCGTTCACGACCTTGAAGTCGTCTATATCTATAAAGAGCAGGGATACGGGGAGGTTGAGCCTTGAAGACCTCTTTAGCTCCTTTTCCAGTATCTTGTGCAGGTAAGTGCTGTTATAGAGATTGGTAAGGCTGTCAACAAAGATAAGCTGTTGCGCCTCCTCGTATTTCCCGGCATTATCATAGGCAATGGCAATATGCTCGGCTACAAAAGAGGCCCTTTTTCTTTCTTTAGGGCCCCATACCTTTTCAGCGCCCTTCTTAAGGATAATCAAAAAACCATTGGGTCTGCCTGCGCTCACCAAAGGCACTACGAGGATAGAGGTGAAGCCCCCGAGACTCTCTCTTTCCTTGTCTGTGAAGGCCTCTGTGGATATGACGGATATCTCCCGTGAAGTTTCAAGGTCCTTATCGGCGTAGCTCATGAGGTTACGCATAATACGGGCGGCACCTTTTTTGTCTATCTGTCTAACGGCCTTTATTCTTAAGAGTTTATGATCTGAGTCGTATCTGATAAGAAGACCTGCGTCAGAGGCCACTATCTGGAGCATGGCGTCGAGGGCGGCCTCATGGAGCCTCGAGGTCTCAAGGGTCTTGCTCATGGTCCAGCAGACCTCGAAGAGCTTGAGAGATTGGCGCATCTCCTGATTTTCCTCAAGGAGCCGCCTCTTTTCAATACAGGAATTTACGGTGTGGAGCAGGACATCTGCGTTCACAGGCTTATTGATGTAATCAAAGGCCCCGTTTTTCAAGGCGCTCACAGCGGACTCCACAGAGCTGTGACCCGTAATGAGGATTACATCGATAAGGGCGTTATACTGCTTCACAGCCTCAAGCACGGCGATGCCGTCCATGCCGGGCATAACAAGGTCTGTTAAGACAATGTCTACCTCTTTAGAAGAGATAACCTCCATGGCCTCGGCGCCGCACGACGCCTTAAGTACGCTAAACCCCGCCGCCGTCAGAACATCAGAGCAGATTGCCCGGAACAATTCATCATCATCTACAACCAGGATACTGTCCTTGCGCATATACAGGTCCTTTATTAATTTTTTCCCAAGCTCAAAACTAACAGAATAGGGGCCGTATTGTCAACACTCTCGGCAGGAGACCTTGACCAACCATGCTTTTTACGTAATAATAAACAATATTATCCCATGGTCTCAAACATTTAAGCAGGAGGCGCATAGACGTGCTGAAAGAAAAACAGGAAGCCCCGGCCTTTCAACTTCCGGGTATTGATGAAAACGGGCAGGAAAGGGTGTTTTCCTTAAGTGATTTTGCCGGAAAAAAAATCGTACTCTACTTCTACCCAAAAGACAATACCCCGGGATGCACAGTAGAGGCCTGCGACTTTAGAGACAGCACGGAGGCCCTCAAGGCCGCCGGGGCCGTTGTCCTCGGCGTCAGCCCTGACAGCGTGAAATCTCATCTCGGCTTCAGGGGCAAGCAGGCCCTCACCTTTGCTCTCCTCTCCGACAAGGACAAGACCGTAGCCGAGTCCTACGGCGCTTATGGAGAAAAAAAGGTCTGCGGAAAGGTAAAGATGGGCATTATCAGGTCCACCGTTATCATCGACGAAAAGGGTCTTGTACAGAAAATCTGGCACGGAGTTAAGGTTAAGGGACACGTTCAGGAGGTGCTTGAGGCCCTCTGATACTTCCCCCTTTTAAAGCAGTGCCGCACCTCTATCTACCCGGCGGGCGGCGAGGTCTATGGCGCAAAAAACTCTCTTATAAGGACACCTCTTTAAAGACCATCCCCTCAACAGGCCGTAACCTTCATAAAAAAACTCTCCCCTTGCAAAATATGCAAATTATCTAATGACAATGCCCCCCATCTTTGTTATGCTTTTTTGTAACGGAGATGGCCCGGGGCCATACCCGTTTCACCATAAAAATCCTGTTTTAAAATTTTAAAAAGTATCATAAACCACACGAGACAATACTCTGGAGGGGGTATGGCGACTAACAAGCACGTTTACTTCTTTGGCGGAGGAAAGGCCGAGGGCAGGGGGAACATGAAAGAAAGGCTCGGCGGCAAAGGCGCCGGGCTCGCTGAGATGACTAATATCGGTCTTCCCGTGCCGGCCGGTTTTACCATTACGACAGATGTCTGTGATTATTTTTTTAAACACAAAAAGCGCTATCCCGCAGGTTTCGCGCAAGAGGTCGCCAAACACCTGAAGAGGCTTGAGAAGCTCGTAGGGAAAAAACTCGGTGACCACGTCGACCCGCTCCTTGTATCCGTACGCTCCGGCGCGGCGCAGAGCATGCCCGGAATGATGGAGACCATACTCAACCTCGGCCTCAACGACAAATCCGTTGAGGGTCTCGCCAAAAAAACTTCCAACAGACGCTTCGCCCTCGACGCTTACAGACGCTTTATCCTCATGTACGGCTCCACGGCCATGGGAGTGGCGCGGGAAAAATTTGACAACGAGTTCGAGGCCGTAAAAAACGAATTAACCAAAAAAAGGCTAAAGAGAAAAAAAATCGCTATACTCGATACCGATGTCAATGAAGACGAGCTTAATGTCCTTATCGAACGCCTTAAAAAGGTATATAAAGACGCGACAGGTGAAGACTTTCCCCAGGACCCCATAAAACAGCTCTGGGGCGCCATCGATGCCGTAATCGGCTCGTGGATGGTGGAAAAGGCCGTTACGTACCGGCGTGTCGAGAAGATGTTCGGCCTCCTTGGCACGGGCGTCAACATAGTGCAGATGGTATTTGGCAACAAGGGCGAGGACTCGGGCACGGGCGTATGCTTCACGCGCGACCCCAACTCCGGGAAGAACATCTTTTACGGCGATCTGCTCATGAACGCCCAGGGCGAGGACGTGGTGGCGGGCATCAGGACGCCGTTGCACCTTGACGACCTCAAAAAAATAATGCCCGTTGCATACACTCAGCTAAACGATGTGCGCCTCAAGCTCGAGGCCCACTATAAAGACATGCAGGACATAGAGTTTACCATTGAAGAGGGAAAACTCTACATCCTCCAGACCCGCACGGGTAAACGCTCTCCTGCGGCGACCTTCAAGATTGCCGTGGACATGGTCAAAGAGGGACTTGCCACAAAGGAAGAGGCCATAGGGAGGATATCCGGCAAGGATATCGACGGTCTCTTTTATCCCGTAATAGACCCCTCCATACCTTATAGCGAACTTCAACAAAACCTCTTCGCCAGCGGTATAGCCGCAGTGCCAGGCGCGGCTGTCGGCAAGATTGTCTTTAACGCCCAGGATGCCGAGGACTGGCACGCTCAGGGCGAAGACGTAATACTCGTAAGGCAGGAGACAAGCCCCGAGGATGTCGGCGGCATGCACGCCGCCAAGGGCATACTCACAGCCACGGGCGGAAAGACCTCCCACGCCGCCGTCGTTGCCAGGGGCTGGGGTAAATCCTGCATAGTAGGATGCTCGGAGCTGGATATAGACTCCAACGAAAAGACAATGACCGTAGGAAAAACCACCTTGAACGAAGGCGACTTCATTACCCTCAACGGCTCCACGGGCGATGTCTTCAGCACAAAACTCGACCTGACAAAACCCGAGCCCCCCACGGCCTACAAGACGCTGATGAAGTGGGTTGACAGGACGCGCACGCTGAAGGTAAGGACCAACGTGGATACGCCCTATGACGCCGCGAGGGCCATAAGCATGGGGGCCGAGGGTATCGGGCTCTGCAGGACGGAGCATATGTTCTTTGACACGGAGGAGCGCCGCCTTGCCATACAGAAGATGATAGTCGCCGAGGACGCCGAGACAAGGCAGTTCGCCATTGACGAGCTACTGCCCTATCAGAGAAAAGACTTCGAGGGCATTCTTGCGGCTATGGCCGGTAAACCCGTCACCATACGCCTCCTCGACCCTCCGCTCCACGAGTTCGTCCCGCACCGGGACGCGGAGCAGAAAAAACTCGCCGCAGAGCTTGGCATCTCGCTTAAAAAAGTAAAACGCAGTATCGAGAAACTCCGCGAGACAAACCCCATGCTCGGCCTTCGCGGATCGCGCCTCTGCATCGCCTACCCCGAGATTCTGGAAATGCAGGTACGCGCCATAATGGAGGCCGCCTGTAACTGCAAAAAGAGAAAACTCCGCGTAACGCCTGAGATAATGTTTCCCCTTGTCATAGACGCAAAGGAAGTCGCTATACTTACAGAGAGAACACGGGCAATAGCCGAGGCAGTGATGAAGGAATGCAAGGCAAAGGTCAAATACCTTGTGGGTACTATGATAGAGGTGCCGCGCGCCGCGCTTCTCTCTGACCGCATAGCAAAAGTCGCCGAGTTCTTCTCCTTCGGCACAAACGACCTTACACAGCTCACCTTCGCCCTCTCAAGAGACGACGCCGGAAGGTTCCTGCCCGATTATGTTGACGAAAAAAAGACGGGTATCCTCAAGGCCGACCCCTTCCAGTCCCTTGACCAGGACGGCGTGGGCATGCTCGTGGAGATGGCAATCAAAAAGGGCCGCAAGGCAAGGCCGGGCATCAAGCTGGGTATCTGCGGAGAGCACGGCGGCGACCCTGACTCCGTTGAATTCTGCCACCGGAAGGGCCTCGATTATGTCTCATGCTCGCCCTTCAGGGTCCCCATAGCAAGGTTATCCGCCGCGAAGGCTGAGCTTAAATGGCCCCGCAAGAAGAAAAAAACCTCAAAAGGCCGCGCCTCAAAAAAGGGGAAGTAAAAGACGGCTTCCCTTAATAGACGTTTTTAAGCGGGCATATCAATATACCTTTATTGATATGCCCGCTTTATTTTCAGCAAAAAAAACCGAGCCCTATAGCGCTCGGCAACTCCGCAACATATAGTGTTACCTGAACATTTCCGATACATTCCCTTGTATTTATCTCTTTACAAAACCCTGATTTTCTGCTAATATCTGCGAAATAATATAGATAAATTTCAGAAGGCCTTCCATGAAAATAAAAAAACTCAGCATACAGGGCTTCAAGTCCTTTGTAGACAGGGTTACCCTTGACTTTGCCGCAGAGCCGGCCGCCGTCATAGGCCCCAACGGCTGTGGTAAAAGCAATGTTATTGACGCCATAAGATGGGTGACGGGCGAGCAGAACCCGAGGCACCTTCGCGGACGCCATATGGAAGACATCATCTTCAACGGCTCCGAGGGCAGAAAACCCGTTGGCATGGCCGAGGTGGTCCTCACCTTCAGCAACGAGCGGGGCAAGGCCCCCATACGTTTCGCCTCCTTTAGCGAGATTGAGGTGGCCCGCCGCCTCTACAGGTCCGGTGAGAGCGAGTACTACATTAACAAAGTAAGGTGCCGTCTGCGCGACGTAGTTGACCTCTTTACTGATACGGGTATAGGAAAAGAGGGCTACTCAATAGTGGAGCAGGGGCAGGTGAGCTGGCTTGTCAACGCACGTCCCGAGGAGCGCCGCGTCCTCTTCGAGGAGGCCGCCGGCATCAACAGATTCAAACACAAGAGAGACACGGCCATACGGAGGCTCGAGTCCACAAAAGAGAACCTTGTCCGTGTCGGCGATATCATAAGCGAAGTAAAACGCCAGCTTAACTCCCTTAACCGTCAGGCAAAAAAGGCCGAGCGCTACAAGACCGCCAAGGACGAACTACAGGAAGCAGACGTCAGGCTTGCCTCCATGGAGTACGCACTGCTCCTTGAAAAAAGCCGCCAAAACAACAAAAGAATAAAAGAGGCCGAAGACAGCGTCCTTGCCATCACAACAGAGAAGTCCGGGCTTGAGGACAGGCGCGACGAGGCCCTTGAGGCGCTTACGGCTCTGGAGCAGAGATACAGGGCCGTAAAAGAAAGGGTCTTCAATCTTGAAAAAGACCTTGCCTCCGAGGAACGAAAATCTGAGCTTGCGGGCATACGCGCGGGAGAGCTCAGACGCAATTTAAAACGCCTCGCCGGTGAGATAGAAGATATACAAGACAAAAAAAAGAAGGCCGAGGCAGGCATCGCCGAGACCAGGGCCGCACTTGACGAAACACTGCGATCCATGGAGGGCGGACAAAAGGGTCTCGACGAGCTGAATAATAAACTAAAGGAAATACTGCAGGAGCGCGAGGAGCTTACATCTAATGAGGCAGTTGTAAAATCGCGCCTTGTTCAATGCGGCGCAAAGCTCTCAGACATAAGACATTCCCTTCAGAGCGCCATAGGCGATGAAGAGCGCGCCCGTGAACAAGAGGCGAAATCCGGCTCCGCCATTGTAGAGACGCAGAGAAAGATCCTCTCCCTCAGGGCGCCCCTTGATACACTTAAAAAAGACAAAAGCGCCTCCGACCAGCGCGGTAAAACACTGGAAAGCTCCCTCGGGGGGCTACGCGCAAGGCTCGGTGAGCTCGAGGCCCGGAGGGAATCCCTCCTTGGCGAGCTTGAGGCCGCTAAAGAGGCCCGCGCCGCCGGTAAAGCGCGGCTGACGACATTGCTTGAGATGGAGAAAAACCTCGAGAACATCCACGGCGGGGCGCGATCCATACTAAAACAAGGCGACCTCAGCGGCGTTCATGGCATTGTAGCGGATTTCATCGAGACCAACCCGGGTTACGAAAAGGCCGTTGAGGCGGCCCTTGCCGAGAGGCTCGAGTACGTCATAGTTGAGGGACAGGGCGAGGGCATGGACGCCATACGGTTTCTAAAGGGCAACGCCGGCGGCAGGGGCAGTTTTGTGCCCCTGAAGGATCTTCGCCCATCTCCGAGCGCCGTGCCCGCGGGCTTTGCCGCAAACCCCGCCCTACGGCCCCTTGCCAAAGAGATAAGGGTAAAAGAGGGATATAACCATATAATCGAGGCCCTTCTCGGCGATGCCATAATCGTCAAGGACATGAGCGAGGCCATTGAGGTCTGGCATACAGACGGCATCTTCAATACCATCGTGACGCTTGAGGGAGAGAGGCTCGGCGCCGACGGCATTATTACGGGCGGAGGGCTCGGTAGCTCCGACGGCGGTATACTTCAGCGCCGGGGGGAGATAAGACAGATACAAGACAATTTAACGGGGCTTGAGACAAGGCTCGGCGAACTTACAGAGGCGCTTGGCAAAGTTGACACAGGGCTTAGCGCGGGACGGCAGGAACTCGACGAGCTTACAGCCGGACTTCACAGAGTGGAGCTTGAGCGTCTCAATACGGAGAGTGAGATAAAGAGGCAGGAGAACGAGATTGAGGGCCTTCTCCGGCTGAAGGAAGACCTGCAAAGAGAGCAGGACGAGGCAGGCGAGACCATTAGAGAGATAAGAGAGAAAAAGAATGGACTCGCCGCAGAGAGAGAGGACCTTGAAGGGGCTGTAAAAAAAGACGAAGAGGCCCTTAACGGGCTTCTGATTGAAATAACTTCCATAGAAGAAAAAAAGGCCGATATCAACTCCGCGGTCACGGCCTCGCGAGTTGAACTCGCAAGGGTAACTGAACGGCGCGACGCCCTTGAGGCCAGGTTAATTGAGAGCGAAGGCCTCATAAAAGATTTCTCGCAAGTATTCGATGCAAGGGTGAGGGAGACTGCCCTCGCAGAGAGGGAGCTTGAAGAAAAAAACTGTGAAACAGCCTCAATAGGCCTTAAACTCAAGACGCTCTATGCAGAGTTGGAGTCTGCGAGGCTCGGCAGTACTGAAGAGCAGGAGGCCCTTACAACTGCCACAGCCGGTATCAGCGAACTTGAGAAGGGCATCTCCGCGCTGACGGAAAAGTCCCGCAAACTCGAAGAGCTTAAGGGCGCGCTGGGTTTCGGCCTAAAGGAGATTGAGCTTCAGGTAAGAAACCTCGATGAAAAGTTGAACGAAAGATACGGCCTGAGCCTTGATAACCTGCCCGTTATGGTTCGTGATGATGAAAGCTCGGGAGGAGAGGAAAAGACCGCCGAGATGGCGGCCCTTAAGGAACGCCGCGATACCCTGCACGCCAAGATACTCGCCATGGGCGAGGTAAGCCTCTCGGCCCTTGATGAGTATAGAGAGCTTGATGAGAGGCATACCTTTCTCCTCGCTCAGCAGGAAGACCTTACACGCTCCACAGATGGGCTTTTGAAGGCCATAGCCCGCATCAACAAGACGAGCAGGGCCAAGTTCAGCGCCGTCTTCGAGGAGATAAATACCAAGTTCAAGGAAAACTTTCCAAAATTTTTCCGCGGCGGCAAGGCCGAGCTAAAGCTCACAGACGAGGCCAATATACTGGAATCGGGCATTGATATAGTGGCACAGCCTCCGGGCAAGAGGCTACAGAACATCACCCTCCTCTCCGGAGGCGAGAAGGCCCTTACAGCAGTATCCCTCATATTCTCCATCTTTCTCATCAAACCCAGCCCCTTCTGCCTCCTTGACGAGGTTGACGCCCCCCTTGACGAGGCCAACATAGACCGCTTTAATACCTTTGTCCGCGATATATCCCATGTAAGCCAGTTTATTCTCATCACCCATAATAAGAGAACCATGGAGGTAGTGGACAAACTCTACGGCGTAACCATGGAAGAGCCCGGCGTCTCGAAAGTCGTCTCCGTCAAGTTCTAAGACTTTACCCCTGCCCTTCTTTTTTGGCCCCCTGCAAAGGCCCCTGCTGTAATACATTATCTTATGGATAATAAAAATCATGGACCCTCGTAAGAATCTTCCTTCGGCCATCCTCTATATCGCGCTCCTGGCCCTTGTTTTTTGTATTGCTCCCGCCTTCACGACAAAGAGCAGGGCAGAGGAGAGGGCCGCAAAGGGAAATAACAGGGAAAAAGAGATAATCATGGCCGGGGATTTTTCCGGGCCCTTGATTTACGGCCCGAAGCTCTGGCGGCATCTCTATTTTTCCGGGATAAAGCGGCACACTGTCTATAGCGTAGTGGCGGACAAAGGGGCCGGCGGTTATCTACGCGCCGAGTCCAGGGCAGGGGCCTCGGCACTTTACAGGCACATAGACATAAACCTTGCCGAGTACCCCATATTCTCATGGAGATGGAAGATAGCCGGTATCCTTAAAAATGGCGACGCCCGCACAAAGGCCGGAGACGACTACGCCGCCCGTATCTATCTGACCTTTGCCTTTGAGCCCGATCGCGCTACCCTGATGACGAGAGGCCGGTCACTGCTCGGAGAAAAACTTTTCGGCAGAAAACCGCCGGGAAGCGCGCTGAACTATATCTGGGCCAACAGGCTCGGTATAGATACGATTATACCAAGCCCCTATACAGACAGAGAGATGATGATAGCCGTGGAGAGCGGCGCCGGGCAGGCCGGCCAATGGGTGACCGAAGAGCGCAACGTATACGACGACTACATATCGGCATTCGGCCACAGCCCGCCGCCTGTTACGGGCATAGCCGTCATGACAGACAGCGACAACACGGCCGGGAGCGCAACAGGGTATTACGCCCATATCTTCTTCCGAAAAAAACAGCCTTTACAATAATAAAATCAATCCATAGACAGGAGAGAGAGAAGTGGACAAACAGATAGGGGAAGCGCTAAAAAAAATCCTCAACGGCGTCTATGTCGTAGGCACAAAATGCGGCGACGAGATAAACGCCATGACCGCCGTATGGATAACACGGCTTTCCTTCAAGCCTCAGCTCATCGGAGTCGCCATAGGCAGGAGCCGTTTTTCTTTTCACATGATAGAGACCTCAAAGGTCTTTGCCGTAAGCGTACTCGGCCCGGAGCAGTTGGATCTGGCAAGGCACTTTGGCTTTAAATCAGGGAGGGATACAGATAAACTTAAAGGTATCGCGCATTTTTCGAAGGTAACGGGTGCGCCCATATTAAAGTCCGCCCTTGCCTACGTGGACTGCAAAGTCGTCTCAAGCCATGAGGTGGGGGACCACACCTTTTTTGTAGGAGAGGTCCTTGACGGGGCCGTCTGCCGCGAGGGAGAGGCCGCGCTATACAAAAAAGAGGAGATATTCAAAAAGGCCTGAGACAACGACGCTCTTATGGCCTCTCGTGGCCCGGGGCCTCCTGCCGGAGAAGGACTTTTAAGATTTCGGGCGAGCCGTAGACCACGAGCCTGTCGCCCTCGCAGATGAGTTCCGAGCCCCGGGGGATGCTCTTCCAGCGGCCCTCTCTCTCTATGCCGAGGACGATGAGGCCCTGCTCCATAAGGTGAGAGTCCTGCAGGGTAGACCCGGCAAGGCTAGAGTTCTCTTTAACGATAACACGCACAAGGACGTGGCCCTCAAGGAGATGGAGGAGGTCTTCGGTGGGACCTTCCTCAAAGGTGCCTCTCTTTATGAGTTTTTTCTCAATGAAGCTCTCCCAGCGTCTTACAAAACCCTGACGCGTCGCTATCTTGTAGATTACATAAAGGCCGGCCAGAAGGACTATTATATTTATGGGAAGCTCGACTCCTTTACTGGTAACGAGAGAAGATGTAGCCGTGACGATAACCGTGACCACACCGGCGTTGCCGAGTATCATGAGCCAGGTGGTTATCTTTCGCCTTGTATCATTATTGACAATGGACTCGGCCTCTTTTGTCGTAAAACCCGTACCGGAAAAGGCCGAGAGAGCCTGAAACTGGGCCTTGCGCCCGTCCATGCCAGTCATCATCAGGGCGATGGTAGCGGCCTTTACGACAAGAAAAGAGACGAAGACAACAAGAAGCGTAGGTAGAAGAAAGTAAAGGCCGCCCATGACAATTTCTCCCTCTGAAGTTGAACCGCCCTGCTTGTATTCTCTCCCATGCAACGATACGCAGGGTCATGGCGAGATAAAATTCTAAGAATTTATTTTAAGGTATGCGGCGCAAGATAGCGGTGATTTTAGTCGGCCCCTGATCCCTCTTTCGCCATAGTCAGAAACTCGTTGCCTGTGATTATCTTTACTCCAAGGGCCTCGGCCTTCTTATATTTGCTCCCGGGTTTTTCCCCGGCAACAAGATAGTCCAGCCTCTTTGTTACTGACGAGACCGTGGCCCCGCCTTCTGACACTACGAGCCTCTTGGCCTCTTCTCGTGAGAACTCCTCCAGTTTTCCAGTAAATAGAAAGGTAAGCCCCTTTAGGTTTCCCTCGGCCTCGGGAGGCGGCAGAGGCCTCACGCCAGCTCTTTCGAGTTTTTCGAGGACAACCCTGTTACGGGGCTCGCTAAAAAACTCTTTAATGCCCGGGGCGCTCAAGGGGCCGATGTCACGTAAATCCAGAAGCTCGGCAAGCTCGGCCTCCATAAGCGCCGCCATGGTCTTGAACCTCTTCGCAAGCACCTCGGCCATGTGCTCGCCAACGCCCTTGATGCCAAGTGCATATATGAAACGCGCAAGAGGCGGCCTCTTACTCTCTGTAATGGCGGTAAGGAGATTTTCCGCCGAGAGGTCCGCCCACCCCTCGCCAAGAGATAATATTTTTTCTTTTGTCAATGCGTATATACCGGCCACGTCCTTGATAAGCCCCTTATCGACAAACTGCTCAACTGTCTTTTCCCCAAAACCCGTTATGTCCATGGCGCTCTTCGAGCAAAAATGCTCGATGCTCTTTTTTAGCTGTGCCGGACAGGCAAGCCCTGCGAGACAATAATGAATCGCTCCTGTTTTTTCAACAGGCGAGGCGCAGACAGGGCACTTTTCGGGCATACGAAAGGGAGGGGGGGTGTTTTCAAGGTCACGGGCCGAGGTAACAACGCGCACCACCTCTGGGATAACGTCTCCCGCGCGCTCCACCACAACGGTATCGCCGGCACGGACGTCTTTACGGAGCACCTCGTCTTCGTTATGTAGGGTGGCCCTCCCAACAATAACACCGCCAAGCTCCACGGGTTCGAGGATGGCAACGGGCGTAAGCGCGCCTGTCCTCCCGACGCCGACAAAAATCTTTTTAACCACTGTCTGCTCCTGCTTTGGGGCGAACTTGTAGGCAATGGCCCAGCGTGGGCTTCTCGTCAGCTCGCCGAGACGGGCCTGTAAGGCAAAATCATTCACCTTTATCACCGTACCGTCAAGCTCATAATCGAGACCCTCGCGCACCTTCTCCATATCAGCGAAATAGTCGTATACCCCCTCAACACCCTCTACGATACGGGCCAGGGAATTGAACTTAAGCCCCATATCACGGAGAAACTCCAGGGCCTCCATATGCGTAGCCAGGTCTATCCCCTCGCCCTCCACAATTCCAAGGCCGTAGCAATATATATCAAGGCTCCGCCCCGCCGTAACAGCAGGGTCGAGCTGACGGAGAGAGCCTGCGGCGGCATTTCTGGGGTTTGCAAAGGGGGCTTTCCCCTCTGCCTCCTGCTCTTTATTCAGCCTCCTGAAACTCCCTAGGGGCATTATTACCTCTCCTCGGGCCTCAAGGCGTGCGGGAAGTACGCCCTTTCCGGGTCTAAGCCGGAGCGGTATGCTCTTTATGGTCCGTATGTTATCTGTAACGACCTCTCCCGTCAGGCCGTCGCCCCGCGTTGCCGCGCGTATAAGTAAGCCCTTCTCATATACAAGCTCCACGGCAAGGCCGTCCATCTTCGGCTCCGCCGCGTACTCTACATGGTAGTCCGGCGGTAACTGGAGAATTCTCTTTACCCTCTCGTCAAATTTTCTGACCTCTTCGGGCGTAAAGGCATTGGCAAGAGAGAGCATGGGCAGGCTGTGCCTCACCGTACCGAAGGCCTCGCCCGGCCTTGCCCCCACCCTCTGAGTCGGCGAATCAGCGGTGATAAGGGCGGGAAATTTTTCTTCAAGGGCCTCAAGGCGGCGCATGAGGCGGTCGTACTCCGCGTCCGTCACCTCGGGGTTATCAAGGATATAGTAGCTGTAATTATGCCGCTCTATTGTCTCCCGCAGGGATTTTATCTCGCGGGCCGCGGCATCTTCGGATTTATTTTTAACCATAGTATATTTTTACCACAAAGGGACCCAGCGGGCCATTTTTTTTCGCCGCGCCTCTGCTATGTTTTTACTCTTTACACAACCTAAAATTGCTTTTTTCCCCTGTATTGATATAATAGTATTAAATAAAAGAAAGGGAGGATTTTATCATGGGAGATTGTGGAAGCTGCGGCCCCTCTGGCGGCGGGCCTTTTTCAGAAGGACGAGAGCTTGTGGAGTTTGTGAGCGCCGCACACGGCGGAGGCATCGCCGGGCAGGAACTGCCGAATGGCGGCCTCAGCATAAAATGCCAGGGTTGCGGTGAGGCCTTTGTCTTAAAGACCTTTGTGGATAGATGCCCCAAATGCGGCGGGGTACACGCCGTATCGCCGCCAAGGTGCGACGACGCCGGGGCCGTTCAGTTCGCCGGCGAGGATTACACGGGCTGAGGCACGATTCACGAAAATAGATTGGAAAGGGGGGCAGGCCTTAGCATTTGCTTGTCCTCCTTTTTTGTTTTGTTAAACATTACGTTGTTGGGTTTCGCTGACGCTCTACCCAACCTTGTATATTGAAATACACCTGACTATGCTATCATATATCAGG
>CAYYUX010000012.1:0-28779 GCA_964474975.1 uncultured Thermodesulfobacteriota bacterium
TTTAGCCTTTGAAGAAAGAGAGACTTGTAAGCCTGTTTTTAGCGGCCCTTATCGGCTATCTTACCTACCGGATTCTTGCACCTTTTTTTGTTCCCGCCTTCTGGGCCGTGATTTTTGTCATACTCTTCCATCCCTTATACGCATGGCTCCTGCGCCGGGTGAAGTTTAAGACGGCCGCCTCGGCTGTAACCTGTATCATCATAGCCTTCTTTTTTATCGTGCCAATGATTATTCTCGCCGCCATGCTTACACGTGAAGGCATGGACCTGTACGCAGGGGCCCAGCGCTATGTAGTAAGCCACAGGGTGGGGCCTGAGGGCATCAATTTTGTTCTCTTCAGCTACATCGGGGATTTTCTTGAAAAATACGCTCATATTTCGACTCTTGATATAGGCAAAATTGTCGCATCGGCCATCCAGCAGGCAAGCGGTTACGTTGTCCCCGGTCTAAAGGGCGCGGTTAGTAACTTTGCACAGCTTTTCATGAATATTGTCATCGCCTTCTTCACCATGTTTTTTCTCTTTATGGAGAGCGGACGGCTCCTCGATGCCGTCAAGGACCTTATCCCCTTAAGCGAGGCCCGTAAAGAAGAGGTCATCGCAAAGAACAGGGTAATCATCACCGCCACCCTTACGGGCGGCGTCCTCGTCGGGGCCGTGCAGGGCGCGCTCGGCGGGATCGCCTTCTGGTTTCTCGGCATCACATCGCCTTTCTTATGGGGTTTTGTCATGTTCATAACCTCATTTCTTCCCGGCATCGGGACGCTGGCCGTTGTAGTTCCGGCAATCATATATCTGCTTGTCAAGGGTGCTATGGTCAAGGCCCTCTTGCTCCTTATCTGGGGGGCCCTTGTCATAGGGCTTGTAGATAACCTCTTAAGGCCCATTATTATAAGCGGCAAGACTCATCAGCACCCCCTGCTTCTCTTTTTCAGCGTACTCGGCGCTGTGCGCGCCTTTGGTTTCATAGGTATCATAGCCGGCCCCATTATACTTAGTCTCGCCATGTCGTCTATTGATATATACAGGATGACCCTGAAAGAAAAGGTGGCTGAGGGGGCCGCCGGGCATGGGGAGGGGGCTTCCTGATATGAGGCGGATATCTGCCCGCAGAGGGCCCTTATTATCTCCGGGGACGCGAAGGTTCGTGCCGATTATTCTCTTCTTTACGACCCTCTTCACCACGGTTCTGGCGGGCGCCCTATATCAGGGAGCCGATATGCTGAATCATCCCGGCGAGGTCCTTCTGGGCCTGCCCTTTTCCATCTCCCTTATCCTTATCCTCGGCACACATGAGCTTGGTCACTATATAGCCGCAAGGCGGCACGGCGTCCTGACGACGTGGCCTCTCTTTATACCCTTTCCTCCCTTTCTGCCTTGGATAGGTGTCGTGGGTATAGGGACCTTTGGAGCGGTAATACGCATAAAATCCCCTATTACGGCGAAGAAGGCCCTCGTGGATATCGGCGCGGCCGGGCCTCTCGCAGGTTTTGTCATGGCCTGTCTTGTCACATACATGGGGCTTCGCTACTCGGCCATTACGCCTGTCATGCACGGCACGGGCGCCATGGGCCTCGGCACGTCCCTTGTTTTCAAGGGGCTCACATATCTTGCCGTCGGCGCGGTGCCACAGGGGTTCGACGTCTTCCTCGGCCCCGCGGCCTTTGCCGGCTGGATAGGTTTTTTTGTTACGGCCATGAACCTTCTGCCCCTTGGCCAGCTTGACGGCGGGCATGTGATGTATGCCCTGCTGGGCGAGAGGCAGAGGCCCATTTCACTTGTTCTCGTCGTAGTCATGGTAGCGCTTGGGTACTTCACATGGCCGGGCTGGTTTATCTGGGCGGCCCTTATTTCCATAATAGGGCTTCGGCACCCGCCTATCGCGGACCATCATATCCCAATGGACGGAAGGAGAAGGCTCACGGCCATAGCCTCCATCGTGGTTTTTATATTGACTTTCATGCCGACGCCATTTTATATTATGTAAATCATGAAGAAATATACAGAAGAAGAACTCAAAAAATTCGATGGCTCCAACGCGGAAGACCCCATATATTTCGCCTACAAGGGCAAGGTCTACGACGCCACCAAGAGCCCTCTCTTTGTCGAAGGCATGCACTTCGAGCATTATGCCGGCTGTGACCTGACTCCATACATGGAGGACGCGCCTCACGACGACGAGGTAATAGGCGAGCTTGAGGTAGTCGGAGAGTACGTAGAGGGCTAATCAGCTTCTGTCGACATCTGCTTTGGCCGGTGATTTTATGCGACCTGTCTTATGCGGGGGCCCTTTTTGTCACTTATCGGGGACTCTCCTTGCGAGGTGTGAGGTTCGGCCTCTTCTCTCTTGATCGGGTATCGCCATGAAACTCCTTATATTAGGTTGTGGCACCTCTACGGGTGTGCCCGTAATAGGGTGCTCTTGTCCTGTATGTACTTCTACAAATCCTCGCAATAAACGCACAAGGTCTTCTGTCCTGCTTGATACAGGCGTCTCTAATATCCTTATCGATACATCCACGGATCTACGCGCTCAGGCCCTTTCCCTTGGCATTACGAGGATAGACGCCGTCCTCTTTACCCATCCCCATGCCGACCATATCCACGGTATAGACGAGCTACGCTCTTTTAATATGATTCAGCACGGCCCTATCCCGTGCTTTGGCAACAGCGATACCGTGGAGCGTATCAAGACAATATTTAATTATATATTCAACTCCCGTAAGGCCGAGAGCCTTACGCCTCAGCTCTCTATCCATGCGATAGACGGTCCCTTCAGGGCGGGTTCCGTTGATGTTATCCCCATAAAGGCAATGCATGGCCGGGCCTCGGTTCTCGGGTTTCGTATCGGTGGCTTTGCCTATATGACGGACTGCAGTGAGATACCCCCTGACTCGATGAAAAAACTCCTCAGCCTTGATCTGCTTGTACTTGACGCCTTACGCTTTCGCTCCCATCCAACGCACATGAATATAGATGAGGCCATAGAGGTGGTTAGCAAATTGGCCCCGAAGAGGACAATCCTCACGCACCTCAGCCATGATATAGATTACGCGAGGGACAACCCTCAGCTCCCCGAGGGCATGGAGTTCGCCGTTGATGGTATGATGGTAGATGATATCCGGTAGTACTTGAGGGGAAGAGAGCGGTGCGCAGGTTCAATGACGTAGAGTATGCCCCATATCGGTTTTTTCTTCCTACGTTCTTTTTTCAAAAAAAGCAGGAAGGGTTTTTGTATCTCTTCAGTTCCAGTCTATAAACTCGTAGCCGCATTTGGGGCAGTGCGTGGCGCTGAATTTGACTTTTTTACGGCAGTACATACATTTTTTGTACCCTCCGCCTGTGCTTCCCTGTCCTGCGGGGGTTTTCATTATGGAGAGGGCCTTCGGGACAGCTATAAAGGGGAGCAGGGCCCCGTACATGAGCCATTTGACGAAACTGCCGCCGTCTTTACGTGCCATTAAGCCAAGCGCGACTCCAACGCATATTGCCGCCGCTATATATATTATGATGATTGTTCCTATTGTTGTCACATCAAACCCCCTATCTATAATATATCCCAAGTCTTAAGCCGAGTCCACGGCAAGGTTAAAAGAGCCCCTCTTCCTTTTCGTCACTTCCCTCTGCGAGAGAAGGCAGGGAGGGCTTTTCGGCCTCATTTGCCCCTTCATCAAGCTCAAGTGTTTTTATGGGCGGCAGTGCCGCGCCGATGATGCCCTCAAGGTCGCCGTACATCCCGGCAGTGGTAATAAATATCTTATCTATCTGTTTGTCGCGTTTGGCCCATAGCCTGTTCATGGCGGCCTTTTCCTTATTCAGCTCGACTTTCAGGATATTCGTGGTCTCAAGTACGGCCCTTACTTTCTGTGAGAACTCCGAACCCGATAGGTACTTGTATATGGCCTCCATCTTCTCTTCCTTGCCCACGGCTGATTGTATGATACGCGCAGAATTAACAAGTGATTCCCGGAGCACGTAGGCAAGGTTTTTTGCAAGATGGTATTCCGTTACCCATACGCCCTCTATGAGGTCAAAGGAGCTTGTTTCTTTTGGAAGGGCCTCTGTGGCTATAACGGCGATATCGGCCTTTACCTCGCGCTGGTCGTCTTTGAGTTTTATCAGCCACTCGTCCTTCCATGCCTTTGTGCGTTTCAGCTCCCATATTATTGTGCCGCAGTAGTGTCCCGTGCTTGTCTTAACCTTCTGTATAATATCGGCGCCCCGTATGCCCTTTGGCACTGGAAGAATCTCGTCAAAGGGGAATCGGGCCTTTAGCGCGGCCTCAAGGTCAAGCTCCATTACCTCGCCCTGTGTCTGCATGGAGCCTTGCTCGGATTTTCTCTTGAGTTCCGTGATGATACCCTTCATGTCCTGAATCATCTTGTCTTTTTCAAGGTCTTTCAGGCGGTGTCTTTCGATAAAGGCCTTCTCGGCATTTTCTCTTATGGCCGCGCGTTCTTTCTCCATGGCGCGGGCCTTCTCTAATTCGAAGTCTCTCCTTGCGTCTTCAAAAGCGCTCTTTTCTTTTAGATAGGCCAGCTCCTTTGCGTTGGCCTCGGCAAGGAGTTTCTTGTTCTCACGAGTTTCCTCTTCAAGGGCGGATATCTTTATCGCCGAGGCCGCCTCGGCTCGCTTTCGCGCCTGTAATTCAAGGCGGGTACGCTCCGTAGCGAGCCTATCTGCCACGCGTTTATCGATTTCCCTGTTTTTTCTCTGTAATTCTTCTTCACGCCTCTTGTACTCTTTTTCCCGTTCACGATAGCGGGCCTCGTATTCTTTTTTAAAACCCGCGTTTATCTCTCGTGAGAGGGCCTCTGTGAGGGGAATGGCCGCCTCGCAGTTCGGGCACGTTATTGTATCGCCTGCCATTTTTCCGCTCCATCCTTAAGATTATTATTTAAAGATTTTCGTTCCCGCGCGTCCCTTAACGGCCTCGCTCATGAGGGCCGGTGTGGAGATTATTACCTCCTCGCCGCCTGACTCGATAAATTCTATGGCCGCCTCTATTTTCGGCCCCATGCTCCCCGGGGCGAACTCCCCTTGTGCGAGATATTTTTTCGCCTCTTCTGTCTTGAGATGTCGAAGGGGTTTTTGTCCTGGTCCCCCAAAATCGAGATACACGCTATCGATACTTGTAAGGTTGAGGATGCGTTTCACCCCCGTCTCCCTTGCGAGAAGCGTAGTAGAGAGGTCTTTATCCACTACCGCGTCTATGCCCTTAAGGGTTCCGTCAGGGGCCTCTAAAACAGGCACGCCGCCGCCGCCTGCCGCTATGACCACAACGCCTCTTTCCGATAAGCCCTCTATCACATTAGCCTCTATGATACGCAGAGGCCTCGGCGACGGCACTACGCGGCGCATGCCCCGGCCGCTATCCTCTCTCATGGTCCAGCCCTTTGTCCCGCTAAGCGACCGTGCCTCGTCTACTGTGTAATAAGGCCCCACGGGTTTGGCGGGGGCGCTGAAGGCCGGGTCAGTTGCCCCTACCACGGCCTGCGTAATAACGGTTACGACCTCGGCCTTGATACCGGCCCTCTTGAACTCGTTGTATATGGTCTGCTGAATCATGAAACCCAGCCCGCCCTCGGAGTCGGCGTCTGAGATGTAGAGGGGCATGGGCGGGATAAAACCCTTTGCCGCTTCATTTCGGATGACAATATTGCCTACAACAGGGCCGTTGCCGTGTGTGATGATTACGGCGCAGTCCTCTGCCAATAACTTTGATACAAGGGCGCAGGCGGCCTTTGCGTTATGAAATTGCTCTTCAATGGTCCCGGACTCAGAGCGCCTTATGAGGGCGTTGCCGCCGATGGATAAGATTACCTTATGCACACTAAAAAACCTTCTTGCTTTCTTTTAGAAAAAAGAAAGTAAGCAAAGAAAACCAATATGGGGCCGTCGTCTAAGCATTGAACTTGTGCCCCGCGCCCCTTCGCGTTTTCATAATTAAGATTCAAGGCCCTCGATGTAATCGGCGGCCTTGTAGGCGGCTATGGCGCCGTCGCCGACTGCCGTTGCTACCTGCAGTAGCGGCGTTGTCCGGCAATCTCCGGCGGCGAATATGCCCGGCAGGCTTGTCTCCATGTTCTGGTTTGTCTTTATGAAGCCCTGTTTGTCTTTATCGGCGCTGACAAAACCCGTTGTTGGCGTAATGCCGACGAAGATGAAGGCTCCGTCAACGGCGATTGTCTTGACCTCGCCTGTCTTAAGGTCTTCCAATATGGCCTCTTTTACCACCATGTCCCCGCCTATTTCCTTCAGGATATGGCTTCTCAAAAATTCTACATTAGCGGCGGCTTCGGCCCTTTCCTGCTGAATTTTTTCGCCCCTAAACTCGTCCCTCCGGTGGACTATATATACCTTTTTAGCTATTCTGGAGAGGTATACCGCCTCTTTCAGGGCCGTGTCGCCGCCGCCCACTACTACGACGTTCAGACCCTTGAAAAATGGACCGTCGCAGGTGGCGCAGTACGAGACGCCCTTACCCGTATACTCGACCTCGCCCTTTGCGCCGAGCCTTCTCGGTTTTGCCCCCGTGGCTACGATGACGGCCTTTGTCTGCATATCCCCTTCCGTTGTCTTTAATATCTGTATGCCCTTGTCATTTATTATTTCAGAGACCTCGGCGAGTTTTATCTCAAGTCCGAGCCCGCGGGCATGGGCCTCGAACTGCTCCATGAGGCCGGAGCCGCTTATGGATGGAAAGCCAGGGTAGTTCTCGATGATATCGCTGAGGGCTATCTGACCGCCGACAAGCTCTTTTTCGAGCATAATGGTCTTAAGGCCGAGTCTGATGGCATAGATGGCCGCAGTGAGTCCGGCAGGGCCGCCGCCGATGATTATAAGGTCATACATTCTTTTGTGTCCTCCTTCTTGGTTTATATTTTTTTGTCTTTCAGAGCCCCATTCTTGAGGGTCCTGCCGAGAAGCCTTCTCACGGCTTGTAAATTTTTTATATCATCGTCGGCTTCTTTCTTGGGCGTCTCAAGGATAATTGGGACGCCAAAGATGCCTTCTGCCGATAAAAAGGCCGTCATGGCAGTTTTATTTATACAGCCCTCGCCGATGTTGGCGTGCCTGTCAACGCCTGAGCCTGCTTCGCCCTTTGAGTCGTTAAGGTGAATGAGGCGCAGTCCACCGGGGCCGACGGCCTCTTGAATGGTGCGGGCAAGGGCATCGGCAGTCTTTTTATCTTTCATGGGATAACCGGCTGAAAAGCCGTGGCAGGTATCAAAACACATGCCCGCCTTCAGGCCCTCGGCAAGGGCAATCTCAATGACCTCGCCTATCTCCTCAATATCCGCTCCTGTCATGCCTTTGTGCGCGCTGTTCTCAAATAGAATAGTCGTATTTTTATTTATTTCGGCCCTCTTTACATCATTAAGGGCCTTTTTTACTTGTTCCATGGCAACGCCTCTGCCTCTGCCCTTGGGGGTGCCGAGATGGGTTACAAGGTAATCTGCGCCAAGGGTCTCGGCAAGGGTGAGTTCCTCTTTGAATAGAGTGCGGGATTTAGAAAATATTACATCGTCGGGAGATGAGAGGTTGATAAGGTACGATGTATGCACGACGAGGGGATAGAGCCCCGAGGCGTCTCTCGCTGAGGTGAACCGCTCAGCCGCCTCTGGCTCAAGTGGACGAGTCTGCCACGACCTCGGGTTGCGGGCAAAAATCTGAAAGGCCTTACATCCCGCGGCGAGGGCGCGCTCTACGGATTTATACAGCCCTCCTGCCGTGGACATATGACAACCTAAAGGCGTCGCTATCATCTTGAGACCTTGCCCATGCTAATATTACCTCTGTGTTCGTTTTAGTTTTCTCTCGGCGGCGTGTATGATGGCCCCGGGTATGCCCTTGCTTTTGGCAAGCTGTTTAAGCTCCTTGTCACGGAGGTAATCCACTATCTTAAGGGAAAAGCTCAAGGGTGTGTGGGGGTTGAAAACCATGGCTACCTTTACTTTATAGGACTTCATCCATTTCCTGGTGTTGGCTATCTCCCTTATAATGTCTTCTGATATGCTCGTAGAGGAGACGGTCATTACGACCTCTTGCTCTGTGAGTTTGGGGTTCTTCAGTACTGAGGTGGCAACTACTCTGTTATTGTCCTTTATTAGAAGGTTTCTGACGGAGCGGTCCCCCGTATGAGCGAGTTTTATCTTTTCGCCTGCCGTCATATGCGCTATGGCTTGACAGATATTGAACCTGTCGCTGTCAAAAACTTCTTCCTGAGCGATGAGGTCCTTAAGGTCTTCATCTTCATGTTCCTGAGGGGCCTCGACCTCTGCTTGTATGTTTTTTTGTCCATTCAGAGCGGCCTCAAGGCTTTCGGCAAGTGTCTTGTCGGCAACGGGGTTTCCGCGCAGTCCATCGGTAACGGCAGGTAGAATTTCTTTAAGCGCGCGGTTGTCAGCAAAGGCCTTTATGACATCTTTATCTCCCTCCCTCGCCATTACCTCTGCGAGTTTATTGTCAATGCCCGCATTGGAGGCTATTGCCGAGAGTATAGCGGGGTTATCCCTGAAGCGCACGAAGATATCTCTGAGGACGAGGTTGTCAAGCTTATCACCGAGGGCGGCTATGACAACTCCCGGCGTCATGTTCTCAAGGCTCGTTAAGGCCGTGCAGGAGAGTTCATTGTCTCTGTCATGAGACAATATAAATAGTATGGTAATCCTGTCCGAGGCATCGAGGGCCAGAAATTTTCTGTCCTCACCACTGGCTGTCTTAAGCCTCGACAAGGGCGCTCTTTCAGGGGATATAAAGGGTAGAAGACTTTTTTTTATCTTCATGGGAGTCCGCCTTGAGCCTGCCTCACCCGTTGCTTCCGGCCGAGGCGATAACTTTCTGGCTGAGATAGGAGGGAACTTTCTCGTAATGAGAAAATTCCATGGTAAACATGCCGCGGTCTCCTGTCATGCCGCGAAGCTCCGGTGCGTATGTGATTACCTCGGCCATGGGCACAATGGCGCGGATGGTCTGACTCCCCGCAGAGGGTTCGGCTCCGAGAATCTTGCCCCTTCGCGCGTTAATATCGCCTATGACATCGCCGAGTTTCTCGGCGGGTACCACTATCTTCATGCGCATTACAGGTTCGAGAAGGACGGGTCTGCATTGTTCCATGGCCTTTCTAAAAGCCATGGAGGCGGCTACCTTGAAGGCCATCTCCGATGAGTCCACGGAATGGAAAGACCCGTCTACAAGCTCTGCCTTTACGTCAACAACGGGAAAACCGGCCACAACACCCCTTTCCATTGCCTCGCGGAGCCCCTTTTCCACGGCCGGTA
The DNA here is from genome assembly GCA_964474975.1 of uncultured Thermodesulfobacteriota bacterium. GTDB lineage: Bacteria > Desulfobacterota > GWC2-55-46 > GWC2-55-46 > JADFVP01 > JAJRZX01. The sequence continues at coordinate 9,284 of CAYYUX010000012.1, forward strand.
TGAATTGCCTCGGTATTACGCCGCCTTTAATGCTGTCTACAAAACTAAAACCTTCTCCTCGCTGTAGCGGCGATAGCTCTATCCATACGTCGCCGTACTGACCGTGGCCGCCGGACTGTTTTTTGTACTTGCCCTGCACACGGGCGCTTCCGAGTATCGTCTCTTTGTAAGGTATGCTCGGGGTTTTCAGTATAACATCACAGTTGTATTTGCCTTTGAGCTTTTCGATGCTTGCCTCAATATGCATCTGTCCCGCGCCGGCTATTACAAATTCCTTTGTCCGGCTGTCCCGTCTGTACAAGAGGGCCGTGTCCTCTTCCATAAGCCTTGAGAGGGCCGCCGAGAGCTTGTCCTCGTCGCCCTTGGTCTTCGGCTCTATGGCATAGGTCAATACTGTGTCAGGTCTCGGCTCTGCGTCAAAAACTACCTGTGCCTCAGGAGAGCAGAGGGTATGACCCGTGGCCGTATCCTTGAGCTTTGCGAGGGCCGCGATGTCTCCGGCTCCGGCCCGGCTTACCTCTTTTATATTCTTACCCTCAAGGATGTATATGTGTGAGAGTTTTTCTTTTGTGCCTGTGGCAGAGTTGATTATGGTGGAACCCGCTGAGATACTGCCCGAATATATTCTGAACACAGAGAGCCTGCCCGTGTAGGGGTCAATAATGGTCTTGAAGACAAGGGCAGAGAAGGGACCATCTGCAGAAGGCTCCCTTACAATAAGCTCACCTGTATCAGGATCCGTGCCCCGGGCGTGTCCCTTTATGGCGCCCTTGTCCATGGGCGAGGGAAGACAGGTATTCACTGCATCCATAAGAAGGTTAAGGCCAAATTGTTTCGTTGCCGAGCCGGCGAATACAGGGACGAATTTTCTCGTAAGCGTGCCTTCTCGAAGTCCGGCTTTAAGCTCGGCGGTCTCGATGGTCTCGCCGTCAAGATACCTCTCGAGGAGGGCGTCGTCAGACTCCACGATGGCCTCCACCATGGTTTGGCGCATCTTCCGCGCCTCATCAGCGAGCTCACCGGGTACATCTTTAATCTCAAAACCGCCTGAAGAGTCGTCCTTATAGTAATAGGCATTCATTGTAAGCAGATCTATAAGACCGGCAAACTCTGCGCCACTGCCTATGGGAAGTTCCATGGCAACGGCCTTTACGCCGAGTACATGTTCTATGTCGTCAAGGGCCCTGAAGAAGTTTGCCCTCTCGCGGTCCATCTTGTTGACAAAGGCTATTCTGGAAATCTCATGCTCGTCGGCATAACGCCAGAGCCGCTCGGTCTGAACCTTTACGCCGGATATGGCGCTCACCATGACAACGGCTCCGCCAACAATGCTGAGGGCATTCCTCGTATCGCCGAGAAAGTTCGAGTATCCCGGCGTGTCGATGATATTTACCCTGTGGCCATTCCATATGTAGTGATTGAGGGCCGATGAGATGCTTATCTTTCGTGTTTTTTCTTCAGGCTCAAAGTCAAAGGAGGATGTGCCTTTGTCCACACTTCCAGTGCTTTTCGTTCTTCCGGAAGAGGAGAGTAAGGCATCGCAGAGTGAGGTCTTTCCGGCCCCGCCATGGGCGATTACGGCAATATTTCTCTTTTTTCCAATATCAGTCTCCACTTGCGCCCCTCCTTGGTTTAGCTTTCGTCAGGGTACTATCTCAGCCCTTACGGCGTCTGAAGATGCTTGGGATGGTCCTTTTAAACAGGAGGCCGATAAAACTGCTTGCCTTGTTTTCATTCTCAAGACCCTGGGCGGGAACGGGCTTTCTTATGCCGAGATCAAAGAGCTGTTTATTCAGCTCATCGTTTGATGGCTCGAATTTTATGCCCTTCCTGAATACGTTGACGGCGCCCTTTTTATTGCCTACGGAGAGATAGACCTTGCCGAGGTTGAGGTAAAACTCGGCCCGTGAAAATTCTTTTTTAATGGCCTTTGTGCATAGGTCTATGCCGAAACCGATGTCGCCGCCGCGCAGTGCCTTGCATAACCCGTAATATGACATGTATGAGGGGTTTGTCCTGTCTTCCCGATGGGCCTTGCCAAAGGCCCTCATGGCCCTGTCGAGACGGTCTTTCTGCAGTAGCTGTTTACCTTCGATGAAGTATCTTTTGGCCCCTTCTTTAGTCACTATTGCCTTCTTTCGTATAAAATGTTAAGCCCTTTCAGCGTAAGGAACTCGTCTACAAGCGTGATAAATTCGTTCCCAATTTTGAAGGCCCTTGATAATCCGCCCGTGGCCACAACAGGCGGCCTCGAGCCGAGTTCAACTATGATACCTTTTATTATACCCTCAATAAGGGCGGAAAATCCGAAAAAAATTCCGCTCTGCATGGCCTCTCTCGTATTTCTTCCAAGGACCCTCGCGGGCCGCCGTAACTCTATTCGCGGTAGTGCCGCTGTCTTTGTGAAGAGGGCCTCCATGGAGATGCCTATGCCCGGCGCAATGGCCCCGCCGGCATACTCGCCCTTTTCAGTGACAAGGTCCACTGTAATGGCAGTACCGAGGTCTACGATTATGGCCGCGCCATGGAAAATATCGTAGGCGGCAACGGCGTTGACGATCCTGTCGGCACCAACCTCCGCCGGGTTATCTGTATTAACGGGCATCGCGGCGGTGATATTATCGCCCATCAAAAAGACCTCTTTCCCGATAAAACGCGATACGGCCTCTTTTGTTCTCTCGCCAAGGGGTGGTACGACAGAGCATATTATCGCGCCAGTTATATCCCGGTTCTCAAGGCCCCCTGAGGCGAATAGACTTGTGATGAGGATAAAGAGCTCATCAACGCTCCTTGACTTTAGCGAGGCTACTCTCCAATGAAAGGCAAGCTCATCACCCTTGAAGAGCCCCAGCACTGTCTCGGTATTGCCTATGTCAATGGTAAGGAGCATCTTATAAAACCTTCCGCTTTCTTTTGGAAAAAAGAAAGCTTGGCAAAGAAAACCACTATGGGGCATGGTGTGTCTGCATTGAACTTACTGTCCGCGCCTCGCGATGTCTCAAAAAGAATGGCCGACAAAAAGGGCCGCTACGGGGGCGGTCTCCGCGTCAACTTGACTTGCGCCGCGAGCTCCTACTTTCTCCTTCCATAGGCCCCGGCCACTTCTTCGATGTCTCCGGCAAGGACCCTTTTCGTGGACCCTGATGGGAGCCGTACAAGGAGGGCGCCGTCGTTATCGACGCCGAGGCATGTACCTTCTATTGTCTTCTGCGCGGAACGCACCCTTATGGGTTTACCCTCTGAGGTGAAGTGCTTCCTCCATGCGTCTATTATAGCGGAAAGTCCCTTTTCGAGAAAGGTTTTATACCATGTTTCAAGAGATAAAAACACCTTCTGTGCGAAATCCGTCCTTGAGATATGGCCACTGGAAGCTGATATTATGGATGTGGCCTTGTGTCTCAGCTCTCCTGTAAACATCTTTTTGTTCATATTGACGTTAACGCCTATGCCGGCTATTACGAAGCTCGCCAGTTCGGCCTCTGTGTGCATTTCCATAAGTATGCCGGCTACTTTTTTTGAGTCCAGGAGCACGTCGTTGGGCCATTTTACGGAAGGGGCCCTTGTGGCGAAATGACCCACGGCCTCTGCCACGGCAACGGCGGCAAGGAGGGTTATGCCCTGTAATTCATGGGGCGCTACCCGCGGCCTGAGGATGACGGAAGCGTAGAGGTTTACGCCGGGCGGGCTTGTCCAGGGCCTGCCGAGCCTTCCTCTGCCGCCCTCCTGTGTCTCGGCTATGACAACAGTACCCTCCGGGGAGCCTTGACGCGCGAGATTGGCGGCCATATCGTTAGTGGAGCAGAGCGTATCGAAGAAGTGGATCTTACGTCCGATGAACTCCGTGGCAAGCCCGGCGCTGATAGTAAACTCATTAAAGGGCGATATTACACCATTAAAGCGGTAGCCCCTTGAGCGGAGAGATTCTATGGGAAAGCCCTTTGCCTTTAGTTTTTTAAGGCGTTTCCAGATAGCGGTGCGCGAGACGCCGAGTTCCTGCGCCAGGGCCTCGCCTGATACAAAGGAGCCGCGCGGCCCCTCAAGGCGGCGGAGAAGTTCTTTGTCTGTCTTGTCACTGCCCATTGTCTATATTACCTTCATGCTTATATCCACGGCAGGGGCAGAGTGCGTCAACGCCCCTATGGAGATAAAATCCACGCCCGTTTCGGCGTATTTTGCTATGTTTTCGAGGTTAATCCCGCCCGAGGCCTCTGTGACGGCCTTTTTATCTATAATCTTCAAGACCTTCTTTATCTTCGTCGGGCTCATGTTGTCGAGCATTATAATATCAGCGCCTGCGGCAAGGGCCTCTTTTGTCTCTTTTATGGTAGTTACCTCGACCTCGATGGGTATGGCGTCGCCGTATCTCTTATATACCTTTTTTACGGCCTCTGCGATGCCGCCAGCGGCCTTTATGTGGTTGTCTTTTATCAGTACGGCGTCGTAGAGGCCGCACCGGTGGTTGTAGGCGCCGCCGAGGCGTGCGGCGTAACGCTCGAATATCCTCATGCCCGGAGTAGTCTTTCTCGTATCCAGTATCTTTACCCCGGGGGTCTTTTTGACAAAGGCATTAGTAATGGTGGCAATGCCCGAGAGGCGCTGGAGGAAGTTAAGGGCAACGCGCTCTCCCGTAAGAAGGGGCGCAAGAGGCCCCCTTAGCTCCGCTATGGCGCGGCCCTTTTTTACCTTTGCCCCATCCTCTGCGAGGGCTTTATATTTTATTCTCTTATCAAGAACTTGAAAGACTTCTTTTGCCAAAAAAGACCCCGCGAGTATAAGGTCTTCTTTCGCGATAATACGGCAGAGACCTTTTTTGCCCCTGGCCACGGTGGCCGCGGTGGTGATATCGCCGCTTGCCACGTCTTCGTCAAGTGCGGCCTTTACGGCGGCCTCGCCGCAGGCGAGGAGTCTATCGGGTTCCCTGCTTTTGGCCGGTCTTTTTTTTGCTCTGATTTTATCTACACAACTCACGGATAACCTTTTATGGACTCCCGGGGCTTAGCCTCCGGCCTCTTTTATGGATTTAAGACGAAGAAGTCCTGCCTCGATACTGGCCTTTTTGTCGATTATGCCCTGCAGGCGAGTCTGCTCTTTTTCCACTATCTCAGCAGGGGCCTTTTTGAGGAAGGCCTCATTTGATAGTTTTTTATGAAGGGCCTCATGTTCTTTGTCCACTTTTGCAAGGGCCTTTTCGAGTCTTCGCCCCTCAAGCTCTACGTCCACGAGGCCCTCCATGGGGATGTATACCTCTACAAGGGCCTCTTCCGTGCCGGCGCGGGCAGAGACGGAGTTTGCCGGGGCCTCGCCTGATTCGGAGATAATGAGTTCCCTGACTCCTGCGAGGTTCTCTATGTATTCAAGCCCCCTCAGCATGTCTTCCCGTGAACCTCTGTCAGGGGAGAAACAAAAAACCTTGACAGGCGTCTTGATGGCCACGTTCATATCGGTTTTGATATTTCTTACGGCCTTTATTATTTCCATTACAAGCTCCATGCCCCGCGCCTCTTTATCAAAGACCTTTCCGCCTTCGGGATAGGCCTCGGCAAGGAGCGAACCCGACCCTCCCGGAAGAAATGAGTGTATCTCCTCTGTGATAAAGGGCATGAAGGGGTGAAGGAGTTTTATCGTATCTTTTAATACAAAGATAAGGACGCCGAGGCAGACGGATTTGCGCTCGCTCTCGCCTTCGCCTCGAAGGTCTTTTTTTGATAATTCCACGTACCAGTCGCATAGCTCGTGCCAGACAAAGCCGTAGAGGAGGCGCGCCGCCTCGTCGAAGCGGTAGGTTTCAAGGGCCTTTGTAACCCCTGAAGTTGTCAGTGAGAGGCGCGTAAGTATCCATCGGTCGGCGTCTCTTAAAAGGGTCTCGTCCACTTCTGCTGGAGCGTTGCCTCCGTCGAGGTTCATAAGGGTAAAGCGCGTAAGGTTCCAGAGTTTATTGCAGAAGTTTCTGTATCCTTCGATGCGCTCGGGCGCGAGTTTTATGTCACGGCCCTGAGCCGCCAAAACCGAGAGGGTGAACCTGAAGGCGTCTGTGCCGAATTCTTCTATCATCACAAGGGGGTCGATGACATTACCCTTGCTTTTGCTCATCTTCTGCCCCTCGGAGTCCCGTATTAGGGCATGGATGTAGACATCGCGGAATGGCACCTCGCCCATGAACTTCAGCCCCATCATTATCATGCGGGCCACCCAGAAAAATATTATATCAAAGCTCGTTGAGAGTACGTTTGTGGGGTAAAAAGAGCTAAGCTCAGCTGTCTTGTCAGGCCAGCCAAGGGTGGAAAATGGCCATAGCGCCGAGCTGAACCACGTATCGAGGACATCGGAGTCCTGTTCTATATTATTGCCGCCGCACTTTTCGCAGGCAGAGGGGTCTATCTTTGCAACGGTGGTGTGGGAGCAATCAGCGCAGTGCCATGCCGGTATGCGGTGGCCCCACCATATCTGACGTGATATGCACCAGTCGCGGATGTTCTCCATCCAGTCAAAGTAGAGGTTCTCCCAGTTTTTGGGGATAAAACGCACATCGCCGTCTTTTACGGCCTTTATGGCGGGGCCTGCAAGGGGCTTTACATTTACGAACCACTGCCGCGATAGCGTTGGCTCCACAACGGTAGAGCATCGGTAGCAGGAGCCTAACATTAGCTTATGGGGTTCTATCTTTTCGAGGAGTCCATCGGCCTTCAGCCCCGCGATTATCTCTTTTCGGGCGGTGAAGCGGTCAAGGCCCTTGAACCTTCCGGCATTCTCGTTCATCATGCCGCCAAGGTCCATTACGGTAATGGATTCGAGGCCGTGCCTGCCGCCCATATCAAAGTCGTCAAAGTCATGGGCAGGGGTAATCTTTACGGCGCCTGTGCCGAACTCGACGCTTACGTGTTTGTCTTTTATTACGGGAATCTCACGGTCCGTAAAGGGAAGTATGACTTTTTTGCCTATGAGGGCGGCGTACCGTTCGTCATCGGGGTTTACGGCAACTGCCGTGTCTCCAAGGAGGGTCTCGGGGCGTGTGGTGGCAACGATTATTTCCGTGGGCGAGCCCTTCGGCGGGTTCACTACGGGGTATCTCATGTAGTAGAGGTTCCCGTCTTTTTCATCAAAGTTGACCTCAAGGTCCGATAGGGCCGTACGGCACCTCGGACACCAGTTGATTATGTAGTTTCCCCTGTATATGAGCCCATCGTCATAGAGGGTTACAAATACCTCGCGAACGGCCTTTGAGAGCCCCTCGTCCATGGTGAAGCGGAGCCTCGACCAGTCGCAGGAGGCCCCGAGACGCCCAAGCTGGCCAAGTATTGTATTGCCGTATTTTTCTTTCCATTCCCAGACGCGCTCGATGAATCGCTCTCTGCCCGTGGCGTGGCGGTCCGTGCCCTCGGCGGCAAGGTCTCTTTCCACGACGTTCTGCGTGGCTATTCCGGCGTGGTCTATCCCGGGTATCCAGAGCACGTTAAAGCCCTTCATCCTCTTGTATCTCGCGAGGATATCCTGCAGGGTGGAGTTAAGGGCATGGCCCACGTGAAGCGCCCCCGTGATGTTAGGGGGAGGTATGACCATGGAAAAGGAGGGTTTATCGGAAGAGGCCTCGGCCCTTGTAAGGCCCGCCTCTTCCCAGTACCCGAGCCATCTTTTCTCTACCTCAAGGGGCTCGTATCTTGTGCCGGGCAGTCCCGTCTTTGTATCGTTCATATGCCTTTCTCTCTTGAATTCTTTTAAATGCGTAAACCTGAAAGCTATCACAAAAGGGCCTTAAAAGCCCTAAAAATTTCGTATATTTTTACTATGGTAAGGGATGAAGGCTTAAGGGCGCAACTAAAGAGAGTCTCTCCAAGGGGGTGAGCCAGGGAGGCAGGCGGCGATAATGAGGATATATCTCATGACTCAAAAGGGGCCGGAGAAAACAACTGTGAGAGTGACGAGCAGAGACGCGATCGTGTGCAGGCCGAGCCATAGTATCATTGAGAGCGGATTTAATGCAGGGGGCCGTCTATGTGACGTCTATGATCCCGTGGCACTACGGGAGAGCAAGGCGGCTTTCACGGAATATCCTTAGATGGTTTTGAGGCTTTCCTTTATGCGCTCTATCTCCTCTTCCAGTGCCTTTTTTATTAGTTCAGGGACTACGTCCCTCACAACTTCCTCTATTACGTCCATAGACGCCTTCCTGACCAAGTCGCGAATCGTATCTTCGTCATCTCTGTCAGGGCTTTCTTCGGAAGGCAGCGGCTTTTCGCATGTTGCTTCTTCCGTCTCTTCTACTGCGCTCTCTTCTTCAGCCCCTGCCGTTGCAGTTTCTTCCTCTTCCGGGCCTTCTTCAGCGATGATTATATCTTTTTCCCTATCTTCGCCTGCTCCATCGTGTTCATCGGTTCCTGATTTTTCCTCGTGTATATCTTCTTCAGACTCTATCTCCTCAGTCTCTTCCTCAGAGGGTTTCTCTTCGGCCACGATGACGTCTTCTTCGAGTTCGTCTCTTCCTGCCACGGGCTCGTCTTCATATACAGATTCATCAGAGCCTGAGCTTTGCTCTTTTATATCTACCTCCGCCGCCTGATTTTTATCGGCGTCTTCTTTTGCCTCGCCTGTTGCCTCCTCGGCCTCAATCTCGCTCTCAGGCTCAAGGTCATCAAATCCCGAGACATCGGTTTCATCAACGCCCCAGGTGTCGGAGCTGTCTTCCGGTTCTTCGAAGATTGGTTCTTCCCGCAATGGCTCGGATTTGAAGGGATTTATTTCGAATCCCTCTATATCAAAACCGCCTACTCCCTCTGAATCGCCTTCCGCTGTTTTCATCTCAGGCATCTGCCCGGCACCCTCCGCGCCTTGCCCGGCGGTATTTTCGTCATTGCCTCCGTTAAGGTAGCCGCGCCCGTCAAAGGTCTCAAAGCCCGGTATCTCATTTGTAGAGAGTGGCGCGTTGTCTTCGGGCGTCACTCTGTCCGGCGTGGGCGCCATGGATACAGCCGATGAAGGCTCAGGCGCCTCGATGATATCGTCGTCTTCCCAGATATTTTCTTTTGAGGCGGCGGCCGGGGAATCCCCGGCGCCTTCCTCCCTCTCTACGGGCGGGAATTTGCGAAAAAGATGTTCTACTTTTTCTATGAGGTGTTTTGATTCAAAGGGTTTGACAATGGAGTCGTCGGCTTTTACTCTTCTGGCCTCGTTTTCATCAAGTGGGTTGAAGGTGCCGGCGAGCAAGAGGACAGGGATGTTTTTTAATTGGTAATTATTCTTGATAGCCTCGCAGACCTCGTAGCCGTTTTTACCGGGAAGCGCGGCGTCTACCATTATGATATGAGGCCTCAGGTCTTCGGCCTTTTTAATGGCCTCGGCGCCGTTATCAGCGGTTACGAGCTCGTAGCCTCCTGAGGCAAAGGTGAGCCTAATGACCTTCTGCATGGTAATGCTGTCGTCAGCGAGAAGAATGGTCTTTATCATCTAAGTCCCCTTTATTATAAACATTTTGGTTAAAATTAACATGTAGGCATTGTTAAATCAAGGGATTTCTGAAGGCCCTTCTCAAGCGGCGCGGTGTGAATATGCGAATAGCTTGAGGGTTTTTCCTGCGGCCCGTGGACATATTAATATCCGCTCAAATCATTATAAAGCCTCTCGCCGTTATTTCCAAGGACTCTGTCAAAGTCTACATCAAAAAAACTCTTGAAAGCCCCTTTTAAGAGGGCCGCGTCTTCACTGCTGCCGTCTCTCAGATACCAGAACTGCATGATGTCCGAGTATTTTTTGAGCCTCGGCCATGTGTTCATATCCATGCCCGGAGGGCCTTTTCTGTAGTAGCTATCGAAAAAAAGTATTTTTTCCTTGGCCCCAAGGGGTATCCAGCTTACGTAAAGGGGGTCTTTATGGGGGAGAAATTTCAGCCTGTAAGGCACGGGCCTCGCACCGGCCTCGGGGCCGAAGACAAGGTCTTCTCCTGAGAGAAAGGGCCTCTCTGTGCCGTTGATGACATAGCTCATGTTCACGGGGTTGCCAACGGTCCGCCTACGTAGAGAGAGCTTGCCGGCCGGGCATGGATAGGGCTCGTTGGAGCGGAGGGCAAAGCAGACCTTTACGCGGTTATCCTTCGGCATCTCAGCGATGTCTTTGCCGAATACATATGACCTGAAGTAATTGTGCTCGGCGAGGAGCAGTACGATGGGCCGTTGTTGCTCATCAAGTATGATATGAATGGCCCCGTGTATGTCGAGTTCGTGAACCTTGCCGGGGTCCATGAAAAGACTGAGAATTGCCTCTTTAATCCGGCCTATCCCGGCCGGAACACCGCTGTATGTAAAGGCGAAGTTGTATTTCAGTATGGTAAGTGGCATCTCTTTTATGCCGGTATTTGTTCGAAAACGCGCCCTCTCCCGATAGACCCTGCCGTATCCCGTGGACATATAGCCGACGCAACCCCTGCCTTCGCATGGGCTATCGGGGCCTTGATAATCGAGGTAAAGCCCGGCTTTGCGCTCTATGCCCTTCAGGAATAATCTGGTCGGGGATTTTTTTATAATGGCCCCGTTATCATCCCTGACAACGGTATTTGGGAGATAAAATCCATAGAAATCAACGGGGAGTCTTCCCTTTGGGGCGATAAAGACCCTTGGACGGAATCTTTCAAGGAGGGCTTTCTCGTTTCTGGTGGTCTTTGCCCCCAGGTCGCCGGGGTCTTCGTCGGTGTAGGTGAGGGCCGTGAGCCATGCCTTGAATTTTGGCGGCCACTGCCTTGACCCTGCCAGTGAGATGGCCGGGTGAAGGGCAATGATGACAATGATGATGGCAAAGATGGCCGGCAGGCATGGCCATTGGATGTGAGACAGACGCGCACTTGGCGCTTTTTCCCCGGGGCTCTCCATATATATACGGCCCCTATGCTTCAGGGGTTTGGCCGTGGCCTGAAAGAGCGCTCAGCAACAGCTGTTTTTGACCTCGGAAGGACAGCATGTCTCTTCTTTAGTCACCTTATGCCCTTCAGGCGCGGTGATGGTAAAAAACTCCCTGTAGGGTGGAAGGGAGAGTTTGCGGGCCGTATCCGTGCATACCTCTATGGCGAGGCCGCGCGGAAATTCATGGCCGTCATCGTCAGAGACGCTCTCAAAGGGGCCCATATATGTTGCTTCATGACCAAGGTAGAGACACTTCTCGCCCTTGGAGAGTTTATGTGCGCGGAAGGTAATGGAGTAGAAGCTGATGCCTCCGGCCTCACGGTAGAACGTGTCCGTTAAGATGCTAATGCCGTAAAAACCGGCATCCCTGGCAAGGGAGATGAACTCTTCCGTTGTAAGGGCCCCGGAGATGCACTCGCCCCAGAGCGTGCTGTCCTCGCGCATGGAGGCGGGCACGGGCATCTCCGAGATGATGTCGGAGATGACAAAACGCCCGCCGTCTTTTAATATCCTGTAAACTTCCTTGAAGACAGGGGTCTTATTGGCCGTAAGGTTAATGACGCAGTTTGATGTTACAAGGTCTAGGCTTTCCCCTGCAACGGGTATGTCTTCAAGAAAGCCTTTTTTGAACTCCACGTTTCCGTAGCCGAGCCTCTTTGAGACCTCGGCCTTGTTTTTTCGGGCCTTATCAAGCATCTCGTCAGTCATGTCAATGCCGATGACACGCCCTTTGGGGCCTGTAACCTTTGAGGCGATAAAGCAGTCGATACCCGCGCCCGCGCCAAGGTCGAGCATGGTCTCGCCCTCTGTAAGCCCTGATATGGCGACGGGACTGCCGCATCCATAGGATACGTCAAGGACTTCGTCGGGTATGTGGGTCGTGTCCGCGCCGCTGTATGCCGTGGGACAGCATAGTTCGGGCTGGGGCCTTTGCGCCGCTTCGGCGTAAAAAGACTTTACGTCCTCCCGCCTTGCCTCAGAGCATGCCCCCGCTGAGTTGGAGCATGTGAGCCCCTCTTTTACGCAGGTCCAGCAGGCAGGTGAGCTGAGGGGTACGGATTTAAGGCTCTCGGTGATGGTGGAGCCCATCCTCGCCGAGGGGTCGTCTATGAGTATTGGACAGCAGAATACGCCCTCTGAGGTTATCATGCGCGCGCCCGAGCACTGGAGGCTCTCGGTATTGATGGAGTCGAGGATCTTGCCGCGAAGGCGCTCATCGTCATTATAGGGGCGGTAGTTTTTTTCTCCCCTGCCAATATGCAGGAGGGGAAGGGTCTTTATATGGGGGGCCTTTGAGCCGAGCCCCCGGAGCCAGCCCTCGAATTGCTCATGGCATGGGCCATTTTCTTTAATGGCCGTGGCCGTGATGATAGGCTCGAAGCCCGCCTTGATGAGGCGTTTTATCCCCTCTGAGGTCCTCTTGAAGGCGCCCGCACCGCGTATCTTGTCGTTTTCTTCTTCAACGGGGCTGTCCATGCTGACACGAAAGGTGAGCTTATGTCTTGCTGTCTCTGCCATCTCACGGAATTTTTCCGCCGCCTCACCGGTAACAAGCGTGGCGTTTGTAAGGATGGTGACATGGGCGTCCTTCAAGGCGTCCGCCGTGATGCCCATAATCTCGGGGTTAAGGAGGGGCTCTCCGCCTGTAAAGTATATATCCGTTACGCTCGTGGCGCGAGCCTCTTCAAGATAGCGGCGTACCGTCTCCCTTGTGAGCATTCCGTGCCTTTTCACTCCCGGTCCGCAGCTGATGAAACAGTGAGTACACTTGAGGTTGCAGAGCGTGCCTGAGACCTGAAACCATAATGTGGATAGACCTGTAAGGGGCGCTTCTACCCTCTTTGCCTCTTGTATCTTCATATAACTCTCCGATTTCCTGTTTTTTTTGTCCATCAAAGCCTATTCCTTAATCTAACATTAAGGGGCCGGCTGAAAAGTAAGGAACCTTACATTTTTTTAACCGCCTGCGGCGGATATTTTTTATTTTAGGGGTCAGCGTTGATTATAGCCCATTGATGGCTCTTGTAAAGCCCCTATTTATCCCTGCCGGCCATTTATGGGCAGGCAATAGCCGGGAAAAATAGCGGCAGGACTTATTGGCCATAGGGCGTGTAGGGCAGACCTCTGAATTTCCGTGACCTTAAGCGCATAACGCCGTAGCGGTCAGTCCCCGTGTGACCGAGGGCATAGGGTATGGCCCCGAATACGCTGGAATAAAAGCCCGCGGCCCGGGGACGAAATGACATTACGGAGACGTAAGGCGGAAGCGGCCTGTCTATTACCTCAACAAGCGTGATGTTGAATAGCTGTTCAGGCATATTCGAGATGTTGGAGTTGTTGTATGAGCGCACTACGATATCGCCCTCTTCGAGGCGCGGGGCGTTCCTGTCAAAGGGCCTTGCCCCGAAGGAGTCCATGTAGTACTGAAAACCCCAGTGTCCCTGATACCAGACCCTCTCGCCTCTGCTTATGTATTTTTGGTTGAGCTCCACGGCAGCGTCGCGCGCGGAGTTGGCAAAGGCGTAGTCCGCATAAGAGACAAAGAGGGCGAGGACGAGGGCCGGCGCCAGCGGTATGAGTAACCGCCAATTCTTCGAGACACCCCCGGCGTTGAATCTTCTTTCAAGGGCCCTCGCTATGAGTATGCCCGCGGCCGGGAGCATGGGCAGGTTTGATCTGCCGTTATTGGTCCAGTTGATAAAGGCGGCAAAGGTGAATGTGCCGAGTATCCAGAGCAGGAGGAGCAGGGAGTCCGCCTCCCTTGTAAGAATAAAATCACTTACGGCCATGACGATAAGGCTTAGGCCCACGACTACGAAGAGGGAGACCTGGGCCATGTAGCCCCAGTCTATCTCGTCCTCTCTTGAATAATATATAAGTTTCTGAAGTGCCTCCGTATGGGCGATGAAGGGTATGAAGATGATAAAGAGAAGGCCCCATAAGACAAGGGTCTTTTTCTTCCATATAAAGGCCCCGTAAAAGAGCACGGTGACAAGGCACCCCCCGGCGTAATCAAGGCCCGTGAAGACCTTTTCGAGTTTATTGCCGACAAGAGTAGGGCCGATATTCGTTGCGTATGTAGCCGCGTCAAGGAGGAGTCCCCTGCCGTAGACCTCTTTTGTAAGGAGCTGATACCCTGCGAGGAGGATGGCGGCGAGTATGAGGCCGGGAAGCCACAACGCGAGGCGGTCCTTTCTGTATAGAGAGTACGCCCCGAGAAGCGGTATGAGGGACATGGCAAAGTACTTTGTAAGCGTCGCGAGGACTATGAATACTCCCGCCAAAAGCATGAGATAAAGCTGTTTTTTTTTCGTCCCGATTATCCATATATAGACGGCCCAGCACCAGAGGTCGAGCATGAGCACGTCGCTCATTACCGTTGTCCCGGAGACGAGAAAGACGGGAGTTATGATACCCGCGAGAGTCGCGATAAGGGGGAGGCGCGTGAATTTTTCGGCGATTAGATATATGGCTACTCCGAGGCTGACCGCGGGAAGGAGAAAGACAAAGTGCAGGGCCCTCTCGGACCACCCGGCCAGGGGCGCGGTCATGGCGATAAAGTAACTCGTCAGAGGCGGGTTCTTCATCACCTGAAACATGGGCATATCATAGCCGTACCAGTTGATGTTGAACCAGTAAAAGGGGAAGGATTTTTGTGTTAGATGGCGGGCCGCCCAGACAAAGAGGGTATCGTCTATGTGAAAGGCCTTGCCTGAGAAGGGCAGGAGAAGGGCCACGATGACGGCCATGACAATGAGGATGTCGCGCCGTCTGTTTATAGCCATTATCTCGCTCGCGCCCGTAGTCTCCATAAGGCGAATTTATATCATGGGGCTGATGGGGGTGTCAACAAGGCGGTGGGCGCAAGTGTGGAGCGAAAGGGAGCCTAATCAAGGGAGTTTTGTCGGCGCGCCTTCTGTCTTAAGCCCCTCTTGGCCCCCTTATTTTACGTTCTCAACGGTGCGTATCTCGGGGGCGTGTTCTTTTATGGCCTTTTCAACGCCGCCCTTCAGTGTCTGCGCAGAAGACGGGCAGTTTGTGCAGGCCCCGGTTAGGCGCACCTTTACGATGCGGTCCTCTTTGTCTATCTCTATCAGCTCCACGCCTCCGCCGTCTCCCTCAATAAAGGGCCTTATCTCGGCAAGGGCCTTTTCGACCCGTTCTGCGACGTCGTCTCCCACGTCGGGCTCGGCCGAGCGTAGCCGCTTTATATCCACCACCCATTTTTCAGGCCCGCTCTCCACATCATTCCACTCGAATATCTCGCCGTAAAGGGAGTCGAAGTGGGTTTTAAGCATTGTGGGGGCATAGTCGTTTGTAAGGCGCATAACTGCCCCGGTGTTAAGCTCGTCCCATGTGTCAAAGGCGGCGGAGTGCCTCTTGAATACGGCCATCTCCCGAAGGTCTACGGCTACTGCGTGTTCCATTTTCGCTCCTTTAGTAAGCGGGCATTGAGGCATCCCTAAGGACTCACCATACTGCCCGTTATATGCTATACTTCATTTAATCATCTTTGGAGTAAGGTTCTTCTTTTGATTATACTGTAATTTATATTGGAACGCTATTTTTTTTGTATGGTTAAGGAGGTGAATATGTCGGCGATAATAAGCCTTACCACGGATTTTGGTCTTAAGGATCACTACGTGGGAGCCATGAAGGGAGCTATACTCTCCGTAAACCACTCAGCTAATCTGATTGATATCTCGCACTCCATTAGTTCGGGAGATATCTTTCACGGGGCCTTTGTCATGGCCGAGGCATGCGGCCTTTTTCCCGATGGCACTGTGCATCTTGGTGTCGTGGACCCCGGTGTAGGCGGGCCGCGCCGCGCCGTCATAGTGGAGACAGAGCGGTTTTTATTTGTCGGCCCAGATAACGGGCTCTTAAGCCTTATGGCCGAGGGCGACGGCATTAAGAGGATATTTGAGATTAAGAACGAGCGGTATATGAGGGATGTGGTCAGCCGCACCTTTCATGGCCGTGATATCTTCGGTCCCGTTGCCGGGCATCTCTCTCTTGGCGTACCTCCCGGGGAGTTCGGCCCTGAGGCAAGGGAGCTGGATATGATAAACCTTCGGCCTCCCGAGTGCGTCGAGGGGGGCATTAACGGAGAGGTTATATACATCGATTCATACGGTAATATCATCACCAATATAGATGCGGAGCTTATTGAGTCCGGCCTTGGGACAACTGAGATAGAGCTCGACATAAAGGGACGGCGGGTAAAGGGGCTTTACCGTTCTTACGCCTCTTTGGGTGAAGGTGAGCTCGGGGCCCTTACGGGAAGTTCGGGGCGCGTGGAGGTGGCGGCAGATGAGGCAAATGGAGCCGAGGCCCTTGGCGTTGTAATAGGCGATAAGGTGAGGATTGAAAAGAGATGAAGGCGGTGATACAGAGGGTTAAAGGGGCAAGCGTCACCGTAAGGGGAGAGATTATCGGTAATATAGAGAGAGGGCTTCTCGTGTACCTTGGAGTGGAAAAAGGAGACGATTCGGCTGATATGAGTTACATTGCCGATAAAGTTCGTTTTCTTCGCATCTTCGGAGATGATAGGGGCCGCATGAACCTTGACGTAAGCGAGGCCGGAGGCGCCGTGCTTGTAGTCTCGCAGTTTACCCTCCTCGCCGATTGTCGAAAGGGCCGAAGGCCCGGGTTCTCAGAGGCCGAGGTCCCTGAAAAGGCAGAGGAGTTTTACGGATTGTTTATTAAATCATTGCGTGAGAAAGGGCTTGTTGTTGAAGAGGGTAGATTCGGAGCCGATATGGAGGTAAGTAGCTTGAACGACGGCCCCGTGACCATGCTCCTTGATAGCCGCACCAGTTGAGCAGGGCAATCATTGTATCCAGGGGCGGCCGTAGGAGTTGTCAGCGGCCTTATCGACCCCCTATCGGTTTTCTTTGCCAAGCTTTCTTTTTTCCAAAAGAAAGCGGAAGGTTTTTAATATTATGTCCATATTCGGTCTTGGTCAGGCATCTCTCGATTTAATAACCACAGTAAATTCTTTTCCTCTTGAGGACGAAAAAAAAGAGGTAATAAGTCTTATCGAGCAGGGCGGCGGCCCCGTTGCCACGGCCCTTGTCGCGTTGCAGAGGCTCGGCGTGGCCACGGCATTTGCCGGTGTAGTCTCTGATGATTCCGCAGGCAAAAGGATAAGAGAGGGGCTCGTAGAAGAGGGCGTGGATACAGGGGGGCTTGTGGTTCGAGAGGGCGGGGCCTCGCAGAGGGCCTTTATTATCGTCAACTCCGAGGATGGCTCAAGGACTATCCTCTGGCAGCGCCCCACGGTAGCGGAGCTCGCCCCCGAGGAGGTTAAGGGCGAGTGGTTGAAGGGTGCGGATTTTCTGCTCCTTGACGGCCTTATGGAAGGGGCCTCGTTAAAGATGGCCGACCTTGCGGCGGCGGAAGGTGTGCCTGTTGTATGCGACGCGGGCTCGCCTCGTCCGGGGGTTCTGAGGCTCCTCCCAAAGGTAGATTATATTGTGGGCTCAGAGGGTTTTTCCGCTTATTTTTCTCCCAACCCTGAAGAGGCTCTGCGTAAGATCGCGGCCTTCGGCGCAGAGGCCGTCACCGTAACCCTTGGCAATAGAGGCTCAGTCTCATGGCATAAGGGACGGGTTTTTTCCACACCTGCCTTCAAGGTAAAGGCCGTTGATACGACAGGTGCGGGCGACGTCTTTCACGGCGGTTATATATTCGGTCTGCAAAAAGGATGGCCCCTTGAGGAGGTTGTAAGGTTCGCCTCTGCCTTCGCGGCCCTGAAATGCCTCGCGCCCGGCGGGAGAGGCGGCATCCCCACCCTTGACGAGACCATGAGGTTCCTTGATACAGGCAAGGCGTCTTGAGGGCGGGGCTGACTTTTTATGGCCTCCATGTAAGCCACCATACTTACGCCTATCTTACGATGGTGTTATATTGCATACTGAGATAAAGGCAGGGCGGATTTAATAAAAAAAGGTTTTGTAATCATTATGGAAAAATATGACCTTGTAATCATAGGCGGCGGCGTCGGCGGCCTCGTAAGCGCAAGCGGCGCGGCTCAGCTCGGCGCGAGGGTGGCCCTCGTGGAGAAAGAAAAAAGCCTTGGAGGCGATTGCCTGCACTGGGGATGCGTGCCCACAAAGAGGCTTGTCCACTCGGCAAAGGTAGCCATGATGGCGCGCCGCGCAGGTGAGTTCGGCATTAAATGCGGCCCCGTTACCGTGGATTTTCCCGCGGTCATGGCCGCAATGAAGGGCGTGCAGGCAAAGATCGCATGTAACGACGACCCCGAGCGTTTCAGAAAGATGGGCGTCGAGGTTATCTTCGGCAACGGCTCCTTTGAGGACGACCATACCTTTAAGGTCGATGGGCGAAGGCTTATGGGCAGGAAGTTTATCATAGCCACGGGCTCAAGCCCGGCGGTCCTGCCCATACCGGGCCTTCAAGAGGTAGGGGCACTTACAAACATCACGGCCCTGGGGCTTACAAGCCTCCCGGCGAGCATTATCATCCTCGGCGCCGGCCCAATAGGCATAGAGTTCGCCCAGGTCTTCAGCAGGCTCGGCTCAAAGGTCACCATACTTGAGAAAAAAGGACAGATACTGCCCCGTGAGGATAAGGAACTCTCCGAGGCCCTTCACGCCATTCTTGAAGAAGAGGGCATAAAGATAGTGACCTGCAAGGCCTTTAAAGAGATAAAAGGCAGTGGTGGTTCCAAGGCAGTCATCGCCTCCATTGAGGGCGGCGAGAAGGCCTATGAGGCCGAGGAGATAATGTCCGCCATAGGCAGGAGCCCCAACGTCGGGGGGCTTGGCCTTGAATCCGCGGGCGTGGAGTATGAGGCGCGAAAGGGCATAAAGTCAGGGCCCTCCCTGAAGACTACGCAGGGCCATATATACGCCTGCGGAGATGTTACGGGACCCTATAAATTTACGCACATGGCCGAGTATCAGGCAGGCCTTGTCGTATCAAACGCCCTCTTTCCCATTGTAAATAGAAAGGTCGATTACAGGGTCGTGCCATGGGTGACCTTTGCCGACCCCGAGCTTGCCAGAGTGGGGCTCACAGAGGCCGAGGCGCGCGCAAAGTACGACAAAATATCTGTCTACCGTCAGGCCTTTGCCGATGTGGACAGGGCCTTTATCGAGGGCGAGGGCAAGGGGCTTATAAAGATAATTATTGATAAAAAGAAACAGATACTCGGCGCCCATATCCTCGGCCCCGGAGCAGGGGAGCTTATACACGAGTATGTCGTTGCCATGAAGGCAAAACTGCCCATAACGGCCATCTCAGGGACCATACACGTCTATCCCACGGTAGCTCAGGGGCTGAAACGCGCCTGCGACGCCTATTATACGGAGAAACTCTTCTCGGGATGGTTCCCGAAATTCTCACGCTGGCTTATAAGAAGAGGCTCTTGAGGGAGTCTTGTCTTTTTGCAAAAACAAGACTCCCAATTAAAAAACCTTTCCGCTTTCTTTTGGAAAAAAGAAAGCTTGGCAAAGAAAACCGATAGGGGATCGGTAAGGCCGCTAACCTTACCTGTGGCCGCCCTTGGATACAACCTTTCCACTTTCTTTTAGCCTTGTAGATACCGTCTTGGCTGTCAAGCACAAAGAGGTATATTCCAGTTAG